>NZ_SUEO01000138.1:223-982 GCF_004962925.1 Mesorhizobium sp. | reverse complement strand
GTGTTGGCGCGACTGGCGAAATCCCGCGATCACCGCCCATGATGGTCGGACGAGTGCCGATCATCCAGTCATCGCACGCGCAATCGATGCGGTTCAGTCCGCGACGTCGCTGCGTTTGATGCTCCGCGATCCGCTCGCTTTTGTGTGGCGCTATGCGTTGGGCTGGCGGTCGGTCGCCGAACACGATCAGCCGCTGACACTCGATGCGCGTGCCTATGGCGATCTCGTGCATGAGCTCCTCAAGCGGACCGTCGATACGCTCGAGCCCAGTCCAGGCTATTCCCGCGCCGCGCGGCACGAGATCGAGGCCGCCCTGGCTGAGGCGGCGACGACGGTCAGTGCGGAGTGGCCGCTGAAGCGATCCGTGCCGCCGTTGCTGCTGTGGCGGCACACCGTAGAAGCTGCTGCCCAGCTCGCGCTCAGAGCTTTGACGCTCGACGAGTCGTTGCTGCCGGGCACCCGCAGCTGGACCGAACTGGCGTTCGGCCATACCGACGGGGCAGTTGCAACGACGGGCGATCTTCCCTGGGATCCGACCGCCCCGGTTGGAATCACCGGAACCACGGTTCGGGTCAAGGGCAGCATCGACCGGCTCGATATCACCGCCACAGGAAACGCCGTTCGCGTTTCGGATTACAAGACGGGTGCAGAGCCAAAGAAGGCCGATCAGATCGTGCTCGGGGGCGCTGCCGAGCTCCAGCGCGTCATCTATGCGCTGGCGGCGCGCCAACTCGTGCCGGACAACCCGCGCGTCGTCGC
>NZ_SUEO01000138.1:0-213 GCF_004962925.1 Mesorhizobium sp. | reverse complement strand
CTTGCCCGGTCCGGACTCGCGCGAGAACTGGAACGACTTCCGGCTGGCGCTTCCGGCATCGCCGACAGCGTACTTTCAAATCAAACAGTCGGCGCTGAGCCGCGCCTTCGACGATTTTGCGCGCGTCTGGAGTTGCCGATGATCCAACTGGCGGACAGTTTCCCGCGCCGGCGGGCTCTGACTGAACTTGACTCGACTTTGCTGGTCGAGGCG
>NZ_SUEO01000137.1 GCF_004962925.1 Mesorhizobium sp. | reverse complement strand
CCCTATCACTTCTTATAGCTGACGCACTCACAACGTTTCGCTTAAAATATGAGCATGCCTAAAAGCTGTGCATTCGGAGCGTATCATGTGGCGTGAGATGGCGGCCGACGATCGCATCGACGTAAACGTCAACGGCTTTAAAGTCGTCGCCTACAGCTTCGGCTCCGGCAGCGAGACGGTGTTCTGCCTCAACGGCGGACCTGGCCTGCCCTGCGACTACCTTCGCGAATCGCACTCCTGCCTGGTAGATCAGGGATACAGGGTCGTGGCGTTCGACCAGCTTGGCACCGGCGACTCCGACCGGCCGACGGACGCCTCGTTGTGGACTATCGCGCGCTACGTCGAGGAGACCGAGACGGTTCGCAAGAGGCTAGGGCTCGGCAAGGTCCACATGTTGGGTCATTCCTGGGGCGGCTGGCTGGCGATCGACTATGCGCTTGCCTACCAGGAGAACCTGCAGACGTTGATCCTCGAGGATACCGTCGCCGACATGCCACATCTTGTGCTGGAACTGGAACGCCTGCGCGCCTCGCTGGGAGCCGAGACCGTATCGATGATGCAGAAGCACGAGGCGCAGGGAACCTACGATCATCCGGAATACATGGCGGCGGTGACGATCCTCAACTACCGCCATGTCTGCCGCCTGCCCGAATGGCCGGCGCCGGTGCGCCGCTCGCTAGACGACTGGAACATGGGACCCTACGCGACCATGCAAGGTCCGAACGAGTTTCTCTATATCGGCAATCTCAAGGACTGGAACCGGGTGCCCGACCTGCCCAGGATCAAGGTGCCGGTGCTGATCATGCATGGCGAGCACGACGAACTGACGCCAGCTTGTGGTCTTCGCATGAAGCTTGGCCTGCCGCAGTCGGAGTTGCACATCATCCCGAATGCGAGTCACATGCCCTTCTACGAGAACCCGGCTGCATACTATCCGATCCTTTTGGGGTTCCTCTCGCGCAACAAGGCAGGCTGATGCAGGCGGAATGCAGGTGGAAGGGAGCGGACGGGGAAACCCCTCAGGGCCATGCACCGCTATAGGTTCGTTCTATACCGCCCGCTTCAGTTCCTGCCGGTGCTGTTCGGCATCAGCGTCATCACGTTCATCCTTGTCCGGCTGATCCCTGGCGACCCCGCTCGCGTTCTGCTCGGGACCCGCGCCACCCCGGAAGCGATCACTCGCATCCGCGCGCAGTACGGCCTCGATGAGCCCCTGCTCGCCCAGTATTTCTACTTCCTGCGCAACCTCGCGGACGGCGAGATGGGGCGCTCGATCCTCTACAAGATCGATGTGCTGAAGCTGATCGCCACGCGCATCGAGCCTACTCTGATGCTGGTGCTTTGCAGCGTGGTGCTTTCGGTATTGATCGCCGTGCCGGTGGCGGCGATTGCGGCGCGCAATCACGGCAGGCTGGCGGACCAGGTGATCCGCATCGTTTCCACCATGGGCATCGGCTTCCCACCCTTCTGGCTCGGCCTGATGCTGATCATCCTATTCAGCGTCGAACTCGCCATCCTCCCGGTATCCGGTTACGGCAACACGCTATCTGAAAAGCTTGCGCATCTCGTGCTACCGAGCCTCACTGTGTCGCTGTCGCTGTCGACCGTTCTGGCGCGCAGTTTGCGTGCGGCGATGGTCGAAGGCTTGAGGTCCGACGTGGCGACTGCCGCACGCGCGCGCGGGATGCCGGAGAGCATCGTGTTCCGGCGCCACGTGCTGCCAAATTCGCTGGTGCCGACCGTCAACCTTCTCGCCGTGAACATAGGTTGGCTGATAGGCGGCACCGTCGTGGTGGAGACCGTGTTTGCGCTGCCCGGCATGGGCCAGCTGCTGGTGCGCGCCATCTTCTCGCGCGACTACATGGTCGTGCAGGGCGTGGCGATGGTCTTCGCCTGCGCCACCGTGCTGATCAACTTCCTGGCCGACATCGTCACGGTGGCTCTCGATCCGAGGGTGAAGCTGTGAGCGAGCCCTTTGCCGCCCCCGCGCTCGGTAGGAGCGGCCGCTTTCGCCGCCGCGGCACGCTGGCGGCTGGCGTCTTTCTGCTTGGCGCGTTCGTCGTCCTGGCGCTCGGCGCGCCGCTGATTGCGCCCTACGATCCGATCGCACAGGAGGCGACAGCACGGCTCCAGGGGCCGTCCTGGCTGCACCTGTTCGGGACGGACAATTTCGGCCGCGACATCCTCTCGCGCGTCATCTGGGGCACGCGCATCGACCTGAAGATCGCCGTCATCGGCGTCATCTTTCCCTTTCTCATCGGCACCACGCTGGGCACGGTAGCCGGCTTCTTCGGCGGGATAATCGACGCCATCTTCATGCGGCTGGTCGACATCATCCTGGCCTTCCCGTTCCTGGTATTGATGCTGTCGATCATTGCGATCCTGGGGCCGGGCCTGGCCAGTTTCTACATCGCCATGGCCCTCGTCGGCTGGGTGTCCTACGCGCGGCTCGTCCGCGCCCAGATGCTCGTGCTCAAGAACCACGACTACGCGGTTGCCGCGGTCAGCCTCGGCTTCAGCCGCACGCGCATCATGTTCCGGCACCTCCTGCCCAACGCCGCTGCCGGCTCGGTCGTCTTCGCGATGTCCGACGCGGTCCTCGTCCTGCTGAATGGCGCGGCCATCAGCTATCTCGGGCTCGGCGTTCAGCCGCCAGTCGCGGAGTGGGGCGTGATGGTGGCGGAAGGCCAAGCCTTCGTCACCACCGCGTGGTGGATCACGCTGTTCCCGGGGCTTTCGATCGTGACGCTCGCCTTTGCCTTTAGCATGATCGGCGACGGGCTGGCCGATTTGTTCGGGGTTCACGAATGATCGCGGCGCTGCTCAAAATCACCGACCTGACGGTCGTCCATGACGGTGACGGCGGGGAGCGTACCCTGCTTGACGCCGTGTCGCTCGACCTCGCTCCGGGAGAAGTGCTCGGGCTGGTCGGCGAGAGCGGGTCGGGCAAGAGCCTTCTCTGCCGCTCCCTCGTTAGGCTGCTGCCATCGAGCCGGCTCAGGATCAGCGGCGGCTCGATCACACTTTCCGGGCGTGAGCTGACGACTGCGCCGGAGGCCGAGATGCTCGCCGTGCGCGGCGGCGAAATCGGCATGATCTTCCAGAATCCGAGCAGCCATCTCGACCCGGTCATGAGGATCGGCGACCAAATCACCGAGGGGATCCGCTTTCACCAGCGGCTGGACGCCAGGGCGGCGCGCGCCGCGGCAGTGGATATCCTCGCCCAGGTCGGGTTTCCGAATCCGGCTCGGCATTACGATAGCTATCCGCACGAATTCTCCGGCGGCATGCGCCAGCGCGCCATGATCGGCGCGGCGCTATCGAGCAATCCCAGGATCCTGATCGCCGACGAGCCGACGACCGCACTCGACGTGACGATACAGGCGCAGATCCTGCGGCTTCTGATGGACATCCGCGCCAAGCGTGGACTCTCGGTGATCCTGGTCACCCATGATCTCGGCATTGTCGCCCAAGTCTGCGACCGCATCGCGGTGATGAGGCAAGGTCGATTGGTGGAGGTTGGAGAGAAGCGCGGTCTGCTTGCGGCGCCGGCGCACGCCTATACCCGTTCGCTGATCGCCAGTCATCCCTCGCTGCCGGAGGAGGACATGCCGGAAAAGACTGGGAAGCGCCAGGCACCCGGAGCGGTGCCGCTGGTCGACATCGAGAAGCTGCATGTACGCTTCGCCACCGGCGGCCTGTTCCGGCGAGGCGCGGTTGATGCCGTCAAAGAGGTCACGCTCCGTGTCATGCCGGGCGAAACGGTCGGGCTTGTCGGCGAATCCGGAAGCGGCAAGAGCACTCTGGCGCGCGCCGTCCTTGGCCTTACGCCGGTCTCGTCAGGCACGATACGTTTCGATGGTGCGGACATCGCCTCGGGTCGCGCAGTCCTCGCCAGGCTGCGACGCCAAACCGCCATGGTTTTCCAGGACCCCTACAACGCCCTCAACCCTCATCTTACCGTTGGCAAGATGCTGGCGGAGGTCCTGCGGGTACAGGGCAAGATCGAGACCGCGCAAATACCAGCACGCTGCGGCGAACTGCTCGACCTGGTCGGCCTGGGGCGCGCGTTCCTCGACCGCAAGCCGCGCACGATGAGCGGCGGCCAATGCCAGCGCGCCGGCATAGCTCGCGCACTTGCCGTCGACCCGAAACTGATCATTGCGGACGAATGCGTGGCCGCCCTCGACGTCACCATCCAGGCGCAGATCGTGGAGCTGTTCCGCGAACTGGTGGAGCGTATGTCGCTCACGCTGATATTCATCGCCCACGATCTCGCCATCGTGCGTAATCTCTGCCAGCGTGTAGTGGTGATGCACCGCGGCGCGATTGTCGAGGAAGGTCGGTCGGAGGAGGTGTTCTCCCGGCCGAAGCATGCCTACACCGCCGCGCTGATCGCCGCCGTTCCGCATATCGATCCGGACAAGCCGCTGCTTGCTCCCTCGAAGATGGCGACCGCGCAGGCCGACGGGGTCGCAAACTGAAAACCAGAGGCAAACCAGAAGGGGAATACGGATGTTAAGAAGCAAATGGATGCGCATCGGCCTGGTCACCGTTATGACCAGCCTGTCCCTGGGGGCGACGCTCGCAGAAGCCGCCGGCATACTGACGATCGGTCGGCGCGAGGACTCGACCACCTTCGATCCGATCAAGACCGCCCAGAACATCGATCTGTGGGTGTTCGCAAACGTCTATGACGTGCTGATCCGCGTCGACAAGACCGGCACCAAACTGGAGCCCGGTCTCGCCGAGAGCTGGGAGGTCAGCCCGGACGGCCTCACCTATACGCTCAAGCTGCGCGACGCGAAGTTCTCGGACGGCTCCGACCTGACGGCCGACGACGTGGTGTTCAGCCTCACCCGCATCAGGGACGACGAAGGCTCGCTATGGGCGGATCCCTTCAAGGTGATGGATACGGTCGAGGCAACCGATCCGAAGACCGTCACGATCAAACTCAAGCAGGCGACCGCGCCATTCCTGGCGACGCTGGCCTTCCCGATCGCCTCAGTGCTTTCCAAGAAGGGCTTCGAGACGCTCGGTCCGGAGAAATATGCCGAAGCGCCTGTCGGCTCCGGCGCCTTCACTATCACGGAATGGCGGCGCGGCGACCGTGTCATCCTGGCGAAAAACCCGCATTTCTGGGAGGCCGATCGTGTGAGTCTCGATGGCATCGAGTGGATCTCCGTGCCGGACGACAACACCCGCATGCTGAACGTGCAGGCCGGCCAGCTCGACACCGCGATCTTCGTGCCATTCTCGCGCGTCGCCGAACTGCAGAAGGATTCCAACCTCACCGTCCATCTAGACCCGTCGACCCGCGAGGATCACCTGCTGATTAACCACGAGCATGGCGCGCTGGCGAAGAAGGAGGTGCGGCAGGCCCTCGACATGGCCATCGACGAGCAGGCTGTGGTCGACACGGTAACGTTCGGCTACGGCGAGGTTGCAAACTCCTACGTCCCGAAGGGCGCGCTCTATTACTACGCCGACAATCTGAAGCGGCCCTACGATCCGGAAAAGGCCGAGCAGATACTGGCCGACGCCGGGGCTTCGGACCTGACGCTCAACTACGTCGTGCGCGCCGGCGACGAGATCGTCGAGCAGACGGCCGTGCTGCTGCAGCAGCAGCTCGCCAAAGCCGGCGTCACCGTCAACATACAGAAGGTCGACCCCAGCCAGGAATGGGACATGTTGGTGGCCGGCGACTATGACCTCGGCGTCAACTACTGGACCAACGACATCTTGGACCCAGACCAGAAGACCACCTTCGTGCTCGGCCACGACGCGAACATGAACTACATGACCCGCTACAACAACGAAAAGGTCAAGGAGCTGGTCGCGGCCGCACGCACCGAGATGGATCCGGCCAAGCGCGAGCAAATGTACACCGACCTGCAGAAGATGGCCAAAGAGGACGTCAACTGGATCGATCTGTACTACAGCCCGTTCATCAACGTCTCGCGTAAGAACATCGAGAACTTCTACCAGAATCCGCTGGGCCGGTTCTTCCTGGAGGACGTGGTCAAGAACTAGGTTTGGGAACGAAACCGCGGGACGCCGCTTGGCGGCGTTCCGCGGCTTCGTGACGACACGCTTGGCGTCCCGCCCGTCTGGTCACCGCGCGTCGTTTGTCGGGATGAAGTGAGTGATCTGCTGCTGTCGCTAATTCCGCTTTCTGATAGTTCCGCGCTGATTGCGGACGGTCCGCTGACGGCCCAAACGCGACATCCGAGTAGTGGCTTGGCGATGTCCGTAGTTGGCTCATCCTTCCTGTTCGCAAACCGTAAAGATGACCCTTACGGCCACATCGATCAGATCAAACTCAAGACCACGGGGTTTCAGGAAGGGTGGAGAACCTTCCGCAGCACTCCCGCCTCCCCGCCGCAATAGCGCCTTTGCCGGCTTCACATAACTTTACATTCGCCCGCAACGGCCGAAACATTGCTCTCCTAGTCTGGCCCAGTCGCGGCAGAGATGCCGCATGATCGAAAGGACCAGCGTCATGGAAACGAACCATCAGGAACCGGCCGGCCTCTCCGGCGCGCCGCGGAAGAAGGGCTGGGGCAAGCGCATCGCCATAGGCGGCATTGCGATAGCGGCGCTTGCCGGCGTCGGCGTCTCGGCGCGCTCAGCCAGGATTACGGGCGCATGCAGCGCTTCGGCATGAGCTGGGGCGACGGCGGGCCCGGCATGCACACGAAGGCGAACTTCGGCCACAACATGGGGTTCGGCGGCCCGGGTTTCGGCGGGCATCACCTTGAGCGCATGCTCGAGGAGGTCGACGCCACGCCCGAGCAGGAAGACAAGCTGGAGGCGATCATGGACAAGCTCCACGACGATGTCCGCCCGATCATGCGCGGCTTCCGCGACACGCGAGACGATGTCGCCAAGCTGCTCGGTGCCGCAACCATCGACCGCGAGGCGGCGGAGAAGCTGCGCGCCGAGCGCGTCGCGGCGGTCGACGAGGCCTCGCGCAAGCTGACGACGGCGCTGCTCGACGCCGCCGAGGTGCTGACGGCCGAGCAGCGGGCGAAGCTGGTCGAACATTTCGAGGATCGCGGCTGGCACCGCCGCTGGTAAGCTCTGTACCGGCACAGTTTCGAATCGGAGCAACAAACGAGCATGGCGGACCAGGTTCTCATCGTCGACGACGACAGGCGCCTGTCCGCCATGCTCGCGGAATATCTGACGGGCAACGGCTTTCGTGTGCGAGCGGCGGAGACGGCGGGCGCAGGCATTGCCGAGATCGCGCGGCTGTCGCCCGATGCCGTGGTTCTCGACGTCATGCTGCCCGACATGGACGGCTTCGAGGCGCTCAAGCGCATCCGCGCGAACTCCGATGTGCCGGTTCTGATGCTGACGGCGCGAGGCGACGAGACCGACCGCATCGTGGGGCTGGAAATAGGCGCCGACGATTATCTGCCGAAGCCGTTCAATCCGCGCGAGTTGCTGGCGCGGCTGAAGGCAATCCTGCGCCGCCGCAACGCCGGCGCGAACGCCTCGCCGCGCATCCTGCGCTTCGGACGGCTGGAGATCGACCCTTCGTCGCGCTCGGCCCGCGTCGACGGGCGCGACTGCCCGATGACCAGCTACCAGTTCGACCTGCTGGTGGCGTTCGCCGAAAATGCCGGGCGCACGCTGTCGCGCGAGCAGCTCATGGACATGGTCAAGGGCGAAGAACTGGAAGCGTTCGACCGGTCGATCGACGTGCATGTCTCGCGCATCCGCGCCGCGATCGAGACCGATCCGAAACATCCTCGCCGCATCATTACGGTACGCGGCGCGGGCTATGTCTTTGCCCGTTTCTAGGACGGTGACAGATCGCCATGCGCAACAGCCTTTTCGTCAAGATTTATCTCACCGTGCTCGTCAGCCTCGCCGTAGTGGCGATCGCCAGCGCGATCTTCGTACGCATGGGCCAGGAACGCGAACATGCTGGCTGGAGTGGCCGGCGCGACGCCTTCATCGAGGCGATGCTGCCGGCGGACACCGACCCCGCCTTGCTGCAGCCGACGGTGGAGCGCCTCTCCGCGGCCTTCGATGCCGACATCTCCGTCTACGGTCCGCAGGGTCGGCTGCTCGCAGCGGCCGGCCGGCCGATCCCCCGCAAGAGATCGGATCCCGGCGCAGGATGCATCCCGGCGGGCAACACCTGCTGATCAGCCGGCAACCGGACGGAAGGGTGATCGCGGCGCGGCTGAGAATGCCGTTCGGCCCGGCCGGCCGCAGCCCACTTGCCTTTCTCGCGCTGATCGCCGCGATGATAGGGCTTGCCGCCTTTCCGGTCGTGCGTCATCTCACACGCCGCCTTGAAGCGTTGCGCCAGGCGTGGATCGCTGGGGCGCAGGCGCTCTCGACACGCGCGTCGCCGTGCGCGGCAGCGATGAGGTGGCGGCGGTGGCGGCGAGCTTCAACCGCGCCGCCGAGCAGATCGAGCGGCTGCTTGCCGCGCACCGCTCGCTGCTTGCCAATGCCAGCCACGAGTTGCGCTCGCCGCTTGCGCGCCTGCGCATGGCGATCGACCTCGACGCGGACGGACAAAGCGGCCCGGTGCGCGACGAGATCGTGCGCGACCTCGCCGAACTCGACGCGCTGGTGGAGGAAATCCTGCTCGCCAGCCGGCTCGACCATATCGAGAAGCTGGAACGGGTGGAGCCGGTGGATCTGCTGGCGCTCACGGCCGAGGAAGGCGCGCGCTCCGGCGTCGACGTCTCAGGCGAGCCCGGTGTCGTGTCGGGTGACCCGACACTGCTCACGCGGCTGGTTCGCAATCTCATGCAGAACGCGCAGAGACATGGCAGTCCGCCGGTCAGCGCGCATGTGGGAACCGAAGGCGGCTCTGTGGTGCTCCAGGTGCGCGATCACGGACCGGGCCTGCCGGAAGGTACCGGCGAGCGCGTCTTCGAGCCGTTCTTCCGACCACAGGGCCGCAGCGAGACGGCCGGGGGCTGGGGCCTCGGCCTGTCGCTGGTGCGCCAGATCGCCTCGCATCACGGCGCAACCGTGCACCACAAATCGCCGTCCGGCGGCGGCGCCTGCTTCGTCGTCACGTTTCCGGCAATATCTTGATACGGCGGGCGCATACCCTTGTGAAAGCAGGCCCCAGGCGGGGCGGAAGGAAGGTATGATTAACGCACGATTTCCCGACGGCGAGATCATCGAAACCAGGAAGAGCCAGGGTTTCGCTGGCGGCCGTTGTGCGCCCAACTGAATGTCTTGGAGGGTCAGGGTTTGACGGTGCTCTTGCCTCAGGGCGGAGGTCTGTAACGGCAGGCCGCGACGTACGGGACCACATTCGAGAAGGTCTGGAGATGGCGCTCCTTGCTCGTTCCCGTGGTTGACACAGTTGACTGCAACGCATTAAGGCGCGACGCGGAAGCCGGTTCTATGCCTTCCGCATCGTCGAGCGGAGAAGAGCCTGCATGTGCTCTGCCGGGTCGAGTTCGCCGCGCGCCTCGATCTTCAGAAGATATCGTGCCTTGGCCCGGCGATCGCCCTCCTTGACCGCAGGATAGGCGCATACAGCCAGCAGCGCCCTTTCCTCGGCCCGGCTGGCTCTATCGCGGTCGCGGTTACTGCCGTCCATTTCGTGGATTGCCTTGCCGAACGCCGCGTACGCTGCCTTGTGCGCCATGATCAGCGCCCGCAGATCGCGGGACGGTTCCCGGTCCCGGCGTCGCGGCTCTGTTGCGAAAGCCGTTGCCACTACCGTCGAGGCGATGACGGCGCTGCCAGAGCTGAGAAGCAAGGTGCGGCGGTTGATCCTGGACATGGTGAACTCTCCTCTTCACTTCATGGCAGGCTGGCAGATCGGTGTCGTAAACATCGGCCGGCCGCGCTCTCACCGTAGCACGACTGTCGGAACATTCATGTCAGGATGGTTGGCACCGTTAGCCGCGTTACGGCCAGGGCATGGCTAGGGCGACCGCGGGGATCGGCATCTCGCGAGACTTTTCGATTCCAAACATCGGTTTAACGACACCTCGCTCTTTGGGTTCGTGGCGCGGCATTGGCCAAACATCGACAATGAAGGCCAACCAAGCGGTTGGCTTGTTTGCGACGACGGCTCGATCGACTCGGCGGACTTCATCCACTTTGATGACGCTACGCTTTGAACGCCAGGGCGTCTCACCTCTTCTTGGTGGCTGCCGATGCGTTCTGCCCAGCCTTCCCGCTTGCTTTGGCATCCTTGGAATGCGCCGCCAAAGCGGGCCCGGCGCCGGTGTCTTTCTGCATGTTTCCGCTGCTCGATTTCGCAGGGTTTGCTGTTTTGAAACTCTTGAGCAGTTTGCTGAAGAAACCCATCGTCGCCTCCATTAAAGCACCGGTAGGCAGAAATGCCCCGCTACCTCCTTGGTTCCGCGGAATCTGATACTGTCGCATTGGCTATGAAGAGAGTGAGAATTCCCCGCTACCTTTCGGGCAGCGGGGTTCCTCGATCAGAGGCGGTTGAGGTCACGAGCCCGATCCCGCTCGATCTCGTCGGGAGTATAGTCTTCCGCCTCGGCGTCAAATCCTGTCCAACCGCCGGCCTCGTAGTCTCTGCGACGTTCGGCTAAGTCGACCGATCTGGATTGATTGAGGATCTGCTCGGCACGCGGCAGCAACCCGATTACAAAGATGATTATCTGAAGTGGGCTGGTCGTCCCTGTTAGGCGACTCGTGAAAGGACTTGCTGATCCAGGTCGCACCTAGCCAGTCCGAAACGCCAGCGATGGTTCGTTGCCTCACGTCTGCTCTGGTAGAACAAAGTCAGTTTCCCGCCCTCGATCATCACCGTCGAATGGCCGTTCTCCCCAGGCTCACCAGGGTCAAGCACCGGGCCGACCGACACGTAGGGGCCCTGGACGTCGTCGGCGATGGCGAAGAATACGCGCTGACGACTTCCGCGCGGACCGTCGGGAAGGAAGCAGGTGGCGTTGAGAAGCACGCGACCGTCGGGCAATTCGACCAGTTGGGCGCCCTCGATCCCCCATTCGTAGTCCGGATGCTCGCGCGCATTGTGATGGGGAACGTCGAGATGGTCCAATATCTTGCCGAGACGTTTCCATGGCCCGAACCAGGAATCGGATTGGCTGCGCGCCAGATAGATATCAGGCTGCGGCACCCTGGTGAATTTAGGCATGCCTGAATAGACGATGTAGCGCTTGCCGCCGATAATCGCCGGATGGGGATCGTAGATACCGTCCTCATCGGTGTCCGGCAGGGACAATATCGCCGGATTCAGCACCACCCAGTTGAAGCCATCATTGGAAACCGCATGCTCGCAACGTCCCCCCGACTTCATGAATTCGGTCTGGATAAACATATGGAAGACGCCGCATTCATGAATGACGCCGGGCGCCGCTATGCCCGATCCAGTTACCGCCAAGTCGAGCGCCTCATGCTCGGTCCACGGCCCGTAAAGGTCCGGAGCCGTGGCATGTAGTATATTCCAGCTCTCGGTCGTGACAGTGCCGCTGGAACCGAAGACGTGCCAAAGCGCGCCGTCGAACACCGGACAGGGATCCTTCAGATCATCCACGGACTGCGGGTGAAACAACGGAAAGACGTTGGTTTCAAAGTTGAACTTCATTCCTTGCGGCTCTCTCACGGTGGCTGCCCTCTTCGGCCATCTGTGGCGACCAAAACGAATCATGCGCGGCTCGTTAACTCTTATACCTGCGCTCATGAATGGTGGTTGAACGATTGAGCGGATTTCAGCCGTTCTGTGGCAATGCGCCACATTTGGCGAGATCTGAAGCTGCAAGGGCCCCCGCCTTGGCCGAGGCGACATGTCCGTCAGGTGTTGGTAGCAGCGCCGCTTCTCTTCGAACAATTACGCAAGTGGCCGGCTCGGCGGCTACAGCCAATTAAAATCCGTGGAACAACTTACTCAAATGAAAGTTAGATGTGCGGATGAAGGCTTTATTAGGAGCATGCTTCGATTAACATATGTTAATCGGGAGAATTACAGGCTATAACCAAAGAGGCTTCTTACATGACAATAGCGGGTGGCAAAAAAAATAAATCAATTACCCCCATAAAATCGTCTATTATACTTTGCTTTTCTCACCTCAGGTGGGATTTCGTACACCAGCGCCCGCAGCATATTCTGACGCACGCCTCAAAACAGCAGCAGCTAATTTACTTTGAGGAGCCGATCTACGAGGAAATACGCTATCCTTCGATGCGGGTGAACGCTCGATCTGCAATGATCACAATCGTAACCCCGGTTCTTCCGGCCGGCATTTCCGCAACAAAGGAGGACGCTATCCAGCGCAGATTCGTCGACAAGATCGTCAACTCAACTCCGCATGACCGGCTGACTATATGGTACTACACGCCCATGGCGCTGCGTTTCAGTGACCATGTAGCCTGCGATGTATGCGTCTACGACTGCATGGATGAACTCTCCGCCTTCAAGAACGCACCGGCAGAGTTGACGCAGATGGAAAAAGCGCTGTTCCAGCGCGCTGATGTCGTGTTCACGGGCGGGCAGAGTCTGTACGAGGCCAAGCGAAGCCTCCATAAGTCGATCTTTCCCTTCCCAAGCAGCATCGACATTGCGCATTTTCACAATGCAAGAGAGCCCGGCGATGACCCTGTAGACCAGGCAGACATACCTCACCCGAGAGTGGGCTTCTTCGGCGTGATCGACGAACGGCTCGACGTTGAAATGATCGCACAGGCGGCTGCGGCAATGCCCGAAGTGCATTTCGTCATGCTCGGCCCGGTGGTCAAGATCGACCCGCTAAGCCTGCCGCGCGCAAGTAACTTGCATTGGCTGGGTGCCAAGCCCTACGCCGACCTGCCTGGCTATCTCAGGCACTGGAGCGCCGGCTGGATGCCCTTCGCGCTCAATGAGGCGACACGCTATATCAGCCCGACCAAAACTCCTGAGTTCCTGGCCGCCGGACTGCCGGTGGTCTCCACGGCGATTGTGGACGTCGTGCGCACCTATGGTGCCGAAGGCCTGGTCGACATTGTTGACGCCGAAGACATCGAAACCAAGCTTCGGTCCCTTCTGTCACGTCCCCGGAATTTCCTGTTGAAGGAAGTCGATGCCTACCTCGCTAACATGTCCTGGGAACGAACGTGGGACGCAATGGCTGCCCATATTCAGCGCGCCTATGCAATGAAAAGCATTGTGCCTTTGCGCCGGGGAGCCTGACCATGTTCGATTGGTTGATTGTCGGCGCCGGCTTCGCTGGCAGCGTGCTCGCCGAACGCATCGCATCGCAACGGCAGGAAAGCGTCCTGCTCATCGACCGGCGAAATCACATCGGCGGCAACGCTTATGACTGTTACGATGAAGCGGGGATTCTGGTCCACCGCTATGGGCCGCATATATTCCACACCAACGCCCGATCGATCATCGACTACCTCTCGCAGTTCACCGAATGGAGGCCTTACGAACATCGCGTACTGTCTTCGGTCGACGGAAAACTGCTGCCGATACCGATCAACCTCGACACGATCAATCGCCTGTACGGTCTTGAATTGACGCCCGAGCAGTTGGAGGAGTTCTTCGCATCCCGGCGAGAAACGGTCGAGGAGGTCCGGACCGCCGAAGACGTGGTTGTGAGCACCGTTGGCAGGGAACTCTACGAAAAATTCTTTCGCGGCTACACAAGGAAGCAGTGGGGCGTCGATCCGGCCCAACTAAGCAAGTCCGTGACTGCGCGGGTTCCTACCCGGACCAACCGCGATGATCGCTACTTTGGCGACACTTTCCAGAATATGCCGGCTGGCGGGTATACTCGCATGTTCCAGCGCATGCTGGACAACCCGAGGATCAAGATCATGCTGCAGACCGACTATCGCGAAATTCGCGACACGATCCCCTTTCAGCGGCTGATCTACACCGGGCCGATTGATGAATATTTCGATTGGAGCCTTGGTCGCCTGCCTTATCGGTCACTGCGATTCGAGCACGTGACGCTTGATTGCGAGCAGTTTCAGCCGGTCGCCGTTGTCAATTATCCGCAGACGGAAAACTATACCCGCATTACCGAGTACAAGCATCTGACCGGTCAGCAGAGCCCGAAGACCAGCCTGACTTACGAATATCCAACCGATATCGGCGATCCCTATTACCCGGTGCCGCGGGCGGAAAACGAGGCGCTGTACAAACGCTATGAAGCACTGGCGGCGGCGTGCCCCGACGTGTGGTTCGTCGGGCGCCTGGCCACGTACCGCTACTACAATATGGATCAGGTTGTCGGTCAGGCTTTGGCGACGTTCGCGCGCATTCAACAGAGCCTGCCGGCAAACGGCACAGTGCAGATGCTTGCGCAGCGGACGACGCTCGGCCAACATTCGGAGCAGTTCCCCACCTACTGACGTAGCCCGCTCCTTCTTCGACCGCTACGAAACACCTGCCGCGAACAATCTGCGCTGGCGATCCAATTCATCGGCAACCGGCTGGCGAAGACTGCGCGAACCGTCGGCATGAATCGTAGAGAACAAGCCGACTTCCGCGTGGCGCGAATTGTCCCAGCCGGGATACGCGGTCACCGGGTACAGGCATATACCCTGAACCGGGGCACCACGGCTCATTGCGTCACGGACCTCATCGCAAACATAATGGAGCCATGCCGGCCGGCCTGATCCTTCAGCGCCTGTCTCGGCGATGAACATGGGCTTTCTGTAGCGCTCTGCGACTTCAACTAGCATGTCGGAAAGCGCCCGATATTCGTGGTGGCCCATCGGTATCGTTGGCCCGTGAAAGTACCATTGATTGTGCGGATAAAAGTTAAGTCCGATGACGTCGACACAGTCCTCGCTGCCGCCCAATTCGGGCTCGGCACGTCCCGTCAGCATGTCATAGGCTTCAAACTGGCCCTGACGAACATTTTCCGCGCGCCGCTGCTCGGCACGACTACGATCGCGGGGCGCAACATGGATTAGCGGTTCAGCCCATATGAACCGGCAACCAGGTTCGGCATCGCGCATCGCCTTGGCGCCGGCAACCGCTGCCCTCACCAGCTGTCGCTTGAACCATCCCCGCTTCTTCGGCCCCACGCGTGGGAAATAGCCGACCTCTATCGCCCATGCAAAAAATGAGATCTCATTGATCGGGCACACCAAGGGAGCTACTCCCGTGACGGAGCGGTGGACCCGGACAGCTTCAGCGGCGAAGCGGACATAGGCCTCTATAAAATCTGGGGCGCCTTGGTCTACGTGATCTGGTGAGCCATAGTGGAAGATATCCCAGACGACCTGCACCCCCGCCGCGTGGGCTGCTTCGATCATTGAGATCCAACCCGACCAGTCGAAGACTCCGGGCGCAGTTTCAATCAAGTGCCAGCGCAAGCCGTCGCGGATCGTATGAAGCCCAAGGGCAGCACAACTGCGATAGTCGGCGAGAGCGTGTTTATCGTGTGCGGTCGCGCGAATCAAATCAAGGCGCACTCCGTCGCCGCGCCGATGCGATGAACACTCGAAACCAGCCATGAAGAAGCTGGCAAACGCGGACGGGCATGCGCCTGGCGGACGTGCCGGCTCGTTGCTCATACGTGCGACCCGTCGGCCAAGACTCGCGCCAGAGCTCCCACTAGGCCATCGGCCATTGCTAGGCGATCGACCATTGCCAGTTTCGACCCCCACCACAATTTCATTCGGGCCGCCATCACGTCGCCTCTGAGTTGTACGGGTGCAAGCGACGAATGTTGATCAAGCGAACGCGAGCGGGGCCGAGTCCAGGTGTTGCCGGTGAGCAGGGCGACCTCAGGATGACAGACTGGGGCTCTGAAGCCGAGCCTCGTTGATCGTCGTCGCGCTGCATAGTCCCTCCTAATGGAATGCGAGGAAGGAGAAGATCGCAAGCACGACAACGATAAAACCGATGAGATGGCGCAATCTCCCCCACATCGCGTACCGAACTTGCCTGCGAGCGTGAGGTTCCCTTCGGCTGAGATATTTCTGGTTCGGCGGGCGACCTGCTCTTTGTCGACGAAGCGGCGCACTACATCCATGTCGGTACGATCAATGGGAATCCATGTCGGTACGATCAATGGGATCGCCCGCGGCGGTGTTCCGGCCGTCGAGACGAGACGATCGAAAGCCCCGACTTCGTCGAACAGCCATGCAATTTCCGCCTCCTTCGTCACGTCGGCGGCGAGGGTTCTGACACGACGATCCGCACCTAGCGTGCGTTCTGCGGCCTGCAACTTATCTGGTGACAGACCGACGATCATCTGGGACGGAGTCGACATTGCGATACGCTACGGCGCGCGCGGTTATGAGGGGGCGGCGTCGGAGTTCCTGCCGAGGAGGGCGTCTCTTCAGTCTGCAGTCCGGAGTTGCTGTACGGAGAACATCCGCTGCCCGGCGAAACATTTTGCCACCGCGGCAGTTATACTGCTCTGCGGACGAAATTCGAGCATGCCTTGAACGATATTAGATTGGCGATACCGCTGGTCGGCGAAGTGGAAGACCCTGCGCCGAGATCGGCTGCGGGCCTGCCTTGGATCAAGGTGGCCGGTTCCTATTTCGTCACCGAGAACGGCCAGTCATGGACGCCGATTGGGCAGAACGATGCGGTAAGCTGGCCCGAACTCAATGGCCTGTTCCGGCGCGCCGATATGGCCGGCGTGGAAAGCCATCTCCGTTGGCTGAAGGAAAGCGGTGTCACCTGCCTCAGGCTGATGCTGGAATATGCCCAGGTTCGCCACCGCTACTTCGAGAAGCCGCAGGGCCGCTTCGTGCCGGCTATGGTTCAATTGTGGGACGACCTCTTTCGTCTTTGCGAAAGACAAAGCTTAAGAATCCTGCTCACCCCCTTTGATACGTTCTGGCAGTGGCTCCACTGGCGCCACCACCCCTACAACCGCAATAACGGAGGCGTGCTGGACCACCCGTCGCGATTCCTGGTCTGCGCCGAGACGCGCCGCGCGATCAAGGCCCGGCTGGAATTCGTGGTTCGCAGATGGAGCGGCAGCGGAGCCCTCTTCGCATGGGACCTCTGGAACGAGATCCATCCCGAGCAGTCTCAGGGCAGCGCGGATGGCTTCGGCGACTTTATCCATGATCTCAGCGATTTTGTGCGCCGGCTGGAAACGTCACTTTACGGCCGCTCTCACCCCCAGACCGTCTCGCTGTTCGGACCTGAGCTTCGCTGGCGGCCCCACATGCCGCTGCCCGGGCCGATCTTCCGCCACCCAGACCTCGACTTCGCCTCCCTCCATCTCTACGAGGAGGGCACGATCGATGACCCCAGTGACACGGTGGCGCCGGCGCTCGGCATGGCGCGGATCGTCGGAGAGGCGCTCGGCGAAATCCGTGACGGCCGCCCTTTTCTCGATTCCGAGCACGGACCGATCCACTCGTTCAAGGACAAGAAGATCACGCTTCCGGAACCTTTCGATGATGAATATTTCCGCCATTTGCAATGGGCTCACCTGGCGGCGGGGGGCGCCGGTGGCGGCATGCGGTGGCCAAACCGCACCCCGCACGTGCTCACCCCCGGCATGCGGCGGGCGCAGGGTTCGCTGGCCGATTTCCTCCCTCTGATCGACTGGGTTTCGTTCCGGCGTGCCCATCTCGGCAACAGGATGCGGGTTTCCGGTCCCGACGCCGCGGCTGTTGCCTGCGCTGACGGTTCTCAGGCAGTGGTCTGGCTAGTTCGCCGCGACACGATCGGGCCAAACGGTATGCTGCGTGCCGGCGCTGCGCCGGTTCCGGCCGCCTTGCAGCTGCCCGGGTTGGCTCGCGGCACCTATCGCGTCATCGCCTGGGATACCAACGCCGGCAGGCAAACAGCGGAATGGCAAGCGAATTCGGACGGCTGGCTGAAGCTTGATGTGCCGCCGTTCTCCGCCGATGTCGCGCTTGCCATCCGCGGGGTCTGAGCAGGATGGGGACTGCGCCTGAAGGTATTCATACGCTCGCGATCTGACTTGCCATAGCCCATGATGAGCCGTCCTTGCAAACTCGTCGCCAATGCTGATGTCAGTGATTGCGCCAAGCGAAGATGCGCGGAGATTCCAAGTGATCTGCGCGCTAAGTGTTGT
>NZ_SUEO01000136.1:16399-18218 GCF_004962925.1 Mesorhizobium sp. | reverse complement strand
CTCCACCGTGATCTGTTCTACGCCTGCCATTGTCTCGTTTTACCCGTTTCTAGCGCATGACCTGAAATCGATTTTCGGAAAGGGTCGCGCGCAAAATCAAAATGCTACAGCGTCCTTGCGCGTCCTAAGGGACGCGCGGTGCTGTAAGCGGGGGCAATAGCATTAAGGCAGGCTTCTTGCGAGCCAAAGACCCAGAAACAGGGCAATGATCGCGCCAACCAAGCTGGCAAGGGCATATCCGAATGCCGGCAGCGTCGCGCCACGCTCCCACAGCGTCGCGAAATCGAGCGAAAAAGCGGAGAAAGTGGTGAAGCCGCCGAGGATGCCGGTGGCAACGAACAGCCGAAGCTCGTTCGATCCGCCGTAGCGCCGCGCCAGGGTCGTGATGAACAGACCCATGGCAAAGGAGCCGACAATGTTGATCGCCATCGTGCCCCAGGGAAAACTCGGGCCGATAAGACGCAGCGCAACGAAATTGGCGACGTGGCGCAGCCCCGCACCAATAGCGCCGCCCGCGGCAACGAGGAGGAGATTGATCATCGCCGTCTACTGCCCTTACAGAGCGGGCTCGGTCAATCCCTGCTGCTCAGCGTGTGGCGCCGTCTCGAGTGGAAAAACTGTGCGAGGCTACTTTTCCCGCTCGCTGCGCAGCTTCGCCCAATAGTCGAGCCGTTTCCTGATATCACGCTCGAAACCGCGTTCCGGTGGATCATAGAATGTGTGACGGCCCATCTTTTCCGGAAAATAATCCTGTCCGGAAAAAGCGTCCGGCTCGTCGTGGTCATAACGGTAGCCTGCGCCGTAATCCTCTTCTTTCATCAGCTTGGTCGGCGCGTTGAGGATGTGTTTGGGCGGCAGCAGCGAGCCGAACTCCTTCGCCGCCTGCGTGGCGGCCTTAAAGGCGGTGTAGACGGCGTTGGATTTGGGCGCGCTGGCGAGATAGACGGTGGCCTCGGCGAAGGCGAGTTCGCCCTCTGGCGAGCCCAGATAGTCATAGGCATCCTTGGCGGCATTGGCGATGACCAGCGCCTGCGGGTCGGCCAGCCCGATATCCTCCATCGCCATGCGCACCAGCCGACGGCCTAGATAGAGCGGATCCTCGCCGGCGTCGAACATGCGGGCGAGATAATAGAGGGCGGCGTCCGGGTCGGAGCCGCGCACCGATTTGTGCAGCGCCGAGATCAGATTGTAGTGGCCGTCCTGGCCCTTGTCGTAGATCGGCGCGCGGCGCTGGACGATGCGCTGCAGGCCTTCGGCGCCGAACACCTCGCCTGATTTGGCGGCGCGCCAAACCTCTTCGGCCAGCGTCAGCGCCGCGCGGCCATCGCCATCGCTCATGCGGATGAGCATCGCCCTCGCCTCGTCGTCGAGCGGCAGCCCCCTGCCCTCGGTCTCCTCGGCCCGCTCCAGCAGTTTCGCGATACTGTCCTCATTGAGCGAATGGAAGACCAGCACGCGGGCGCGGGACAACAGCGCGGCGTTCAGCTCGAAGGACGGGTTTTCCGTGGTGGCGCCGACCAGCACGACGGTGCCGTCTTCCATCACAGGCAGAAAACTGTCCTGCTGGGCGCGGTTGAAGCGATGGATCTCGTCGACGAAGAGCAGTGTCTGACGGCCGTTGGTGCGGCGCAGCTTCGCCGTCTCGAACACTTTTTTCAAATCGGCGACACCAGAAAACACCGCCGATATCTGTTCGAATGCAAGGCTGGTTTCGCCGGCAAGCAGACGCGCGACCGTGGTCTTGCCCGTCCCCGGCGGCCCCCAGAAGATCATCGAGCCGAGCGAGCCCGAGCCGATCAGCCGCGTCAGTGCGCCGTCG
>NZ_SUEO01000136.1:0-16389 GCF_004962925.1 Mesorhizobium sp. | reverse complement strand
GACCTCGCCAAGGTTCTTCGGGCGCAGTCGGTCGGCCAGCGGCCTGCCGGGCGGCGTCTTTTCCGGTTCATCGACACTGAACAGATCGGCCATGCACTTCTTTTCGTTGGAGCGCGATCTCGTCCGAAGGATCGAGTTCGGGCTTTAGTAACGCAACACCTGGCGCAGTATCTGCCCGCCGCGCTCGACGGTAAAGCGCCACCAGCGAGTCTCCTGCATGGATGCCTGTTCCAGGGTCGCGGCGGTATCGATGGTCAAGCCGTTGACCTCGCGAACGATGTCGCCCGGCTGGAAGCCGAAACCGGCTGCGGGCGAACCGCGATTGATGTCGATCACGGTAACGCCCTTGGCATCCGTGCGCATGCCGAGCCGCTGAGCGAGCCGAGGCGACAATTCAGCAACCTTGGCACCAGAAAACGGGCTGCGGCCGCGCAGCGTCACTTCCGCAAGTTTTGTACCTTCCGGCGCGCGCTCCAGCGCGATGTCCATCGTCCCTTGCTGGCCTTTGCTCAGGACGGCGAAGCTAGCACTGGTGCCGATCGACAGCGTCGCCATCCGGTAATCCAGCGCCTCGATACTCTCGACGGGCGTACCGTTGAGCGACAGCACGACGTCGCCGGCCTTGAGCCCCGCTGTGGCCGCTGGCCCTGCTGCTTCGACAGACGAGACCAGCGCGCCGGTCGAGGTCTCCATGCCGAGCGATTCGGCGATCTGCGGCGTCACGCGCTCGAATTCGGCGCCGATATAGGGCCGCTCGAAGAAGTCGCGCCCGGCCTTGGCTGCATCGGCAAAAGCGCGAACCATGTTGGAAGGAATAGCAAAGCCGATGCCGATCGAACCGCCGCTGCGGCTGTAGATCGCCGTGTTGATGCCGACCAGTTGGCCACCCATGTTGATCAGCGCACCGCCGGAGTTGCCGGGATTGATCGCAGCGTCGGTCTGGATGAAGAAACTGGAATCGGAAACGCCGATGTGGCTGCGCGCAAGCGCCGAAACGATGCCGCTGGTGGTGGTCTGGCCGACACCGAAGGGATTGCCGATGGCCAACAACAGGTCGCCAACCTCGAGCGCGTCGGAATCACCGATGGCGACGACCGGAAATGGCTTGTCGGCGGAGATCTTGAGCACGGCGAGGTCAAGCGTTTCGTCCTTGAGCAGCACCTTGCTGTCGAATTCACGCCCGTCCGCGGTGGCGACCTTGACCTGATCGGCGTCCTTGATGACGTGGAAATTGGTGACCACTATGCCCGTCGGATCGACCAGCACGCCGGAGCCGAGCGAGGACTGCGCACGCGGCTGCGAACGGCCGAAGAACTCTTCGAAGAACGGATCGCCGTCGAAGGGCGATCTCATCTTGGCCGTTTGCGAGGCATAGACATTGACCACGGCCGGCGCCGTCTGCTTGACCAGCGGCGCGAACGACAGTTGCACCTCCTCGCGACCGAATGGCACGCGCTTGTCTGGACCGGAGGTGGCATTTTCGCCTTCGGCGCCGCGCAGCAGGTCGGTCAGCACATCGGACAGGCCGGGATCGGTCTTGGTGTCCTGAGCCAGCGCCTGCCTGGCCGCCGGCACGACTGCCAGCGCCATCAAGGCGCAGAGTAGAACAAGGGACAGCCGTTTGACGCGCATTCCGAATCCTCCAGGTCGGGCGCCATTGTCCCGACGATTGTGCAAAATGAAAGGCTAACGCGATGAAATCCGATTATTTTGGGCGGAAAGGCATGAGCCGGGTCAAGAAATCGCAGCAAATGCTCCTGCCGCTTCCGGAATGCGAAAAAGGGGCCCGCAGGCCCCTTAAACTCACTCAGGAAGACCGAAGCCTATGCGGCTGCGGCTTCCTCGTCGGTGCCTTCGGCCTCGATGCGGGCACGGTCGCCGGCGCCCTTGGCCGAGGTGTCGCGATCGACGAACTCGATGACCGCCATCGCTGCATTGTCACCGTGGCGGAAGCCCGCCTTCATGATGCGCAGATAGCCGCCGTTGCGGGTAGCGTAGCGCGGCGCGATCGTGTCGAACAGGCGCTTGACGACACCTTCATTGCCGATTTGGGCAATCACCTGGCGGCGGGCATGCAGATCGCCGCGCTTGCCGAGCGTCACCAGCTTCTCGACGATCGGACGCAGATCCTTCGCCTTCGGCAATGTGGTGAGGATCTGCTCATGCTCGATGAGCGATACGGCAAGGTTGGCAAACATTGACTTGCGATGGCTTATGCTGCGGGCGAACCGGCGGCCTTTAAATCCGTGGCGCATGGCTCTTCTCCTTCATTCCGGGTTCAAGAGGCCACAGCCTCAATATTGATCTTCGTAACGCTTGGCGAGGTCTTCGATGTTTTCCGGCGGCCAATCCGGCACTTCCATGCCGAGGTGCAGGCCCATCGCCGCCAGGACTTCCTTGATCTCGTTCAGCGACTTACGGCCGAAGTTCGGGGTGCGCAGCATCTCGGCTTCGGTCTTCTGGATCAGGTCGCCGATATAGACGATGTTGTCGTTCTTCAGGCAGTTGGCCGAACGCACCGAAAGCTCGAGTTCGTCGACCTTCTTGAGCAGCGCCGGGTTGAAGGCAAGCTCGGTCACCTGCTCGGCGGCGACTTCCTTCTGCGGCTCGTCGAAATTGACGAACAGGCCAAGCTGGTCCTGCAGGATGCGAGCGGCGAAAGCCACCGCGTCCTCGCCCGAAATCGAACCGTCGGTGTCGATCGTCATGGTCAGCTTGTCATAGTCGAGAACCTGGCCCTCGCGGGTATTCTCGACCTTGTAGGAGACCTTCTTGACCGGCGAGTAGAGGCTGTCGACCGGGATGAGCCCGATCGGCGCGTCTTCGGCGCGATTGCGGTCGGCCGGAACGTAGCCCTTGCCGGTATCGACGGTGAACTCCATGCGGATTTCAGCGCCTTCGTCCAGCGTGCAGATGACGTGGTCGGGATTGAGGATCTCGACGTCGCCGACCGTCTGGATGTCGCCGGCGAGAACGGCGCCCGGTCCCTGCTTGCGCACGACCATGCGCTTGGGGCCGTCGCCTTCCATGCGGATGGCGATTTCCTTGATGTTCAAGACGATGTCGGTCACGTCCTCGCGCACGCCGGCGATGGACGAGAATTCATGCAGAACGCCGTCGATCTGCACGGCGGTCACAGCCGCGCCACGCAGCGAAGACAGAAGCACGCGACGCAGCGCATTGCCGAGGGTAAGACCAAAGCCGCGCTCGAGCGGCTCGGCGACCAGCGTGGTCAGCGTCTTCTTCTTCGACGAAAACTCGATCTTGTTCGGCTTGATCAGTTCCTGCCAATTTTTCTGGATCATAGTACTTTCCTTCCGTTGCCCCGCCACCATCCAATCGTGGCGGGCGACCTGGAATGCCGTGGAGGAACGCTACTGGCGTTCGCGCGGCGTTCGGTAATTTCCTAAAGCGCGTCGCGCTTCAGGTCTCTGTTTTTATGCACGTCGTTGGCCCAAAACCGCTGCGCGCTTTTGGGCGACATGCATTAGACGCGGCGCTTCTTGCGCGGGCGGCAGCCATTGTGCGGGATCGGCGTCACGTCACGGATCGAGGTGATGGTGAAGCCGGCTGCCTGCAGCGCGCGCAACGCCGATTCACGACCGGAACCGGGTCCGCAGACCTCGACCTCGAGCATGCGCATGCCGTGTTCCTGGGCCTTCTTGGCAACGTCCTCGGCAGCCATCTGGGCAGCAAACGGCGTCGACTTGCGAGACCCCTTGAAGCCCTGGGCTCCCGCCGACGACCAGGCAATCGAATTGCCCTGCGCGTCGGTGATGGTGATCATCGTGTTGTTGAAGGTCGAGTTGACGTGGGCAACGCCCGACGAGATATTCTTGCGTTCGCGACGGCGAACACGTGTGGCTTCCTTGGCCATGATGGTCCTTTCAGTTGATCTCTACACCGCCGTAATGCCAGCGGCTCCACCTTGCTAAGGGAGTAGAGGAATAGGGCAGTAGGGGAGTATGTCTGGCCGCGGACGAACCGCGCCGCATTACATACTGCCCTACTGCCCTACTCCCATATTCCCCTAAATTACTTCTTCTTGCCGGCGATCGACTTGGCCGGGCCCTTGCGGGTGCGCGCATTGGTATGCGTGCGCTGGCCGCGAACCGGCAGCGAGCGGCGATGACGCAGGCCGCGATAGCAGCCGAGGTCCATGAGCCGCTTGATGTTCATCGACACTTCGCGGCGCAGATCGCCCTCGACCTGATAGTCGCGGTCGATCGTCTCGCGGATCTGCAGCACTTCCGCGTCGGTCAGCTGGTTGACGCGGCGCTCGGCCGGGATGCCGACCTTGTCGACGATCTCCTGGGCGAAGTTCTTGCCAATGCCGTGAATGTACTGAAGCGCAATGACGACGCGCTTGTTGGTCGGAATGTTGACGCCGGCTATACGAGCCATGTTCTTCTCTTCTCCATGTGGGCCGGACAAGCCGGCGCTATCAAAGTTGCCCCGCGTCCGGTGGAGGCCGGCCCATGCGGGAGTTTCCAGTTCAAAGCGGCTGCCTTGCCCTTGCGGGCAAGCAAACCTCATGCCTGATAGGAAGACGGGCCGCCATACCCCAGCGAACCGCTCCAGTCAAGCGTAATCGTTTATTTTTCCTTTGCCGCCCCTTGGGCCGCAGCCGTGAGCAGCACTTCGATCTGTTGCGTCACCGCATCGATGTCGGCCATGCCGTCGACACCTCTGAGCTTGCCCTTGGCATAGTAGTAGCCGATCAGCGGCGACGTTTTCTTGTAGTACTCCCTCAGGCGCTCTTCGAACACCGCTGGATTGTCGTCTTTGCGTACCGGCAGACCCGCGGCCTTGGCCTCTTCGGCGCGCTTGCCGATTCGGCCAACCAGAGCCTTGTCGTCGACGACGAGTTCGATGACAGCGTCGAGCGTGAGGCCGCGATCCGAGAGCATCGATTCAACTGCGTCCGCTTGCACCAGGGTTCGCGGGTATCCGTCAAGGATGAATCCCTCGGCGCAATCGGCCTGATCGATACGCTCGGCCACGATGGCGTTGACGATGGCGTCGGAGACCAGTTCGCCAGCGTCCATCACCGCCTTGGCCCGCTTGCCGACTTCGGTGCCGGCCTGGACAGCGGCGCGCAGCATATCGCCCGTGGAGAGTTGGGGTATGCCGTATTTTTCTACCAGTCTTTGTGCTTGCGTCCCCTTGCCCGCCCCTGGCGGTCCAAGCAATATCAACCTCATCTGGCCTTTTTCCCCCCGCGCAGCTTCGACTTCTTGATCAGGCCCTCATACTGGTGCGCAATCAGGTGACCCTGAATCTGCGCCACCGTATCGAGCGTTACACTGACCACGATCAGAAGCGATGTGCCACCGAGGTAGAATGGTACGCCAGTCGCTGAAATCAGGAACTCGGGCAGCAGACACACCAGCACCAGATAGATGGCGCCGACGACGGTGATGCGGGTGAGAACATAGTCGATGTAATCGGCGGTGCGCTCGCCCGGACGATAGCCCGGAATGAAACCCGAATGCTTCTTGAGCTGGTCGGCGGTGTCCTTCGGGTTGAAGACGATCGCCGTATAGAAGAAGGCGAAAAACACGATCATCGCCGCGTAGAACGCCATGTAGAGCGGCTGGCCATGGCCGAGTGCCGCCAGGACGGTACTGGCCCAGGCTGGCATGTTGGTCGTCTGCGAGAAGCCTGCGACCGTCGCCGGCAGCAACAGCAGCGAAGAGGCGAAGATCGGCGGAATAACACCGGACGTGTTGAGCTTCAGCGGCAGGTGCGAGGTGTCGCCCTGGAACATGCGGTTGCCGACCTGGCGCTTCGGATACTGGATCAGCAAGCGCCGCTGGGCGCGCTCGAAAAACACGATCAGCGCGATGACGATGATGGCGAGAACAATGATCGCCAGGATCAGGCCGGTCGACAGCGCGCCGGTGCGGCCAAGTTCCAACGTGCCGGAGATGGCCCGCGGCAGGCCGGCGACGATGCCGGAAAAGATGATCAGCGAAATGCCGTTGCCGATGCCGCGGGCGGTGATCTGCTCGCCGAGCCACATCAGGAACATGGTGCCGCCGACCAGCGTGATGACGGTCGAGACGCGGAAGAACATGCCCGGATCACTGACGATGCCGTTGCCGCCTTCCAGCCCGACCGAAATGCCATAGGCCTGGACCAACGCCAAAAGCACGGTGCCGTAGCGCGTGTACTGGTTGATGACCTTGCGGCCCTGCTCGCCTTCCTTCTTCAGCGCTTCCAGAGACGGAATGACGGAGGTCATCAGCTGCATGATGATGGAAGCGGAGATATAGGGCATGATGCCGAGGGCAAAGATCGCCATGCGCTCCACGGCGCCGCCGGCGAACATGTTGAACATGCCAAGCACGCCCTTGCTCTGCGACGAGAAGGCCTGGGCGAAAGCGTCGGGATTGATGCCGGGCAGTGGGATATAGGTGCCGAGGCGGTAGACGAGCAGCGCACCGATGGTGAACCAGATGCGCTTCTTCAGATCCTCCGCCTTGGCGAAGGCCGAGAAATTCAGATTCGAGGCTAGTTGTTCAGCAGCCGAAGCCATGCCTGATTCTCCGCTTGGTCACGCTCGATGGCCCGCAACTCAGGCGGCGCGTGTCACCGAAGCTCACGAGATAAGCTCCGGACTGCAAACATGCAAGCGGCCGCGTTGACGCGGCCGCCATATTGGTCGGATCAAAGCGCAATCAAAAGCAAAACGTATCCCGCTCTGCCGATCGCGCTTCAAATCGACGTTACTCGGCGGCTGCCTTTTCCGGCAGCTTCACCGAACCGCCGGCCTTTTCGATCTTCTCGATGGCAGCCTTGGAGGCGCCGGCCACGTCGAAGGCGAGCTTCGACTTGATGTCGCCGTCGGAGAGGATGCGCACGCCGTCCTTGACGCGGCGGATGACGCCGGCCGCGACCAGCGCTTCGGCCGTCACGGTCGTCTTGGCGTCGAGCTTCTTGGCGTCGAGCGCGGCCTGGATGCGGGCCAGCGACACGACAGTGAAGCTCTTGGCGAAGATGTTGTTGAAGCCACGCTTCGGCAGACGCCGGTAGAGCGGCATCTGACCACCCTCGAAGCCGTTGATGGCGACGCCGGAGCGCGCCTTCTGGCCCTTGACGCCGCGACCGGCGGTCTTGCCCGAACCGGAACCGATGCCGCGGCCGAGACGCTTCTTGGAATGCGTCGCGCCGTCCTTGTCACGCAGATCGTTGAGTTTCATCTGAGTTCTCCTGCGCTCTGGCTCAGCCCTCGTCCACGACGCGGACGAGATGCTGGACGGCAGCGATCATGCCGCGCACTGAGGGCGTATCCTCCAGCGTGCGCTGCTTGTGCATCTTGTTGAGGCCGAGGCCGACCAGCGTCGCGCGCTGCTCCTTCGGCCGGCGGATCGGTGAACCGATCTGCTCGACGGTGATGGTCTTGGTTGCTTTCTTGGCCATGGTCAAAATCCCTGGTCAGATCAGACTATTCTTCGGCCGCAACGGCGGTGCCGCGGCGAGCCTGAAGGGTCGAATACTTGATGCCGCGCGCGGCAGCCACATCCTTGGGATGCATCTGGCTCTTCAGCGCGTCGAAGGTGGCGCGAACCATGTTGTACGGGTTCGACGAACCCATCGACTTGGCAACCACGTCATGCATGCCGAGCGTCTCGAAGACGGCGCGCATCGGGCCGCCGGCGATGATGCCGGTACCCTGCTTGGCAGCGCGCAGCAGAACGCGTCCGGCACCCCAGCGTCCTTCGACGTCGTGATGCAGCGTACGGCCCGAGCGCAGCGGCACGAAGATCATGTCGCGCTTGGCCGATTCGGTCGCCTTGCGGATCGCCTCTGGCACTTCGCGCGCCTTGCCGTGACCAAAGCCGACGCGGCCCTTCTGGTCGCCTACGACGACGAGTGCTGCAAAGCCGAAGCGCCGGCCGCCCTTGACGACCTTGGCGACGCGGTTGATGTGGACAAGCTTGTCCACCATGCCGTCGTCGCGCTCTTCGCGATCACGGCCGCGGCCGCCATCCCTACGTTCCTGTGCCATATCCTGTTCCTTGTTTTTTTCCGGAAGCACGGTTGATGATGATATCCGGTTCCCTCTGTGGGGTTGCCGGGGGCGAAACTTTTTAGAAGCTCAAGCCGCCTTCACGGGCAGCCTCGGCCAGCGCCTTGACGCGGCCGTGATAGATGTACGGTCCGCGATCGAAGACGACTTCCTTGACGCCGGCTTTCGAAGCGCGCTCGGCAATCAGCTTGCCGATTGCCACTGCCGCGGCAGTGTCGGCACCGGTCTTGAGCGAACCCTTCAGGTCCTTCTCCAGCGTCGAGGCGGCAGCGATGGTGTGGCCCTTGGCGTCGTCGATGACCTGGACGTAGATGTTCTTCGACGTGCGGTGGACCGACAGGCGCGGACGCTCGCCTGCGACCTTCTTGATCTGGCGGCGGACGCGCTGAGCGCGGCGTTGGGTGGATTCTTTCGAGCCCATGATATCAGTTCCTTGCCTTCAAAAAACGGGGGCGCCCCTGTGCGGTAGGACAAGCCTCCCGCGACCGCTCCCCGCGGCGTTGAAATTACTTCTTCTTGCCTTCCTTGCGGACGATCTTCTCGCCAGCGTAACGAACGCCCTTGCCCTTGTACGGCTCGGGACCACGATATTCGCGGATCTCGGCAGCAACCTGGCCGACCTTCTGCTTGTCGATGCCGGTCACGGTGATTTCCGTCGGCTTCGGCACGGTGATCGTGATATCCTGCGGCGTTTCGTAGACGACGTCGTGGCTGAAGCCGAGCGCCAGCTGCAGGTTCTTGCCCTGCATGGCGGCGCGATAGCCGACGCCGGTGATCTCGAGCTTCTTTTCAAAACCGTCCTTGACGCCCTGCAGGATGTTGACGATCTGCGTGCGCGACATGCCCCATTTGGAGCGGGCGGTCTTGGTCTGGTCGCGCGGCTGGACAGCGATCTCGCTGCCTTCCATCTTGACCAGCACTTCGTCGTTCACCACGAACTTCAGCTCACCCTTGGGGCCCTTCGCCGTGACGGTCTGGCCGTCGACGGTCGCGGTCACGCCCTGCGGCAGCGAAACGGGTTTCTTTCCAATACGAGACATTTTGTTGTCCTCGTCACTTCTCTTGTTTCAGGTCAGCCAGATCAGAAGATCTGGCAGAGGATTTCCCCGCCGACATTCTGTTCACGCGCTTCGTGGTCAGCCATCACGCCCTTCGGCGTCGAAAGGATGGCGATGCCGAGGCCGTTGGCGACGTGCGGGATCGACTTCGCCGAAACGTAGACGCGACGGCCCGGCTTCGAGACGCGGGCGATTTCGCGCACGACCGGCGCACCGTCGAAATACTTCAGCTCGATCTCGATTTCGGACTTGCCGTTGTCGAAGTCGGTCTGGCTGTAGTCGCGGATATAGCCTTCCGCCTTCAGCACATCGAGGACGCGGGTACGCAGGCGCGAGGCCGGCGTCGAAACGCTCGACTTCTTGCGGCCATAGGCGTTGCGGATGCGGGTCAGCATATCGCCGAGAGGATCGCTCAATGACATGTTATGTCCTCCTTACCAGCTCGACTTGACCAGGCCCGGGATCTGGCCGTTATTGCCGAGATCACGAAGCGCGATGCGCGATACTTTGAGCTTGCGATAGTAGGCACGCGGACGTCCGGTGACTTCGCAGCGGTTGCGGATGCGGATCTTGGCCGAGTTGCGCGGCAGTGCCGCAAGCTTCAGCTGAGCGCGGAAGCGATCTTCCATCGGCTTGGACTGATCCATGATGATCGCCTTGAGGGCCTTACGCTTGGCAGCGTACTGGTCCACAAGCTTGCGGCGCCTGTTGTTCTTCTCGACTGAGCTGGTCTTTGCCATTTCAGATTTTTCCTTTTCTCGCTGCCGTTACTGGCGGAAGGGGAAGTTGAAGGCCTTGAGCAATGCCCTGGCTTCGTCGTCCGTCTTCGCAGTCGTACAAACGATGACGTCCATGCCCCAGATCTGATCAACCTTGTCGTAGTTGATCTCCGGGAACACGATGTGTTCCTTGATGCCCATGGCATAGTTGCCACGGCCATCGAAGCTCTTCGGATTGAGCCCGCGGAAGTCGCGGACGCGCGGCAGCGCAATGTTCACGAGACGGTCGAGGAACTCGTACATGCGTTCCTTGCGCAGCGTGACCTTGGCGCCGATCGGCATCTTTTCGCGGACCTTGAAGCCGGCGATCGAATTGCGAGCGTGGGTGACGACGGCCTTCTGGCCGGCGATCATCGCAAGATCCTCGGCCGCGATCGAAGGCTTCTTCGAATCGCCGGTGGCTTCGCCGACGCCCATGTTCAGCACGATCTTGTCGATGCGCGGAACCTGCATCTCGTTCTCGTAGCCGAACTGCTCCTGCAGCGCCTTGCGAATGGTCTCGTTGTAGACCTGCTTGAGGCGCGGCGTGTTCTGGGCAGTCGCCTGCTTGGTTTGAGACTTAGCCATTGATGACTTCTCCCGAGCGCTTGGCGACGCGCACCTTCTTGCCGTCCTTCTGGAAGATGAAACCGACGCGGGTCGGCTTGCCATCCTTGGGGTCGGCCAGCGCGATGTTCGACAGCTGGATCGGCGCTTCCTTGGTGATGATCCCGCCCTCTTGGGACTGGGACTGCTTCTGGTGACGACGGATCATGTTGACGCCGCGCACCAGCGCGGTGTCTTCCTTCGGCTGTACCGAAAGGACTTCGCCCGAACGGCCCTTGTCCTTGCCGGCCAGCACGACGACCTTGTCGCCTTTTCTAATCTTCTGCATTGGTCCGGCTCCTTACAGCACTTCAGGCGCGAGCGAGATGATCTTCATGTGGTTCTTGGCGCGGAGTTCGCGCGGAACCGGTCCGAAGATACGCGTGCCGATCGGCTCTTTCTTGTTGTCGACGAGAACGGCTGCGTTCTTGTCGAAACGGATCACGCTGCCGTCCGGGCGGCGGATGTCCTTGGCCGTGCGAACCACGACCGCCTTCATCACATCGCCCTTCTTGACGCGGCCGCGCGGGATGGCTTCCTTGATCGACACCACGATGATGTCGCCCACGGAAGCGTATTTCCGCTTCGAGCCGCCCAGCACCTTGATGCACATGACACGACGGGCGCCGGAATTATCCGCGACGTCGAGGTTTGTTTGCATCTGAATCATGACTGGCCGCCTTCTTCTCTTCTAACGGGATGGGCTCAAAGCCCCTCCCCGGTCTGTCCAAAATTCGTTGTTTACGCCTGGTCCGAAGACACTACGGTCCAGCGCTTGTCCTTGGAAATCGGCTTCGATTCCTGGATAAACACCTGATCGCCGACCTTGTGGGCGTTGTTCTCGTCGTGCGCCTTGTACTTCTTGGTCATGCGCACGGTCTTCTTCATCACGGGATGCGTGAAGCGCCGTTCGACCTTGACGACAACCGTCTTCTCGTTTTTGTCGCTGACGACGGTGCCCTGCAGAATGCGCTTTGGCATGGTTTTCGTCCTTAAGCCTTCTTAGCCGCGGACTTTTCCGCAGCGATGGTCTTGATACGCGCAATGTCCTTGCGGACCTGCCTCACGCGCGCGGTCTTCTCGAGCTGGCCGGTGGCCTTCTGGAAGCGCAGGTTGAACTGCTCCTTCTTCAGGCTGGCCAGATCGTCGGTCAGCTGGTCCTGGGTCTTGGTCCGGATGTCTTCGGCTTTCATGATCAGCCCGTCCTTATTCTGCGATGCGCTGTACGAAGCGCGTCCTGACCGAGAGCTTGGCCGCGCCGAGACGCAGCGCCTCACGGGCGGTTTCCTCATTGACGCCGTCGATCTCGAACATGATGCGGCCGGGTTTGACGCGCGCCGCCCAGTAATCGACCGCGCCCTTGCCCTTGCCCATGCGGACTTCGGTCGGCTTCGACGTCACCGGCACATCCGGGAAGATACGGATCCAGACGCGGCCGGCGCGCTTCATCTCGCGGGTGATCGCGCGGCGGGCCGCCTCGATCTCGCGCGCGGTGACGCGGTTCGGCTCAAGCGCCTTCAGCCCGAAACCGCCGAAATCCAGATTGGTGCCACCTTTGGCGGCACCGTGGATACGACCCTTGAACTGCTTGCGGAACTTTGTGCGCTTTGGCTGCAGCATCGTTCTAACTCCAAATTCTCAACTGTCTCAGGCGTTTTCGCGACGGCGACCGCGTTCGCGCTCACCACCACCGCCATGCGCATGATCGCCCTCGGTCGCGCGGCGCTCCGAAGCCATCGGGTCGTGCTCGAGGATTTCGCCCTTGAACACCCAGACCTTGACGCCGCAGATGCCGTAAGCCGTGTGCGCTTCGGCCGTGCCGTAGTCGACGTCGGCGCGCAGCGTATGCAGCGGCACGCGACCTTCGCGGTACCATTCCATGCGCGCGATCTCGGCGCCGCCGAGACGGCCGGCGCAGTTGATGCGGATGCCTTCGGCACCGAGGCGCATCGCAGACTGCACGGCGCGCTTCATGGCGCGACGGAACGCAATACGACGCTCGAGCTGCTGGGCGATCGACTGGGCGACCAGCGTCGCATCGATCTCAGGCTTACGCACCTCGACGATGTTCAAATGCGTCTCGGACTTCGTCATCTCCATCAGCTTCTTGCGAAGCTTCTCGATGTCGGCGCCCTTCTTGCCAATGATCAGGCCCGGACGCGCGGCATGGATGGTGACGCGGCACTTCTTGTGCGGACGCTCGATCACGACCTTCGAAATCGCAGCCTGCTTGAGTTCCTTCTCAAGATACTTGCGGATCTTGATGTCCTCATGCAGCAGCTTGCCGTACTCGCCGGTGTTGGCGAACCAGCGCGAATCCCAGGTGCGGTTGATGCCGAGACGCAGACCGATTGGATTGATTTTCTGACCCATTATGCGGCCTCCACTTTTTCTTCGACTTCACGAACGACGATCGTGAGGTGCGAGAACGGCTTCTCGATACGGCTGGCGCGACCCCGGCCACGGGCATGGAACCGCTTCATGACGATCGACTTGCCGACATAGGCTTCCGCCACGATCAGCGCGTCGACGTCGAGGTCGTGGTTGTTTTCCGCGTTGGCGATTGCCGATTCCAGCGTCTTCTTGACCGTGCCGGAAATCCGCTTGGCCGAGAATTCGAGATCGGAAAGCGCTGTCGCGACCTTCTTGCCGCGGATCAGCGCGGCAACCAGGTTCAGCTTCTGCGGGCTGATACGGATCGTGCGCAACACGGCGCGCGCTTCGTTATCAGCAAGCCTGCGCGGAGCTTTGGCCTTGCCCATGATTATTTCCTCTTCGCCTTCTTATCCGCGCCGTGACCGTAATAGGTCCGGGTCGGAGCGAATTCACCGAACTTGTGGCCGACCATGTCCTCGTTCACCGAAACGGGAACGTGCTTCTGGCCGTTGTAGACACCGAAGGTGAAGCCGACGAACTGCGGCAGGATGGTGGAGCGACGGCTCCACATCTTGATCACCTCATTGCGACCACCTTCACGAACCTTGTCCACCTTCTTGAGAAGGTAGCCGTCAATGAAGGGGCCTTTCCAAATCGAACGAGTCACTTGGCGTTACCTCTTCTTAGCTCTTGCGCTGATGGCGCGAGCGCAGGATGAACTTGTCGGTCGCCTTATTGGACCGCGTCTTCTTGCCCTTGGTCGGCTTGCCCCAAGGCGAAACCGGATGGCGGCCACCTGAGGTGCGGCCTTCGCCGCCGCCATGCGGATGGTCGACCGGATTCATGGTCACGCCGCGGTTGTGCGGGCGTTTTCCCCGCCACACCGTGCGGCCTGCCTTGCCGTCATTGATGTTGCCGTGGTCCGGGTTGGACACGGCACCGACAGTGGCCATGCACGAGCCGTGGACGACACGCTGCTCACCCGAATTCAGGCGCAGGATCGCCATGCCCTGGTCACGGCCGACGAGCTGGGCGTAGCCGCCAGCCGAACGGGCAACCTGGGCGCCCTTGCCCGGCTTCAGCTCGATGTTGTGGACGATCGTGCCGACCGGCATCGAGGCCAGCGGCATCGCATTGCCCGGCTTCACGTCGACCGCTTCGCCGGCCACGATCTTGTCGCCGGCAGCAAGGCGCTGCGGAGCGATGATGTAGGACAGCTCGCCATCGTCATACTTGATCAGCGCGATGAAGGCGCTGCGGTTCGGATCGTATTCGATACGCTCGACCGTGCCGACAACGTCGAACTTGCGGCGCTTGAAGTCGATGATGCGGTACGTGCGCTTGTGACCGCCGCCGATGAAGCGGGCCGTGATGCGACCGTAATTGTTGCGGCCGCCCGACTTGGTCAGGCCTTCGGTCAGGCCCTTGACGGGCTTGCCCTTGTAGAGGCCCGAGCGATCGACGATGACCAGCTGGCGGGTGCTCGGCGTTATCGGGTTGAATTTTTTCAGTGCCATGTTTGTTGTCCTCGCGGTCTTGCTCAGAGACCCGTCGCGACGTCGATCGACTGGCCGTCGGCCAGCGTCACAATCGCCTTCTTGACGTCGCTCTGGCGGCCGATCGTGCCGCGGAAGCGCTTGATCTTGCCCTTGCGGACAAGCGTGTTCACGGCCATCACCTTGACGCCGAACAGCGCTTCGACGGCAGCCTTGATTTCCGGCTTCGACGCCTTCTTGGCGACGTTGAAGACGACCTGGTTCTGCTCGGAAGCCATGGTCGACTTTTCGGTGATCGCCGGCGAGACGATCACGTCGTAGTGACGAAGGTCGGTCATTTGAAGCGCTCCTCGAGAGCCTCGACGGCGGCCTTCGAAAGGACCAGCGTGCCGCGGCGCAGAATGTCGTAGACGTTGATGCCCTGGATGGGCAGCACGTCGATATTCGGGATGTTCGTCGCCGCCAGCTTGAAGTTCTTGTCGAGCTCGGCGCCGCCGATCACCAGGGCGTTGGACAGGCCCAGCGTCGCGAAATTCGCGATCAGTGCCTTGGTCTTCGCCTCGGTCATCATCAACTCGTCGATGATGATGAGCGATGCGCTCTTGGCCTTGGCCGAAAGAGCATGCTTGAGGCCCAGCGCACGCACCTTCTTCGGCAAATCGTGCTCATGGCTGCGGACGACCGGACCGTGGGCCTTGCCGCCGCCGCGGAACTGCGGAGCGCGTGCCGAATGGTGGCGGGCGCGGCCCGTACCCTTCTGCTTATACATCTTGGCGCCGGTCCGAGCGATCTCGGCGCGACCCTTTGTCTTGTGCGTGCCCTGCTGCTTCTTGGCAAGCTGCCAGCGCACGACGCGCTGCAGGATGTCCTCGCGCGGATCAAGGCCGAAAATCTCCTCGGAGAGTTTCACCTTGCCGGCGTCCTTGCCGCCAAGCGTTGTGATCTTGAGGTCCATTATTCCGCTCCCTCTGTGGCCGGGGCATCTACTGTGGCCGGGGCATCGTTCTTGGCGGCATCATTGGTTGCAACGGCGCGGATTGCGGCAGGCTTCGGCGCATTGGCCGGCAGCGCAATCTTGGCCGCATCGCGGACCAGGATCCAGGCGCCCTTCGAACCGGGAACCGCGCCGCGGATCAGGATCAGGCCGCGATCGGCATCGGTCGAGACGACCTCGACATTCTGCGTTGTGACGCGGGTGTCACCCATGTGGCCAGCCATATGCTTGCCCTTGAACACCTTGCCCGGGTCCTGGCGCTGGCCGGTCGAGCCGTGGGTACGGTGCGAGACCGAGTTGCCGTGGGTCGCGCGGCCGCCGCCCATGTGGTGCCGCTTGATGACGCCCTGAAAACCCTTACCGATCGTGGTTCCCGTCACGTCGACCTTCTGGCCGGCGACGAAATGATCGACGGTGATCTCGGCGCCGACATCGATCATGTTGTCTGCGGAGACGCGGAATTCGGCAACCTTGGCCTTCGGCTCGACGGAAGCGGTCGCGAAATGGCCGCGCATCGCCTTCGACGTGTTCTTCACCTTGGCAAGGCCAACGCCGAGCTGAACGGCGGTATAGCCGTTCTTCTCCTGCGTGCGCTGCGCCACGACCTGGCAGTTCTCCATCTGGAGAACAGTGACGGGAACATGTTCCCCGGCATCGTTGTAGATGCGGGTCATTCCCACCTTCTTTGCAATCACACCTGAACGCATCGGTTCAATTCCTTTAGAGTTCCCTGTCGGGGCTGTCGCCCCTCCACGCCTCTTGTTCCTTCAGAGTTGCAGGTCGCCCCGCACCTCTGGTTCCTTAAAGCTTGATCTCGACGTCGACACCGGCGGCAAGATCGAGCTTCATCAACGCATCGACCGTCTGCGGGGTCGGATCGACGATATCGAGCAGACGCTTGTGCGTGCGCATCTCGAACTGCTCGCGGCTCTTCTTGTCGACGTGAGGCGACCGGTTGACCGTGAACTTTTCGATCCGCGTCGGCAGCGGAATGGGGCCGCGGACGTTGGCACCGGTGCGCTTGGCCGTCGACACGATTTCCCGTGTTGAGGCGTCGAGCACCCGG
>NZ_SUEO01000135.1:6925-18248 GCF_004962925.1 Mesorhizobium sp. | reverse complement strand
GCCGGAGCCCGTCGGAAGATTCTTGACGAGGTGTTCCAGGATAGCGGCATGGCATGAGCTGAAACGGCGGCGCTGCGCGGTCACCCAGCTCATAAAATGCGGGCTGCGGTCGATCTCCAGCCCTTCGAGGAAATCGCCAGAAAACAGTTCGGACAAGTCTTGCAGGCGCTGCAGATCGAGCGTCTCGATTCCTCCAGCGGCGGCGAAGGCAATATCGATTGCGTCGACGAGACTGCCACTGAGATCAAGCGCGACCGTATCGCCAGACGTCTCGATCCTGGCGGGGTCGTCGAGAATGCTCCTGAGCTTGCTGAGGCACCAGCGAAGCTCGCCCCTCGGATCGTTCGGCACGTCCCACAAGAGTTCGCACAGGCGGCTGCGCCCGACGGCATGCGGCGCAAGGGCCAGATAGGCGAAGAGAGCGCGCACCTTGCGCGATGCCGGCAGTTGCACGGCGGCACCGTCGCACGTGATCGTCAGCGGCCCGAACAGCCGCACGGACAGCCCGGCCGTTGCGCCGTCCAGGCTCGATCGAGCGGATTCCACGTGCGTTTCCACGCTTGCTCCCACGCTGGCCTATCGCCCTCTGCTTTATCACTGAGAGCGATAGAGTGCATCCGGCAACGAATTTCCGCGCCGGACGCCGGCATTGCCGCTTTCCGAGCGCATTACCGGCACAGGCACCTTACCGCGGTAAGGTCTCGAAACCTCGCCGCCCAAGCAGCCGGTTTGTAACCGGCTCGTGACGACAACTCGTGACAATAACAAAAGAGGAGAACAGACATGTTGTATCAGCAGAAAATCAGGAGCACGGCCGGCCGCGGCCGCCTGTTCGACAGCATTCTCGACACGGTCGGCGATACGCCGGTGATCAGGATCAACAATCTCGGCCCCGATGATGTGACGATCCATGTGAAGGCCGAGTTCTTCAATCCGGCGGCGTCGGTCAAGGACCGGCTGGCGCTCAATATCATCGAAGAAGGCGAGCGCAGCGGCGCCCTGAAGCCGGGCCAGACAGTCGTCGAGGCGACCAGCGGCAACACCGGCATCGGGCTGGCCATGGTCTGCGCGCAGAAGGGCTATCCGCTGGTGGTGACGATGGCCGACAGTTTCTCCATCGAGCGCCGCAAGCTGATGCGCATGCTGGGCGCCAAGGTGGTGCTGACGCCGCGCGCCCAGAAGGGTTTTGGCATGTACAACAAGGCGGTGGAATTGGCGCAAGCCAATGGCTGGTTCCTGGCCCGCCAGTTCGAGACCAAGGCCAATGCCGCCATTCACGAGGCGACGACGGCGCGCGAGATCATCAACGATTTCGCCGGATCGAGGCTCGATTGCTTCGTCACCGGCTACGGAACCGGCGGCACCGTCGTCGGTGTCGGGCGCGTGCTGCGCCGCGAGCGTCCGGAGATCAGAATCGTGCTGGCCGAGCCCGCCAACGCCCAGCTCATCGGCAGCGGCAAGGCACAGGAGCGCGGCGCCGACGGTGCGCCCGCCGCCAGCCATCCGGCTTTCGAGCCGCACCCGATCCAGGGCTGGACCCCGGATTTCATTCCAAACGTGCTGCAGGAGGCGGTCGACGCCAGCCTCTATGACGAGGTCGTGCCTGTTCCCGGGCCCGAGGGCGTCAAATGGGCCAAGGCGCTGGCGCAAAAGGAAGGGATTTTCACCGGCATCTCCGGCGGAGCCACTTTTGCCGTGGCACGCCAGATCGCAGAAAAAGCCGCACCCGGCTCGGTGATCCTGTGCATGCTTCCCGACACCGGCGAACGCTACATGACGACGCCGCTGTTCGACGGCATCGAAGCCGAGATGGACGCGGAGGAGACAGCCCTTTCGCGCTCGACGCCCGGCTGCCAGTTCCCGGCCGAATGAAGGCGTATCGGGAGCAACGCGGATGGACGCAATGCTGAAAGCCAGTACGACCGGTATCGTTGCCGAAGAAACGCTCGATCCGGTCGACTGGACCGAGGTTCAGGTGCTGTCGCACCGGATTGTCGACGAAGCCGTCGGCTATCTGCGCGATGTCCGGGAACGCCCGGTGTGGCAGGACATGCCGGCAGAGGTGAAAGCCTTCTTCGCGGCCCCGCTGCCGCGGTCACCTCAGCCGCTCGCCCAAGTCTGTGGCGAGGTCACAGAGAAGGTGATGGCCTATCCGATGGGCAACATCCATCCGCGCTTCTGGTCCTGGTATATGGGATCGAGCAATTTCACCGGGGCGCTCGGTGATTTCCTGGCGGCGATCCAAGGCTCGAACCTAGGCGGTGGTAACCATGCCGCCGCGCTCATGGACAGCCAGGTCGTCGACTGGTGCAAGCAGATGATGGGCTTTCCCCAATCGGCCAGCGGCACGCTGGTCAGCGGCGGCTCGATGGCCAACATCATCGGCCTGACGGTGGCACGCAACACTAAGGCGGGCATCGACGTGCGCGAGCACGGCGTTGCCGCCATCGACAAGCCGCTGCGCTTCTATGGTTCGGACCAGCTGCACTCCTGCCACCGCAAAGCGATGGAGGCGCTCGGCCTCGGCAACCAGGCGCTGCGCCGCATCCCGACCGATGCCGGCCTGCGGATCGACATCAGCGCCTTGCGGGCAGCGATCGCCGAGGACCGCAAGGCAGGTTTTCGGCCGGCCTGCGTGATCGGCACGGCAGGCACGGTGAACACCGGAGCGATCGACGACCTGCAGGCACTGGCGGAACTGGCGGCGCAAGAAGACCTCTGGTTCCATGTCGACGGCTGCATCGGCGCCCTAATCGCCATTGCACCGGAAAATTCCCATCGCGTTGCCGGCATCGAGCACGCCCACTCCGTCGCGCTCGATCCGCACAAATGGCTGCACGCCCCGTTTGAGGTCGGCTGCGCCCTGATCAGGGACGCCGCATCGCATCGCAATACGTTTGCGGTCACGCCGGAATATCTGGAATCGACGCCGCGCGGCCTCGCATCCGGACACTGGCTGCATGATTACGGCTTGCAGACGTCACGCGGTTTCCGGGCGCTGAAGGTATGGATGGCGCTGAAGGAGCACGGCATCGAAAAATTCGGCCGCCTGATCGATCAGAACATCGCACAGGGACATTATCTCAGCACGCTGATCGAGGCCGAGCCGCTGCTGGAACTGGTCGCGCCGGCGAACATCAACATAGTCTGTTTTCGCTACCGTGGCGACGAGACGTCGGGAGAGCGGCAGAAGGCGCTCAACACCGAGATCATGCTGAGGCTGCAGGAAGAAGGCATCGCCGCTCTTTCGGACACGACGGTGCATGGCCAGCATTGTCTGCGGGTGGCGATCAACAATCACCGCACGCGGCGCGAGGATCTGGACCTGCTGGTGCGGGAGACCGTGCGGATCGGGCAGGAGATTTCGAGAGCTGGCGTGGCTCTCCCTTCTCCCCTTGTGGGAGAAGGTGGACGCGAAGCGGCCGGATGAGGGGTGTTCCAGCTTGGCACCGATCACTTCGTCCAACACCCCTCAACCGTCTTGGCGCTGCGCGCCAATCCACCTTCTCCCACAAGGGGAGAAGGCAAGACCCGCGATCACGCCTCGAGCCAGACCTTCTCGAAATGCTGCTCGAGCGACTGGTGCTGCTCGCAGCCATGCACGCCCTTGCGATAGGTCCGGTAGACCGAGCGCCAATAGGGCTGGATGATGATGCCGGAGTCGCGCAGATTCTGTTCGATCTTGGCCATGATCTCCTTGCGGGCGCCAGCGACGGGTGTGGCCAGCGCCTTGTCGAGCAAGGCGTCGAACTCCGCATTGGCATAGGCGCTCTCGTTCCAGGCGGCGCCGGACTTGTAGGCCAGGGCCAGCACCTGGACGCCCAGCGGCCGGCCGAGCCACTCGGTGCAGGAGAAGGGATATTTGCTCCAGTCGTTCCAGAACGTCGCCGCCGGCAGCACGGTGCGCTTGACCTTCAGCCCGGCGTCGCGCATCTGCGCGGCGATGGCGTCGCCGGTGTTCTTCTGCCAGTCGACATCGACGGAGATGAGGTCGTATTCGTGGTCGGACTTGCCGGCCTCGGCAAGCAGCGCCTTGGCTTGATCGACGTCGCGGACGGCCGGGCCGATATCAGCGTATTCGGCGTGCATCGGGCCGACATGGTGGTTCTCGGCCGGCTTGCCGCGGTCGTCCATGCCGATCTTCAGGATCGTGCCGTTGTCGACGGCGAGCTGGGCTGCGCGCCGCACCCTGATGTCGTCATAGGGCGGATTGCCGACGTTGAAGCGCGCGACAATGGTCGAGCCGGTGGCAAGCTCGGAATTGCTCAGATCCATGGCGTCCGTTTGCGAAACCGTATCAGCGGCGGTTTCGTGGTTGGTGTCGATCTCGCCCGATTCGAAAGCCGAGAACATGGCGTTGGGATCCGAGCCGTAGTCGACCCATTGGATACCGTCGAGATAGAAGTCGCCTTTCCACCAAGGCTTGTCCTTGCGGCGGACCTCGGCGCCGACCTCGGCGTCCCATTGCACCAGTTCGCAAGGTCCAGTGGTGATCGCCAGCGCCTTCAGCGGATCACCGTCACCATCGTAGCTGCGGTGCATGATCAGCGCCGGATAATCGGTCATGCCGGCAATCAGCGAAATGTCTGGCTTCGGCAAATTGAGCCGGACGGTAAAGTCGTCGACACGCTCGATGCCGCCGTCGACCGGTTTCTTGGTGGCGGCGTCGACCAGCGCGCCCATGCGCTCGGCGACCGAATTGCCGGCGACGCCGGCATCGCACCAGCGCGTCAGATTGTGGACGACGTCGTCGGCGTTGAAGGTGTCGCCGTTCGACCAGGTGATGCCCTTGCGGACGTGCAGCGTCAGCACGCGAGCGTCGTCGCTCGTCTCCCAGCTCTTCAGCAGCCACGGCTCGAAGGTGAAATCACGGTTCCAGCGCACCAGATATTCGTTGCACTGACGGGCGACATTGGACATTTCGACACCGTCGAAAGTGCGCGGATCCTTCCAGCCCTTGACGTTCATGGCGACGCGCAAGACGCCGCCGCGTCTCGGCTCCTCGGCCGCCCTGGCCGGGGAGGGCGCAAGGCCGCCCAGCGCCAGCGCGCCGGCGGCGCTCACGCCAAACGCTGCCATGGTGGCGAGATATTCGCGCCGGTTCATGCCGCCTTTCTTGAAACCGTCGGCGACGGGTTCAGCCTGCGGATGCAACGCTCTGTCGGTCAGCATGAACTTCATCGTGAATCCTCCCTGTCGGCGCCCGTCCGATCGCTTCACCGGGGCGGATGCGGTCGCCGGGCGTCGTTGGCCGTGGTCGATGATAGTGCCGGCTTCAGCGAAGAAATGTTCGCGTTTCCGCAGTTGTTGTGCGCTGTTCCGCAGAGGTGGAAGGTTCCCCTACAACCAGTCGCCCTTGCCGAGCGTAGCGATGGCGGCGACGATGCGGGTGAACGCTTCGCCGGCCCGCGGCACGGTCTTGCGGGCGCGTAGAAAGCTATGCACGAGGCGCGGCTCTTCATACCACCAGGCGCGGCCGCCGGCGGCGAGGATGCGGTCGCGATAGCCCTCGCCGTCCGATGACAGCGGATCGCATTGCGCGGTGACGACGACTGTCGGCGGCAAGCCGGAGAAGTCGCTGTCGCGCAGCGGCGAGAAGGTCGGGTCGTCCGGTGACTGTGCCTTGCCGGAACGGACCTGGCGGTAGAATTCCATATCGCTGAGGGTGAGCAGCGGCGCTTCGGCGTGCTCGACATAGGAGCCGGCGCTCTCATCACCGCCCAGCTCCGGATAGATCAGCACCTGGCCGATTGCGTGGCGAGGATGGCGGCGCGCCGCATGCGCGACTGCGGCGGCAAGATTGCCGCCGGCGCTTTCGCCGCACAGCACGATCGGCAGGCCCCCTGTGTCAGCCGCCCATTCGAACACCGCCAGCGCATCGTCGAAGGCGGCAGGATGCAGATGTTCGGGCGCCAGCCGGTAGTCGGCGGACAGCACGGCAAAGCCGGTGCCGGCGCAGATCTCGGCGCAGATGTCGTCATGGCTGTCGAGCCCGCCAAGCACGAAGCCGCCGCCGTGATAATAGACGACCATCGCTTGCGGCGCCTTGCCCGCCAGCTGGTAGCGCCGGATCGGGATCGCATGATCGCCGGCGGCAACCGCGCCGTCGCTGGCTTCGACGCCTGCGGGAGTGCCCGCGTGGAACGCCCGGCACATCGCGTCATAGACCGCCCGCTGCTTGTCGACCGGCAGGTCCATTTCGGGCGGATACCATGCGTTGACCCGGTCGATATAGGCCCACAGCGCCGGATCGAGCAGCGGCGCGTATTTTTGCCGTTTTGCTGTCTCGGGCTTTTCGGCGTCGCTGACCTTTGCCATCCGGTCCCACCAAATCCGCTGGAAGCGTCAGAGCTCGTCGTAGAGCCGGGCCGCGTTTTCGTAGGTGAAGCGCAAAGGCACCGAGCCTACCACCTGCCATGCATCGACCGTCTCGCCTGCCATCAATCGGCAGGCGCCGTCGGTGGTGGTGACGGCGCCGCCATAGAGCCGGTTGGCAAGGTTGAGGATGGCGGTCTGGTGCATCGCCGTGCTGCCGCTGCCGCAGGCATCCTTGACCAGCAGCACGCGAAAGCCTGAGGACACCGCATCCCTGACGGTGGCGTCGATGCAGGCCTCGGTCCACACACCGGCAACGACCAGCCACTCGATTCCTTCGGCCTTGAGCCGGCCGGCGGCAGGGCCCGCACCGAAGGCGCTGGCCTCAGTCTTGACCAGCATCATCTCGCCGGCGATCGGCGCCACTTCCGGACAGATCGCCGTCAGCGGATCGTCCTTGTCGGAAAAGGCCGACCTGCCATTCGCATCGACCGGATGGAACCGCCGCGCCTCCCTGGTGAGATCGACGATATAGGCCGAATGGTAGAGCAACACATCGTTGGCCCGCGCCGTTGCCTGCAGGCGCTGGACGTTGGCGAGAATGCCGCCAAAACCCTCGACTAGATAGCGCTTGTCCTGCCGATGCTCCTCCTGGAGGTCGACAAAGACCGCGGCCGCCGCGTTTGATGGAAATGGGAGTTTTCATGCGAATGCCTGAACTTCGTCATTCCAGGGCGAAGCAGCCGCGAAGCGGCGTCGCGAAGGTCCTTGAATCCATGCCGTTACCTCTAGCGAAGAATGCAGCGGAATAGAGTTCCGCACCGTCTCGAAGCCGAAATGTAGCGGCATGGATCCTAGGGTCTGCGCCGCGTCGCTGCGCTCCTTGCTCCGCCCTAGGATGACGAAAGCATGAGCGCTGCGGCTGGTCCCGAAGGTTTGCGATACCGCACCGCGACCAGTGGTTGATGCTGGGATCAAACTTGCTTCTCCAAAAAATCGTCCTCATAGGGAAAGCGCGACAGAAGCTCGGTGCCGGTTTCGGTGACCAGGATCTCGTCCTCGAGCTTGACACCCTCGCGTCCGCCTTTCTCGCCGATATAGCTCTCGACGCTGACCACCATGCCGGGCACGACAAAACCGTCGCGACCATAGGTCTCGTAGTCCATGGCGTGCGCGATGAACGGCGTCTCGCCATGCATGCCGACGCCGTGCATCACAGACGTATAGCGCTGGTCGACGAAGCGGTCCGGGATCTCCCAGGCCTTTTCGGCAATCTCGCGAAACGCCATGCCCGGCTTCACGATCGAGATGTTTTGCTGAACCTGGTCGTGGGCCATGCGGTAGAGCGACTTCTGATAATCCGTCGGCTTGCCCGGGCCGCAGCGGAAGGTGCGCGAGAAGTCCGAATAATAGCCGTAGCAGCCGATCGTATCGGTATCCAGCGCCAAAAGTTCGCCCGGCCTGATCTTGCGGCCGCTCGCTTCGTTGAACCATGGGTTGGTGCGCTGGCCCGAGGTCAGCAGTCGGGTTTCGATGAACTCGCCGCCCTGCCGGATCACCTCGTGATACATGATGGCGAACAGATCGTTTTCGGAAACGCCGGGCTTGATCGCCTCGCGCACCGCATAGACGGCGGCCTCGGCGCCGGCCATCGACACCTGCAGGCATTTTACTTCTTCGGGCGTCTTGACCGCCCGCACGGCGAGAATTTCACCTTGGCAATCCCGGACCTCGCAGCCGCGCTTTTCCAGCGCCAGCGCCTGCAGATGGCCGCAACGGTCGAGGCCGAGCTTCATCGAGCCGCCGCCATGCGCCTTGAGCAATTCGACGATCTCGTCGGCGAAGGGACCGACCGTTTCGTCGTCGCGGCCCGACACCGCGGACCAGACCAGCTTGGACGGACGCGCCTCGTCGATCGTATCGAGCACCATCGAGACATGGTAGCTCTGCGGATATTCGAACAGCACGATCGGCCCTTCGGTCGGGATGAAGAAATAGCGCGTCGAGTTGCGCAGGAAATAGCCGAACATGTTGCGCGAGCCGGTGGCGTATCGCTGGTTGTAGGGGTCGAACAAAACGACGCCGCCATAGCCGGCCTCGCGCATCCAGGCGCGCAGTTTCGCCAGCCGCCCCTTGCGCAGCGCGTCCGCATCGATGAAGGACGGTTCGGTGTCCGACAGCCACATGCCGCCGGCCGGATCGGCCGCCGCCGGGTGGCGCATGCGGTCCTTGAAATCCACGTCCTCGGTGCTGTCGGGATCAAAAACGACGATGCTCATGGGGTGCCTCCTGGAAGCCCAGAACATAGCTGTGCGCCGCGAAGAGGCTGTGCGGAATCCCGCAGGTGTTGTGCCGGATGCCGCTTGAAGTCGTTCCGTAGCACTCTACGGCGCCCCCCTCTGTCCTGCCGGACATCTCCCCCACAAGGAGGGGCGGCTTCGGCGTTCCGCTTATTCCTGTAACGTTGGCGATTGGCGAAATCAGCGGTGACAGCCGATCTCCCCCCAAGTGGGGGAGATGGCCGGCAGGCCAGAGGGGGGCGCTGTCCCGCCGTCGTTGCGCCGCGTCAGCGCGCAGACGCCTAATGCCTCCGCGCCACCTTCGGCGCGTGCCCATGCTCCTCCCTGAACGCCCGGGCAAAGCTCGACATCGAGGCGAAGCCGCAGGCGAGCGCCACGTCGCGGACCATCAGCGTCGAATGCGCCAGGAGGTCGGCGGCGCGCTTCAGCCGCAGGCGGCGATAATAGCCGTTGGGCGAGATGCTGAGCTCGGAGCGGAAGTTCCGCTCGAGCTTGTCGGAGGAGACGCCGAGTTTTTCCGCCAGCGCCGCCATCCCGAGTCGCTCTTCCACCGCATCCTCCATGATGGCGATCGCCGATAGAACCAGCTCGTTCTGGACGCCGGTGCGTAAGCGCAGCGGCATTAGCATGCGGTCGACGCTGGAGCGCAGCGGGCTGTGCACGAACCATTCGGCGACGCCGGCCGCCAGCTCGGCGCCATAGTCGCGGGTGATGATCTCCAGCATCATGTCGAGGCTGCCGACGCCGCCGGCCGAGGTGAAGCGCTTGCGGTCGATGACGTAGAGATCGCGTCTAAGCTCGATGTCCGGAAACGCCTCGGTGAAGGCGGCCTGGCTGGTCCAGTGCAAGGTGCAGGCATGGCCGTCGAGCAGGCCGGCCCGCGCCAGGAAGAAGGCGGCATCCGCCACCGCGCCGATATGGGCGCCGCCGCGCAAGCTCTTGCGGATCCAGCTCACGGCATCGTCGGCGACAAGATGATCGGCATTGCCACCCGAGCAGACGACGATGCGGTCGACCTTCGGCGCATCACCGGCGAAAAAGCCGGGCTGGATGACGACGCCATTCGAGGCCTCGACCGGACCTTCGGCAGCGCCGACGATGATCCAGCGGTAGCAGTCCCGCTTGGCCAGGACGTTGGCCGCACGCAGCGGCTCGATGACCGAACTGAACGCCATCATCGGAAAACCGGGGAAGACCAGCACCGCGAAGGTGAGCGGGGCGTCGGAGGGTTTCAGTGGATGGCGTGTGTTGGTGGTCATGGGGTGCTCATCGGCAATTTGATTAGCGCTGTGATTGTGCTTTCAGTAGAGGTTATCTCTGGCCTGATCCTAAACTGCGATTTCGCAGCATCAGCACTTTTCAGGCTACCAGACGCGCACAACATTCGAGACTATGAGCAAACCTCCAATAGACAAAGCCTTGAAACGCCCAATCGACTGGAAGCGTGAGTCTGCCTTTTCGATGACCATTGGTCACGACGGCGACGGAAAACTCACCGATATGGTCGTGACCACGGATTCGATGTTTCTTGTTAAGGAGCATTCCGTACATGCGATCAAACTTGCGGATCAACTTGATCCCGATCGCACGAACATTGACCTCCCCAACACCCAGCAATTGTTTGCTGATGCTGGTTCCGAGTCCGATATCGTGGCCCGGACTCTACTCTCGGCTAGCCGGCTTTTTTCAAAAACCCATTTTCCGGACGCCAAGATAAGGGACTTCGGCATCTCGATCTCTGCCGACATCATGACCCAACTCTTAGCGGCACAGAAAACCCTGTCCCAGCTCGAAACTGACGAGGCGAAGCAAATCGCAGTGGTGAACTCTTCCAAGGATACTACACGGTTGCCCGCGGTGACGGAGGTCGAAACTCGAGCGAACACTTTCATTCAAAAAGCAGAGCACACCCTCCAGGCGATTTATCGCCTTGCAGAGGTTTTTTACGGTCCGCAAATGAAAGCTGCGGGAAAATGGCCAGATAGCTTGACCGCAGTCCTAACAAAGGAATTTGGCGAGAACGACATCACAACTGTCTTTGCTAGGGAGTTGGCGAAGTTTGCCCATCACGTTCGCAACACGCGCCATTGTGTCGAACATCGCAAGGATGATCAGCGGGTTGTAGCAAGGGACTTTTACCTCAATTTAGATGGGACAGTTACGCGGCCGTCGATCACGGTGGTTCATCCCAAGACTCCGATAGATGAGACCTATCTGACCGCGTTCATGTCGGCATGGGTCGGCAGCTTGACGGATGCCACGGAAACTATGCTCCTGCACCTTGCAGGCAAAAACCACGCTCCGTTTGGAAATTGGCCAATCGGGGTTGGCATAGTTCCGGAAAGTCAGAGAGCCATCCAAAAGGTTCGCGTCGGTTACCTAATAAACGTTGGAGGCCAATGGAACCGCCTAGGCTAGTCCTGGGAAGGCTCTAAAAAACGATGCGAACCCCAACACCCTGGCTCTCCGCCTTATCCTCACAAGAGAAGCGATTGCCTTGGCATGGCCCTTCAACTCGCCAGCGCCTGATCCAAATCCGCAATCAGATCGTCGCCGTCCTCGATGCCGGCCGACAGCCGCACCAGCGAATCCGAAATTCCAATCTCGGCGCGTTTTAGCGCCGGGATCGACCCGTGCGTCATCAGCGCCGGGTGCTCGATCAGGCTTTCGACGCCGCCGAGGCTTTCGGCCAGCGTGAACAGTTGCGT
>NZ_SUEO01000135.1:0-6915 GCF_004962925.1 Mesorhizobium sp. | reverse complement strand
TGCGTGTGTTCGAGGAAGCGTTTTGTGCCGGCAAGGTCGCGGTCGAGCTCGACCGTTATCATGCCGCCGAAGGCGTGCATCTGCCGCCTGGCGATGGCGTGCTGCGGGTGGCTGGGAAGGCCGGGATAGATGACGCGGCGGATGTCGGGGCGGCTTTCCAGCCAGTGCGCGATCTTCTGGCCGTTCGACGAGTGGCGTTCCATCCTGAGCGCCAAGGTCTTGAGGCCGCGCAGCGCCAGAAAGCTGTCGAACGGCCCGGAAATGGCGCCGATGGCGTTCTGCAGGAACTTTAGCTGGTCGGCGAGATCCTTGTTGTCGCCGACCACGGCGACGCCGCCGACCATGTCGGAATGGCCATTGAGGTATTTCGTCGTCGAGTGAACTGATATGTCGATGCCGAGCTCCAGCGGCCGCTGCAGATAGGGGCTACAAAAGGTGTTGTCGGCGACCGAGATCACGCCTTTGCGCTTGGCCAGCCCTGCGACCGCTTCGAGATCGACAACACGCAGCAGCGGGTTGGTCGGCGTCTCGACCCACAGCATTTTGGTTTCCGGGCGGATCGCCGCCTCGACCGCGGCAAGATCGGTGAAGTCGACGAAGTCGACCTGGAGATTGGCCGAGCGTTTGCGCACCCGCTCCAGCAGCCGAAACGTGCCGCCATAGATGTCGTCGGTGGCGACGACATGGGCGCCCGAATCGAGCAGTTCGAAAATGGTGGCGATTGCCGCCAGCCCCGAGGCGAAGGCGAAGGCATTGGTACCGCTTTCGAGGTCGGCCACCGCACGCTCGAAGGCAAAGCGGGTCGGGTTCTGGCTGCGGGCATATTCAAAACCCTTGTGGACGCCCGGGCTCTGCTGGCCGTAGGTCGAGGTCGCATAGATCGGCACCATTACCGCGCCCGTCGTCGGGTCGTGGCTCTGGCCGCCATGGATCGTGCGCGTCGAGAAGGCCAGGCGGTTCCTGCCCGATACGGTGGCTTTGATGGTCATCGGGCGCGCCTCAGATGGTTGATCAGGTCGATGCGGGTTATCAGGCCGATGAACTCGTCGCCATCGAAGACGATGGCGACCTCGTTGCGGTCGAACACCGGCAGCAGCGCGTCCAGCGTCTGGGTGGCCTGCAGCGTGTGCAGGGTGGAGGTCATCGCCGTGCGCACCGGGGCTTTGAAGCGGTCCCAGCGGCTGTCATAGGGGCCTTCGACCTGGGCGAGGATGTCGCTTTCGTCGACGATGCCGACGAGCTTGCCCTCGTCCAGCACCGGCAATTGCGAGACGTCCGAACGGCGCATGCGGCCATAGGCGTTGAGCAGGCTTTCGTCCGGGCCGACAGACACGATATCGCCGGTGCGGAGCGTGCGCATCACCAGATCGCGCAGATCGCCATGCTGCTCCTGCTCGGCAAGGCCCTGCTCGGCCAGCCAGAAGTCGTCGAACACTTTCGACAGATATTTGTTGCCGCTGTCGCAGACGAAGGTGACCACCCGTTTCGGCACGGTCTGCTCGCGGCAATAGCGAAGCGCCGTCGAAAGCAGCGTGCCCGACGACGAGCCGGCGAGGATGCCCTCCTTCGAAAGCAGGTCGCGCACCGCCAGCATGCTCTGCTTGTCGGGGATGGAGTAGGCTTTCTTGACCAGCGACAGATCGGCATTGGGCGGGACGAAATCCTCGCCGATGCCTTCCACGGTCCAGCTCCCGGCCTCTATCATCTTGCCCGTCTTGATCAACGGTGCCAGCACCGAGCCGACCGGATCGGCGAGAATCATCTCGGTCTTCGGCGAGACATCAGCGAAGTAGCGGCCAAGCCCGGTCAGCGTGCCGCCCGAGCCGACGCCGACGACCACCGCATCGACGTCGCCATCGAGCTGTTGAAAGATTTCCGGACCGGTCGTGGTTTCGTGGGCCAGCGGATTGGCCGGATTGGCGAACTGATTAGCATAGAAGGCGCCAGGCAGCTCCGCGGCGATCTTTTCGGCCATGTCTTGGTAATATTCCGCGTGACCCTTGCCGACATCGGAACGGGTCATGCGCACTTCCGCGCCGAGCGCGCGCAGATGCTGGATTTTTTCGCGCGACATCTTGTCGGGCACGACGAGGATGATGCGATAGCCTTTGGGGATGCCGACCTGGGCGAGGCCGAGACCGGTGTTGCCGGCGGTCGCCTCGACGATCGTGCCGCCGCGTTTCAGCTTGCCCTGTTTTTCGGCCGCAGCAATCATCGACAGCGCGATGCGGTCCTTGATCGAGCCGCCGGGATTCTGGCTTTCGAGCTTGATGAACAGCCGGCACTTGCCGATGTCGAATTTGGTCAGCTCGACGACCGGCGTCTGCCCGATCAGGTCGAGAACCGACGCATAGGGCGGACGCAGGCGGGACATTGTCCTGTCCGAGGGGGCGATCTTGTGCACGCTCATGCTGATGCTCCATGGTCAAGCGACCGCCTTGGGCAGGCTGTCAGCCTATCTTCTTTTCCAGCCGTTTGCAGTCTGAAAGAAGATAGATCGTGCCAATCCATTGGCCAGACGGGGAATGGGATTCCAGTTCCGCACCTTCGTCATCCTCGGGCTTGACCCGAGGACCCATGCCGTGGCGGGGGCCGAGGAATGCAGCGGTCCAGACCTTCGTCGATGCACCGTCTCAAAGTCTTCTGCACTGCTGTGACGAAAGGGAGGGTAACCAAAGGAACCCTTTTTCACCCCAGCAACCGCTTGCTCAGCCGCGCGCACTGGACGCGAATATCCGGAATGGCGTCGATCTCGAAGAAGGTGCCGCGCGTCAGTGGTCCGACCGCCAGGATCTTGGCCGATACGGTGCCGTCGCTGGCGATGACCTCGCAATTGTCTGATACGTCGAGGCCAAGGCGCAGCGGATCCGGCCGGGCCAGCCCGCGGTCGACCAGCGACCTCACTACGCTGTTCGAGGTGGTCGAGATGTCCCTGGCGATGCCGCTGCAATCGTAGATGCGGGCGATTTCGAAGGTTTCGAGACGCTGCGTGTGGCGCGACTGGACCTGTACGGTGAATTCGTCGCCTGCCGTGATGTCGACGACGCGCCCGGCGACAAGCCGGATGCGGCCCGACTGGACCGCCTCGGTGACACGGCCATAGACTTCCGGCGCCATGCGATGGCGGTGGATATCCCACCACGCCTTGGTATGCTCGACGAAGCGGCGCTTGGCCGAAGACGGCCAGTTCTGCCAGATCTTCTGATTGAACGGCCTCAGACCATCGACCACGTCGCGCCAGTCGATGCCGGCCTTCTGGTTTTCCCGGATCAGGTCGCGGAACCAGCCGACGAAATAGGAGAGCTGGGTGCCGAGCGGAATGTCGGCAACGTCGAGCTTGATCGGATTGCCCTTGCGGTGCGGCGAAGGCAGCAGGCCGCGCCGCGACACCGCGACGATATCGCCGCGATGCCCGCGCTGTTCGAGCGACAGGAACGCATCGACCATGCTCAAGCCGGTGCCCAGCACCAGGACTCGGGCTTCGGGGTCCAGCGCGGTGTCGGCCTCCGATCCCATCCTGATCGCGTGGCCCTGGCCGGCGCCCGGCTCCTCGTCATGTCCGGTCGCCAGCACGGCAAGGTGGGCGACGACGCTGGTGCCGTTGGCCAGCGTCACCTCGACCCCGGACGCGGTCGGCGAGATCGACAGGCTTTCCTCGCGGATCAGGCGAAGGCGCCCCGTCTCGCGGGCCTCGAGTTCGTCCAGCAGTTCCTTGAGGTAACGGGCATAGACACTGCGCGGCGCGTAGACCGGCGCCTGCTCTGGGGTTGCCAGGCCGCGTTCAAGCAGCCAGCGCCAGAAATTGCCGGGATCGTCGGCATAGGCGCTCATCCCGGCCGCACTGACATTCAGCACATGCGCCGACAGCAGCGTGGAATAGGCGATGCCCTGGCCGAAATGTGGACGCTTTTCGATCAGCGTGACGCGGAGATCGGGATTGGGCGATTTCAACAGATGTGCGGCAAGGACGACGCCGCTGGCGCCGCCACCGACGATGATAACTGAATTAGCGCGCCCGGTCATGCGCGCACCAATTGTCTCGGGAGCCGTTGGTTCCGGCGTTGTTGGTTCAGGCTTTGTTGCTTCAGGCTTGGATTTCCAACGCAACCGAGAGGTCTTCCTCGCCGGCGATATCGCGCATCTCGGCGAGGCTGCGCTGATCCAGCACCTCGGCGATCGCTTGCCGGACCTCCAGCATCAGATGTCGGACTTGGCATGTCGCCTCGTTACAGTCTTCACAGCGCTGATACCGGGTGCGGCTGGCGCAGGGAATGGGAGCAAGCGGCCCGTCGAGCACGCGCACGACGTGACCGATCTTGATTTCATCCGCCGGCCGCGCCAGGCGATAGCCGCCCTCCTTGCCCTTGCGGCTCTGGACGAAACCGGCATTGCGCAATTCGCCGAGGATGGCGTCGAGAAATTTCTTCGGGATGTTGTTTCCGGTGGCGATATCGCCAACGAAGGCGAGCTGTCCAACCGGCAGCCGCGCAAGATGTACGAGCGCCTTGAGGCCGTACTTGCCCTTTTTCGTGAGCATAGACCGAACGTTTCTCTGTCGTGCGATGGCGCAGGGCCACCGGTTGCGAAACGCCTGGCGTGGGTCCCCACCGCGTCCAAGCTTGTATGGCACATAATTTCTAGTGACATGATATACAAGCCGGTTGCTGTTGATTTTGCTTGGTTTTCAAGCCGTGGCAGCGATTTTGGGCCAGGCTTGTGACGCCGAGGACACAGAAACGCAGCTCGCATGCATCGGAGCATGTGGCCCGATGCCACGAGCGATCGCCGGGGTGCGGTGGGTACGGTCGCTCATCTCGTCAACTCCTTAATGTCGATAAGAATACTATAGTTACGCGCCAAGACAGGGAATGAGGTTCCATTTCGTCGGCTGTTTGAAGCATGGATTTTTTAGGCCGATGGCCTGATGGGGAATTCCAGTGCGTGCCGATTGTGGCCGGTCGCAACCGGTCAGCGTCGAACCCTGATCTGCAAGGTCTGCCATTAGCGTTGGCCCTAATGGCTTCGTCATCCCAGGGCGAAGCAGGAGCGAAGCGACGTCGCGGAGACCCTGGGATCCATGCCGTGACGGTCGCCGAGGAGTGCAGCGGCGCAGAATGAAGGCTGCCCTTCCGCTGCTTCCCGGCATCAAAGAAAGTTCTGCACCATAGCGACGCACTGATGTCACGGCATGGATCCCAGGGTCTGCGCTCCGCTTCGCGTTCGCTACGCCCTGGGATGACGAAGCTCGTATCCAAGGTTCTAGTGCACCTGTTGCAACGACCCCGCCGCAGCCGCTCTGTCCGCTCGCCAGCCCGTCGCCGACAGCTTTTTTCCACCAAACCCTTCGCCGTTGGAAGGATTTAACTCTACAAGAACGATAGAATTAGATGAGTATGAAAGGCAGTCCGGTTTTCTCTTTTCAAGGAGCCTTTCATGTCCACCATTTCACGACGCATCATTCTCCTCTCGTCGGCAGCCCTGGCGGGCGCCGCCTTCCTCGGCCCGGCCCAGGCGCAAGACCTCAAGATCACCATCGGCTACCAGACGGTGGTCGAACCTTCGAAAGTGCCGCAGGCAGACGGCGTCTATGAAAGCACGACCAAGGCGGCCATCGACTGGCGGAAGTTCGATTCCGGCGCCGACGTGATCGCCGCCGTCGCTTCCGGTTCGGTCGACATCGGCTATGTCGGGTCGAGCCCGCTGGCGGCCGCGGCCAGCCGCGAGCTTCCGATCCAGACCATTTTCATCGTCGGCCTGATCGGCGAATCCGAAGCCCTTGTCGCCCGCAACGGCGCCGGCATCGAAAAGGTCGCCGACCTCGCCGGCAAGAAAGTGGCCGTGCCTTTCGTCTCGACGACGCATTACAGCCTGCTTGCCGCGCTGAAGCATGAGGGCGTCGATCCGAAATCGGTCGAGATCCTCAATCTCAGGCCGCCGGAGATCGCGGCGGCCTGGGCGCGCGGCGACATCGACGCGGCCTATGTCTGGGATCCGGCGCTCGGCCAGATCAAGACGTCCGGCAAGGTCGTGGTGGACTCCTCACAGGTCGCCGCCTGGGGCGCGCCGACCTTCGACGCCTGGATCGTGCGCACCGATTTCGCCGAGAAGAACCCGGAAGCGGTGCGCGACTTCGTCAAGGTGACTGGTGCGGCCTATGCCGAGTTCCTGGCCAAGCCGGACGCCTGGTCGGTGTCGTCGCCACAAGCGGCAAAGATCGCCAAGCTCACCGGCGCCAAGCTGGACGACGTGCCGCTGCTGCTCAAGGGCTATGTTTTCCCGACGCTCGGAGAGCAGGCCTCGGAGAAATTCCTCGGCGGCGGCACGGTCAAGGCGGTCGAGGCGACATCCGCCTTCCTCAAGGAGCAGGGCAAGGTCGACGCCGTGCTGCCCGACTATTCGAAATATGTGTCGTCGAAATATGTCAGCGAGGCGCTTGCCTCGAACTGACGCCAAACGCGCGCGGTTCTCCTTCCCTGACGCCGCGTGCTGTCTGCCCCGAACCGCTGACGAGGAGCGGCTTCGGGGCAGGCGGATTCTCTTCAAAGGTTCTGCGAGGCCACATGACGCATCTCGTGCTCGATAAAGTCTCTGTCCATTATGACGGCCAGCCGGCGTCAGCCGTCGAGCGCGTGTCGATCGATGTCGCCAAGCACGACTTCGTCGTTCTGGTCGGCCGCTCCGGCTGCGGCAAGACCTCACTGCTCAATGTTGCCGCCGGTCTGGTCGAACCGGTGCGCGGCGGCGCCACGATCGGCGGCAGGCCGATCACCGCGCCCGGCTCGGACCGGGCCGTGGTGTTCCAGAACGACGCGCTGTTTCCGTGGCTGACCGCCCGGGAAAATGTCGCCTTTGCTCTCAGGCTGCGCGGTGTGCGGCCGGACGAGCGGGCGCGGCGCGCCGACGAGCTGCTCAGGC
>NZ_SUEO01000134.1:3956-18341 GCF_004962925.1 Mesorhizobium sp. | reverse complement strand
GCATGGCTGCCTCGGCCTTTATTCCGACGACAACGAGGCTGCCGCCCGACGCGCTTGGCGGCATCCAGCGCGCGTCGCCGCCCCCGGCACCAGGTTCGGCACGCAGCTTGCCCATGCCGGCCGCAAGGCTTCCAACCAGAAACCGTGGGAAGGCGGCGGCCCGCTGAGGGCCGATCAGGACTCGTGGCCGATCGTGTCTGCCTCGGCAATCGCTTACGACACGGGCTGGCAGGTGCCGCGGGCGCTGGAGGATGAGGAAATCCTGCAGATCATCGAACGCTTCGCTGATGCCGCAAGACGGGCCGAACGTGCCGGCTTCGACTTCATCGAACTGCACGCAGCACATGGCTATCTGATCTTCCAGTTCCTGTCACCGCTTTCCAACCAGCGCACCGACCGCTGGGGCGGCTCGCTGGAAAACCGCATGCGTTTTGTCGTCGAGATCGCCAAGGCGGTGAGAAAGGCCGTCCCCAAGTTGATGCTCGGGGCGCGCCTGTCGGTCAAGGACTGGGTCGATGGCGGTTTCGACGTCGAGGACGCGATCGAAGTGGCCAAGGCGCTGAAGGCGGAGGGTGTCGCTTATCTCTGCTGCTCGAGCGGCGGCAATTCGCCGTTGCAAAAGCTGCCGACAGGTCCGGGCTACCAAGTGCACCTGGCGGAAGCCGTGCGCAAGGGCGCCGGCATCCCGACGCGGGCCGTCGGCCTGATCGACGACCCGAAGCAGGCCGAGGCGATCGTCGCCGAAGGCCGTGCCGACATGGTGGCTCTGGCCCGCGCCTTCCTCGCCGACCCGCGCTGGGCGTGGCGTGCCGCAGCCACGTTCGGCGAGAAAATCCATCCGGCGCCGCAGCTTGCCCGCTCGGTGACAACGATGCAGCACTGGATGACGGCGGCGGGCTGACCGGCCCGTTTCCATGGCCGCGGCCCCAATGACCGCGGCCCCAAGAATCGCGGCGGCCCTTGAAACCTCTATGCCGAGGGCGTGCAACCAAATCGGCCGCTCCGCGTTGCCGGCGATGATGGACAACAAGCCTTTTGAAAAGCCGGTCGTGGTCGAGCTTGGCCATGTCGGCAAATACCGTGAGATCCGTAACACCCAGGAAGCAGCGGAGTGCCTGATGACCGTGTGGCCACTGAATCGTGGTCCTCGGCATAGAGATGCTCTCGACACTTGCCTAAAAGTGCTGGAGGGGTATCGTTCGACAGCAGATGCGCGACGGGCATTGGTCGAGGCCGCGAAAGAATCGGACGTGCTGGTTCCCGACGAGAGATTGTCCGACGGCAGGCTGCCCGAAGGCAAACTGCCCGAAGACAAACTGCATTGAGCAGACGGAGCTTTTTCCACCGGAGGATTTCATGGCGAAGCTGACCTACAAGATCGTCGAGCATGACGGGGGCTGGGCCTACAAGGTCGGCTCGACATTCTCGGAAACATTCCCCACTCACGAGGACGCGCTGCGCGCCGCCGAGATCGCTTCGGCCGAACAGCAGGTCGCCGGCACCACGGACGGCATCCAGTACGAGGACGCCGACGGCAAATGGCATGACGAGCTCGCCGATGGCCGGGACCGGCCGCAAACCGAAGTTTCCGATTAGGCTGGTGTCAGCTCTGATGGCTTCTCGCACCTCCGGTTTCAGGAGCTGGGGCTTGGCAAGTCATTCTCATGCTCCGATCCCGGACATGACGAATTTCAGTCCCGCTGTGATCGCTCACGACCAGGAGCGACGAAGAAGAGCGCTTGCCAGGCAGTCGCTTTACAGGCAGGTTTGGTAGCGCTACCGTTTCATCATCGCGTGTGACCAGGGAGGAACTTGGGAGCCGCGCGGGCAGTTCAAGAAAGCGGTTTCCTTCGAAGACGTCGCAGGAAGCATTCGGGGAGGAAATCGATGGCGTCTGTCGCGATTGGCGATGTCTACAAATCATTCGGAACCGTCGAGATTCTCCACGGTGTCAGCGTGGATATAGACGACGGCGAGTTCGTCACGCTGGTCGGGCCGTCAGGTTGCGGGAAATCGACCCTTCTCAGGATGATCGCCGGCCTGGAGAAGATTTCGCGCGGTCAGATCGCGATCGGCGAGCGTGTCGTCAACAACGTTGCGCCAAAAGAACGCGACGTCGCCATGGTCTTCCAGAACTATGCGCTTTACCCGCACATGACCGTCGCCGAGAACATGGCGTTCTCACTCATGCTCAAGGGTGTTTCGAAAGCCGAAAGCGGTGCCAGCGTCCAGCGCGCCGCCGAAATCCTCGGACTAGTGCCGTTGCTGGCGCGCTATCCCCGGCAGCTTTCCGGCGGCCAGCGCCAGCGCGTCGCCATGGGCCGGGCGATCGTGCGCGATCCGGCGGTCTTCCTGTTCGACGAGCCGCTGTCCAATCTCGACGCCAAGCTCAGGGTGCAGATGCGCGCCGAGATCAAGGAACTGCACCAGCGCCTGAAGACCACCACCGTCTATGTCACCCACGACCAGATCGAGGCCATGACCATGGCCGACAAGATCGTCGTCATGCATGACGGCATCGTCGAACAAATCGGGCCGCCGCTGGAACTTTACGACCGGCCGGACAATCTCTTTGTCGCAAGCTTTATCGGCTCGCCCGCCATGAACATGCTGCGGGGCGAAATCACAACAGATGGCGGCTCACCGTCGTTTCGCGGCTCCGGCGGGATTTCAGTCCCATTGGCCACAGCACTGTCCATCAAAAATGGCGAGCCGGTGGTGCTGGGAATACGGCCCGAGCATTTGCGGCTGTCCGAAGACCAGGGCATTCCGGTCACCGTCGCGGTGGTCGAGCCGACAGGGTCCGAATTGCAGCTCATCGGCCGGACAGAAGGCGGCGAAGAGATCGTCGCGAATTTTCGGGAGCGCCATTCCTTCGCGCCGGGCGAGACCATACGCCTCACGGCCGAGCCCGGCCTCATTCATCTCTTCCACGGCAAAACCGGAAAGCGATTCAAGACGCGCAGCGAACAGTAAGAACCACACGGCTACGAATAACGGCTACGAATAAAAGGAGGAAACGAGCATGAAATTCACCAGACGTGACGTGATCCGCACCACCGCCGGCGCCGCGGCGGGAGTCCTGGGAAGCCGGTTCGTCGGCTCTCCCGCCTTTGCCCAGGAAGGATTGACATACAAGCCCGAGGACGGCGCAAAGCTGCGGATGCTGCGTTGGTCGCCCTTCGTGCAGGGCGATGAGGATCAGTGGCTGGCCAACACCAAGCGGTTCACCGAGGCGACAGGTGTCGAGGTCCGCGTCGACAAGGAAAGCTGGGAGGACATTCGCCCCAAGGCGGCAGTCGCCGCCAATGTCGGCTCCGGTCCAGATCTCATGTTGGTCTGGTTCGACGACCCGCATCAGTATCCCGACAAGCTGCACGACGTGACGGAACTGGGCGAGTATCTGGGCTCGAAATACGGCGGCTGGCACGACGGACCAAAGCAGTATGCGACGCGGGAGGGAAAATTCCTCGGCCTGCCTCTTGCAACCATCGGCAATGCCATCGTCTATCGGGAAAGCTGGGTGAAGGAGGCTGGCTTCTCTGAGTTTCCGAAGGACACGGCAGGCTTCCTCGAGCTTTGCAAGGCCTTGCAGGCGAAGGGACATCCGGCCGGCTTCACGCACGGCCATGGCGTTGGCGACGGCAACAACTACGCTCACTGGCTGCTGTGGAGCCATGGCGGCCAGATGGTCGACGAGAGCGGAAAGGTGGCGATCAACAGCCCCGAGACCCTCAAGGCGATCGAATACGCGCAGGAACTCTACAAGACCTTCATCCCCGGCACCGAAAGCTGGCTCGACGTCAACAACAACCGCGCCTTCCTGGCCGGCGAACTGGGCGTCATCGCCAATGGCATTTCCGTGTATAACACGGCCAAGACCAACAAGGACAATGATCCGAAACTGGCTGAAATCGCCAAGGACATGCGCACAACCAGCCTGCCGATCGGTCCGGTCGGAAAATCGGTCGAGCTGTTCCAGGTGACCACGGCCGTGATCTTCGACTACACACCCTACCCCAACGCGGCCAAAGCCTATCTGCAGTTCATGTTCGAGGAACAGCAAATGGCGGAGTGGATCACCTCCTCGGCCGGCTACTGCTGCCAGACACTCAAAGCCTTCGACAACAATCCTGTGTGGACGGCCGACCCGAACAATGCCGCTTATGCCAAGGCCTCAGCGACGCTGCGTCCCAACGGCTATGCCGGGCCGCTTGGCTATGCCTCGGCGGCTACCATGGCCGACTATGTCCTGGTGGACATGTTTGCCAAGGCCGTGACGGGCCAGGCAACGCCCCAGGAGGCGATGGAAGAGGCGGAGAAGCGCGCAAACCGGTACTATCGCGTTTGATCACAGCGCAGCCGGGCAGCCGCGACCGCGCTGCCCGGCCTGTTTCCGAAGTTGCGTGGCGGCCGCCCGGGCCGCGATGCCACCAGACCTCATGAGGAACCGCCCCATGGCCGTGCCGACCGTTGCCGTTCAGCCGCGTCCGTCGATCCTATCGCGGAGCCTGTCGACCTTGGCCGAAAGCCGGAACGCCCTTGGCTTCGGCTTCATGCTGCCGGCGGCAGCGCTGTTGCTGGTCTTCCTGACCTATCCGCTCGGGCTCGGCGTCTGGCTCGGCTTCACGGATACCCGCATCGGCCGCCCCGGTATCTTCATAGGCACCGAAAACTATCAATATCTGTGGGATGACGCCGTCTTCTGGCTCTCCGTCTTCAACACCTTGCTCTACACGATAAGCGCCTCGATCCTGAAGTTCGCGCTCGGCCTCTGGCTGGCGCTTATTCTCAATCAAAACCTTCCCTTCAAATCGTTCTTCCGCGCCATTGTCCTGCTGCCGTGGGTGGTCCCGACGGTGCTGTCGGCCATCGCCTTCTGGTGGATCTACGATTCGCAGTTTTCCATCCTGTCCTGGGCGCTTATGGAAATGGGCCTGATCGACCATCGCATCAATTTCCTCGGCGATCCGGAGAACGCGCGCGCTTCGGTGATCGCGGCCAATGTCTGGCGCGGCATTCCTTTCGTCGCCATCACGCTGCTAGCCGGCCTGCAGACGATTCCCCAGTCGCTTTACGAGGCCGCCACGCTCGATGGCGCCAGCCGCTGGCAATTGTTCCGCTATGTGACGCTGCCGCTGCTGACGCCGATCATCGCCATCACCATGACGTTTTCGGTGCTGTTCACCTTCACCGATTTCCAGCTGATCTATGTGCTAACCCGGGGCGGACCGGTAAATGCCACCCATTTGATGGCGACATTGTCGTTTCAGCGCGGCATTTCCGGAGGCCAGCTTGGCGAGGGCGCGGCAATCGCGGTCGCCATGATCCCATTCCTGCTTGCGGCGATCCTGTTCAGCTATTTCGGCTTGCAACGGCGCAAATGGCAGCAGGGCGGCGGAGACTGACATGGCTACGATCAAGAGCGCCGCGATCAAGAAGACGAAACGTCCGGAACTCGACGAAGGCGGCATGGGCTACCTTCAGAGCCTGCCGCGGCGCGTGGTGACGGTCTATCTGCCGTTGCTGGTGTTCGTGATCGTGCTGTTGTTCCCGTTCTACTGGATGACGATCACGGCGGTTAAGCCCAATCTCGAGATGACCGACTACGCCAATTTCAACCCATTCTGGGTCGTGCATCCGACGTTCGAGCACATCCGCTATCTCTTGTTCGACACGTCCTATCCGGGCTGGCTGCTCAACACGATCATCATCTCCACCGCCGCCACCTTCCTGTCGCTGCTGGCTGCGGTGTTCGCGGCCTATGCGATCGAGCGGCTGAGGTTTTCAGGGGCGCGGCAGGTCGGCCTCGCGGTCTTCCTCGCCTATCTCGTGCCGCCCTCGATTCTGTTCATCCCGCTGTCGGTGATGGTGTTCAATCTCGGGCTTTACGACACGCCGTTCGCGCTCATCCTCACCTATCCGACCTTCCTGGTGCCCTTCTGCACGTGGCTGCTGATGGGTTATTTCCGCTCCATCCCGTTCGAACTGGAAGAATGCGCGCTGATTGACGGGGCAAGCCGGTGGCAGATCCTCACCAAGATCGTGCTGCCGCTGTCGGTGCCCGGCCTGATTTCGGCCGGCATATTCGCATTCACCCTGTCATGGAACGAATTCATCTATGCCCTGACGTTCATCCAGTCGTCCGAAAACAAGACTGTGCCGGTCGGGGTGCTCACGGAGCTTGTCCGCTCCGACGTCTATGAGTGGGGAGCGCTGATGGCTGGAGCCCTGATCGGCTCCCTGCCGGTGGTCGTGCTCTATTCGTTCTTCGTCGAGCACTACGTTTCCTCGATGACCGGTGCGGTGAAGGAATAGCGCCCGTGGGCGCCGGGTCCTGGCTTATTGCCGCCGGCCAACCGCCGCGCTATCTCAGGAGACCCCTCTCTGCCTCAGGCGACCCCTCTCTGCCTGAGGCGATCCCCTGTCTGCCTAAGGCGACTTTTGCCGGAGCCTCCCCATGCCTGAAATCGTCACCGCCGCCATGCTCGTCATCGGCGATGAGATTCTGTCCGGCCGCACCAAGGACAAGAATATCGGCCACCTCGCCGACATCATGACGGCGATCGGCATCGACCTGAAGGAGGTGCGCATCGTTCCCGACGAGGAAGATGAGATCGTCGCGGCAGTGAACGCCGTGCGCGCCCGCTACACCTATGTCTTCACGACCGGCGGCATCGGCCCCACGCATGACGACATCACCGCGGACGCGATCGCCAAGGCCTTCGGGGTGCCCTGCGAATATGACGCCAAGGCCTATGCCTTGCTGGAAGCGAGCTACGCCGCGCGCTGCATCGAATACACCGAGGCGCGCAAGCGCATGGCGCGGATGCCGCGCGGTGCCGACCATATCGACAATCCTGTGTCCATCGCGCCGGGCTTTCGCATCGGCAACGTCCATGTCATGGCCGGCGTGCCGTCGATTTTCCAGGCGATGCTCGACAATGTGGTGCCGACGCTGAAGGCCGGCACCATTATGCTGTCGGCCACGGTGCACTGCCCGTTCGGCGAAGGGCTGGTCGGCGGACCGCTGGGCGACATCCAGAAGGCGCATCCGGATACAATCATCGGGTCCTACCCGAAATATGGCGACGGCAAGTTCTGGACCGAACTGGTCGTGCGGGCCCGCAGCCAGGAAGCGCTGGACGCCGCCCGCGCCGATGTCGAAGCGATGGTCGCAGGCCTCGCCAGCGCGGCCACCTGATCCAGGCCGGAACCAAGCATGGTGCTGTAACGTTTCTCGCGGGCGAGTTTCGATCGCTGTAAAATGAGGGATTACCATGCGATTCAAGACCATCGTCGCCATACTGCAGAACGAACAGGACGCGGAGCGCGTGCTCGAATGCGCCATTCCGCTTGCCGACAAGTTCCAGAGCCATCTCATCGGCATTCATGCCGAGACGCTTCCCGTCCCCTACACCTCGGCCACCGGCTTTCCCGACACCGAGTTCCTGCAGGTTTCGGCCGACATGAACAAGGAGCGTGCTGAAAAATTGCGGGCAGTCTTCCTCAGGCATATCGAGGATACCGGCCTGTCCTTCGAGTGGCGCAGCCTCGAGAGCTTTTCCGGAGACAGCGCGCTGACCGGTATCCCAACCGTTCGCACCGCAGATCTGATCATCGCTGCGCAGCGCGAGTCGGGCGGCGATCCGAGCGCCGACGTCGACACGCTGGTCTACGACGCCGGCAGGCCGGTGCTGGTGGTGCCGCATTCGGGCCCGCTCGTAACCAGCTTCAAGCATGTGCTGCTCGCCTGGAACGGCAGCAAGGAAGCCGCGCGCGCCGCCTTCGACGCCCTGCCCTTCATCATCGAGGCGGAGAAAACGGATATTGTCGTCATCGACCCGCCGGATACGCTCGACGCGGCCCCGGAGGCGGCCGGCGCCGAAATCGCCGCCGCCCTGTCCAGGCATGGCGCCACGGTCAGCGTCTCGGTGCTGCAATCGGGCGGCCACTCGGTCGACGACGTGATCCAGACCAGGGTCGCCGAAACCGGCGCCGACCTGCTCGTGCTTGGCGCCTACAGCCATTCCTGGCTGCGCCAGCTTCTGTTCGGCGGGGTGACGCGCACGGTGCTGCGCACAGTGCCGGTGGCGGCCTTCCTGTCGCGGTAGGTCCGCAAGGGCAAGTCCAAAGGGGGGCAAGTCCACAGGGATCGCTGGCCGCCGCCACTTGCCAACGCCTAGGCTTTCCAGTTAATTCCGCGCGCATTCCCTCAAGTGTCTGCGCGCGTTTTTCGCGCGCTGCGGAGTGCGCAACAAATGTCCCTTCCCGAAAAGGCCTTTCCCGTCTCCTGGGATCAGTTCCACCGCGACGCGCGTGCGCTCGCCTGGCGGCTTGCCGGCGCCAACAAAGGCCAATGGAAAGCGATCGTCTGCATCACGCGCGGCGGCCTGGTTCCAGCCGCCATCATCTCGCGTGAACTCGGCATCCGGGTCATCGAGACGGTCTGCGTCGCCTCCTATCACGACTATACCAGCCAGGGGCAGTTGCAGGTGCTGAAGGAGGTCACACCGGCACTGCTTGCCGATGACGGCGCCGGCGTGCTGATCATCGACGACCTCACCGACACAGGCAAGACCGCGGGCATTGTGCGCGCCATGATGCCCAAGGCGCATTTCGCCACCGTCTATGCCAAGCCGAAAGGCAGGCCGCTGGTCGATACCTTCGTCACCGAGGTCAGCCAGGACACCTGGATCTATTTTCCGTGGGATATGGGCTTCACCTACCAGAAGCCGATCGCCGACGACCACGCCGGCTGATTCGCGGCAACCGCTTTTCCCCCGGAACATGCCGGCGAGCGCTTCTTGCCGGCGAGCACTTCTTGAAAGCGTGCCGCGGCGCACGATATTTCCTGAATCGACGCCTCTTGGCGTGGTTAACCAGTGCGTATGAGGTTTTTTACTTCTATTGCCCATGATTAGCCGTAAGATTCACGAGACGGCAGATGATTCTGGAGGCTGGGGCAAGCTTCTCCGATGTTGACGACGCCAGCAACGCACAACCATCTGGCCGAAAGGGTCCAGCGGCTCTTCGGCACGGCGCCGTGCCGCCTGCAGGTTGCAGCACTGCCCTGGCGCGATACCAAGCATGGCGTCGAGATCATGCTGATCACCAGCCGCGATACCGGTCGCTGGGTGCTCCCCAAGGGCTGGCCTGAGGCGAAGGAACTGCTTTGCGAAGCGGCGGCACGCGAGGCCGGCGAGGAAGCCGGACTGCGCGGCACGATCTCCCACCATGAAGCCGGCCGCTACTTCTATGCCAAGGCATTGGCTTCCGGCGAGGAAGTGCCTTGCGAAGTTTTGGTGTTTCCGCTGCAGGTCGACAAGATCGCCGACCGGTGGAAGGAAAAGCGATCACGCACCCGCAAATGGGTCAGCTGCGCCGAGGCCGTGCGTATGGTCAACGAGCCGGACCTTTGCCAGATCATCGCCTATTTCTGTGCCGACCCGCACCAATTCTCCTGAACGAGACCTGGTCGCGCCAGCCGCGCATCGCGCGGGTAAAATCGAAAACCCTCCGCGCCACTTTCTATCCCCGTTATCCACATGTGTGACACACAAGATGTTGGGGTCATAAAAGCTACGCAAACGAATCCTTGACGGCGCAAAACGAGTCGCCTTTTATAGGCCATGCGCTCCTGTTGAGAGCGCGACCGGAAAGTTCTGAGCCCGGTCTTTTTCCCGGATTATGTGCGTTTTGGCCGCATTTCCGCCTGGTTACGAGGCTGGCGGAAGCGTTGCGATTGTGGGGTCTTTGGGGGCGAAAGGGAAAAATGTCGGACTGGAATAAATTGTCTGTTAACACTATATTTAGTGTTTGCAGGTAGGTTCGACGCTAGATAGTGTGAAATTCCCTCGATTGAGGGAGTCGCAAAAAAGTTTCAGTCTTGAGGGATCCGCAGGGTTCGTCGGCGCGTTGGACGGCTACTTCGCAAGGAGTTCGACCAGCAGGGCGGCGGAGGCTGTGAAAAGGAGCCGGCCGTTCGCGAACGCCGGCAGACGGCGGACATGCGCGTTTCGCTATGGGGGCAGAAATCCCCTGGGAAAAGCGCTATATATAGACACAAAGGATAGGACCAATGCGCATCGAGCGTCGTTTCACCAAGCCAGGACAATCAGCTTACGCGGAGATCGAATTCCGCAAGGCGCTTTCGGAGATCAAGAATCCGGATGGCTCGGTGGTGTTCCGCTTGGACAATATCGACGTGCCGGCGCAGTTCAGCCAGGTTGCCGCCGACATCCTGGCGCAGAAATATTTCCGCAAGGCCGGCGTGCCGGCGCGGCTGAAGAAGGTCGAGGAGAACGACGTCCCCTCCTTCCTGTGGCGCTCCGTTGCCGACGAGGCCGAACTGGCAAAGCTGCCGGAGGCCGAGCGCTACGGCTCCGAGATCGACGCCCGCCAGGTCTTCGATCGCCTCGCCGGCACCTGGACCTATTGGGGCTGGAAGGGCGGCTACTTCAAGTCGGAGGAAGACGCGCGCGCCTTCCGCGACGAACTCGCCTATATGCTGGCCACCCAGCGCGTCGCGCCGAACTCGCCGCAATGGTTCAACACCGGCCTGCATTGGGCCTATGGCATCGACGGCCCGAGCCAGGGCCACTTCTATGTCGACCCGTTCACCGGCAAGCTGACCAAGTCGAAGTCTTCCTATGAGCATCCGCAGCCGCATGCCTGCTTCATCCAGGGCGTGCAGGACGATCTCGTCAACGAAGGCGGCATCATGGACTTGTGGGTGCGTGAAGCGCGCCTGTTCAAATACGGCTCCGGCACCGGCTCCAACTTCTCGTTCCTGCGCGGCGAAGGCGAAAAACTGTCCGGCGGCGGCCGCTCGTCCGGCCTGATGAGCTTCCTCAAGATCGGCGACCGCGCGGCGGGCGCCATCAAGTCGGGCGGCACGACGCGCCGCGCCGCAAAGATGGTCATCGTCGACGCCGATCATCCCGATATCGAGGAGTTCATCGACTGGAAGGTCAATGAGGAGCAGAAGGTCGCCTCGCTGGTCACCGGCTCCAAGATCGTGAAGAAGCACCTCGAAGCGATCATGAAGGCCTGCATCAATTGCGAAGGCCAGGACGACGATTGCTTCGATCCTGCGATCAACACCGCGCTGAAGCGCGAGATCAAGCTGGCCAAGAAGGACGGGGTTCCGGAGAATTACATCTACCGCGTCATCCAGTTCGCCAAGCAGGGCTATACCTCGATGTCGTTCAAGACCTACGACACCGACTGGGATTCGGATGCCTACCTCACCGTTTCGGGCCAGAACTCCAACAATTCGGTCTCGCTGAAAGACGATTTCCTACGCGCCGTCGAAGAGGATGCCGACTGGCACCTCACCGCCCGCAAGGACGGCAAGGTGCTGAAGACGCTGAAGGCCAGGGATTTGTGGGAAAAGATCGGCTATGCCGCCTGGGCGTCGGCCGATCCGGGCCTGCACTTCAACACAACGATGAACGACTGGCACACCTGCGCCTCGGCCGGTGCGATCCGGGCGTCCAACCCGTGCTCGGAATACATGTTCCTCGATGACACGGCCTGCAACCTGGCCTCGATCAACCTGCTGCCCTACCGCAACGCCGACGGCACCATCGACATATCAGCCTACGAGCACACGGTGCGGCTGTGGACCATGGTGCTGGAAATTTCCGTGATGATGGCGCAGTTCCCGTCGAAGGAGATCGCCAAGCTCTCCTACGAATACCGCACGCTCGGCCTCGGCTACGCCAATATTGGCGGCCTGCTGATGACATCGGGCATTCCGTATGATTCCGACGAGGGCCGCGCCATCTGCGCAGCACTCACCGCGATCATGACCGGTACGGCCTATGCCACCTCGGCCGAAATGGCCGCCGAGCTCGGCGCCTTCCCCGACTACGACCGCAATGCGCAGAACATGCTGCGCGTCATGCGCAACCATCGCCGCGCCGCCTATGGCGACAAAGACGGCTACGAAAAACTCGCCGTCAACCCGGTGCCGCTGATCGCCTCCGACCTGAAGCAGCCGGAGCTTGCCGCCCACGCCAAGGCTGCCTGGGACCGCGCCATCGAGCTCGGCGAGGAGCATGGCTACCGCAATGCGCAGGCAACCGTGATCGCGCCAACCGGCACGATCGGCCTGGTCATGGATTGCGACACCACCGGCATCGAGCCCGACTTTGCGCTGGTGAAGTTCAAGAAGCTGGCCGGCGGCGGCTATTTCAAGATCATCAACCGCGCCGTCCCGGAAGCGCTGCGCACGCTCGGCTATTCGGAAAGCCAGATCGCCGAGATCGAAGCCTATGCGGTCGGCCACGGCAATCTGAACCAGGCGCCTGCCGTCAACCCCGGCTCGCTCAAAGCCAAGGGTTTTACCGACGACAAGATCGCGGCCCTCAATGCGGCGCTGAAATCGGCCTTCGACATCAAGTTCGTCTTCAACCAGTGGACGCTGGGTGCGGACTGGGTGAAGGAGACGTTTGGCTTCACCGACGAACAGCTCAACGATTTCTCGTTCGAGATGCTGCCGGCGCTGGGTTTCTCCAAGAAGGACATCGAGGCCGCCAACATCCATGTCTGCGGTGCGATGACGCTGGAAGGCGCGCCGTTCCTGAAGGCCGAACACCTGCCCGTGTTCGACTGCGCCAGCCCGTGCGGCAAGATCGGCAAGCGTTCGCTGTCGATTAACAGCCACATCCAGATGATGGCGGCGGCCCAGCCCTTCATCTCGGGCGCCATTTCCAAGACCATCAACATGCCGAACGATGCGACGGTGGAAGACGCCAAGGGCGCCTACATGCTGTCGTGGAAGCTGGCGCTGAAGGCCAACGCGCTCTATCGCGACGGCTCGAAGCTCTCCCAGCCGCTCAACGCTTCGCTGCTTGCCAACGTCGAAGACGACGAGGACGATGCCATCGAACAGCTGATCGCGGCACCGGCGGCGGCACGCGCGGCACAGATCACTGAGCGGATCGTCGAGCGCATCATCGAGCGCGTCTCGCGCGAGCAGGAGAAGCTGCCGTCTCGCCGCAAGGGCTACACGCAGAAGGCCAAGATCGGCGGCAACACCATCTTCCTGCGCACCGGCGAATATGACGACGGCCGTCTCGGCGAGATCTTCATCGACATGAACAAGGAAGGCGCGACCTTGCGCGGCCTTCTCAACAATTTCGCCATCGCCATCTCGCTCGGCCTGCAATATGGCGTGCCGCTCGACGAATATGTGCACGCCTTCACCTTCACCAAATTCGAGCCGGCCGGCATGGTGCAGGGCAACGACGCCATCAAGAGCGCGACATCGATCCTCGACTACGTGTTCCGCGAGCTCGCCATCTCCTATCTCGGCCGCAACGATCTCGCCCATGTCGACCAGTCGGATTTTTCCAACACCGCACTTGGCCGCGGCATCAGCGAAGGCAAGACCGACGCCGTCTCCAAGGGCCTGACCCGCGGCGCCTCGCCGGTGAAACTGGTGTCGAGGGTGAGCGGCAACGATCCGAAGGGCTTTGCCGGTTCGGGCTCGCCCAGTGCCCGCTCCGCGCCGACGGCGTTCTCCGGCTCCAACGTGCTGGCGCTGAAGCCGGCCAGCGATGAAGCCACCGCCTACAAGCGCGACTATGAGGAGCGGGCAAAGGAGCTGATCGAGGACATCGCCTTCGAGGAGGCGGCGGGCGCTGCTTCCGGCGCTTCGGATGCCACGGCGGCGCTGTTCACCGACGCCGCAGCGAACGAGGCAGCCGAGGCGAAGAAGCTCGCCGCCGACCGCCGCGCCAAATCGCTGCTCCAGGGCTACACCGGCAATTCCTGCTCCGAATGCCAGAACTTTACGATGGTGCGGAACGGGACATGTGAGAAGTGCGATACGTGTGGGGCGACGAGCGGATGCAGTTGAGGAAAGATGCCACCTCGGCTTACAGTTCGCGAAGTCATTCGCCTGCTGGAGACCGACGGCTGGTACCTAGTTGCAACCAAAGGCAGTCATCGCCAATATAAGCATGAAATCAAAGCCGGCCGCGTCACAGTGGCCGGCAAGCCGTCTGACGAGATTGCGCCGGGAACACTGAATAGCATCCTCAAGCAGTCCGGTTTGAAGGAGTGATGACATGCGTTACGCGGTAGTGATTGAAAAAGCAGGAAACAATTTTTCCGCTTATGTGCCGGACCTGCCCGGCTGCATCGCTACCGGTGCGACGGTGCCCGAAGTGGAAACCGAAATTCGCGACGCTATACGCTTTCATATCGAAGGCTTGCGTGCCGACGGGCTGGATGTACCCAAAGGTGTCAGCCTGGCGGAATATGTAGAAGCGTAGCAGCCGCGCCTTCTCTTCCCCCCTTTTTGTTGAAGAAGGCAAGATCGCGCGCGGCTGGACGGCGACCAGGTTCGCGGAAACCGCCGCACTATCGGAG
>NZ_SUEO01000134.1:2632-3946 GCF_004962925.1 Mesorhizobium sp. | reverse complement strand
CGCGGATCGACCCTCGCCTCAGGAGATCAGTTCACGGCGCTGATGTTGCCCAACCTGAGAAACAGCGTTTCGCCGGAAGAATCATCGACGCCGTCATTGTCGGTGGCGACGAAGATATCGCCGTTCTTGTCGATGGTGAAACCTTCGACCTTGTCGACGACATAGCCGTTGGTGGCTGATTTCAGGTCGCCGATGATGTCACGCACCAGCGTCTTTTCGACCAGCGGCAGCTCGCCACCGAGCTTGGCCGGTTTGAAGGCGTCAAGCGCCACCGAATAGACGCGCTTCACCTTGGCCAGGTCGCCGATCTGGTTGTCGCGTTCGAGGATATAGAGCTTGCCTTCATGCGCGGTGATCTCCGACAGGCCCATCCAGCCGGCTTCGGTCGCTTCGAGCGGGTAGCGCACCGCCGACCATTCCTTGGCCTTCGGCTTGTAGGCCAAAAGCTTGACCTGGCCCTTCGGATCGTCGGCCCATTCGCGCTGCACTGCCATCACCAGCGTCAGGTCGTCGCCCTCGCCGATGGTCGTGATGCCTTCGAGACCGAAGCGGGTCTGGTGGGCGAGCAATTCCATCGGGAAGCCGATTTCCTGCTTGATCTCGCCCTTGTCGTTGACGCGTAGGATGGCGTGCGGGACGAGCTTTGCCGGATCGCCTTCATTGGCCAGCCAGAAGCCGCCTTCACCGTCGGCGACAAGTCCTTCAATGTCGAGCTTCTGTGCAGGATGACCGCCACGCGTGACGATGGTCTTGCCGGTGATCAGCGCCGGGGTCTGCGTGGCATCGATCTCGAAGATCGAGGGCGCGTTGGTGTAGAACGAGTCCGACGCCGCGAACAGCTTGCCGGCAGTGTCGCCGGCCGCGAGCGCCGAAAGCGCACCCCAGCCGAGCGGCGTGCCGTCCGCCGTGAGCTTTGCCGTGATCATCGGGTAGGTGGCGGGACCCTCGGAGCGCTCGTAGATCATGACGTGCGAGCGGGCAAGCCCGTCCTCGACCAGGTCGGCCTCGTTGGCGGTGACCAGGAGATTGCGCGACGGGATTGCGACCAGGCCTTCTGGAGCGATGCCAGAGGGCAGGATCTGGGCAAACTGAGGTTCTGCACCCGTGTCCTTGTAGACACCGATAACGGAGCCACGCTCCGAAGCGACGAAAATCAGTCTGTCTTCTCCGAACGTGCCGGTCTCGAGACCTTCCGGCTCGATGCCCTTCTTGTTGCGGGCGTCGGGATAATGGCCGGCATTGGCAACCTGGTGCTCGAAGGACGGGCCGGATTCATGGAGAACCTCGCCCTTCTTGCTGAAGATCGTGAAACCG
>NZ_SUEO01000134.1:0-2622 GCF_004962925.1 Mesorhizobium sp. | reverse complement strand
GCCCTTGTAGTCGCCTTCGTTGGCGACGACGAAGCGGTCATTGTCGAGCCATTTCACGGCGTCGGGTTCGCGCGCGACATTTTCCATTTTGCCATCGAAGGACAAGGCGCCGTTCTTCTTGGTGTCGACCTTGTCCAGCGTGACCGAGCCTGCGGAGAAGTGTGTGACGATCGCGCCGGTTTCGGCGTTGACGATGGCGATGTGGTTGTTTTCCTGCAGCGTGACCGCTATCTCGCCGGCCTCGTTGAAGGCGACAAATTCCGGCTCGGGATCGTCTCCCGCGACTTCGGCAATGCCCGCCAGGTTCACGGTCTTCATCGTCGCGCAATCAGGCTGGCCTTCGGCAAGCGTGAAAATCTTGAGGTCGCCCGCCGGCATCTGCGGAATTTCTCCGTCGTTCAGCTCCTCGTCGCGCTCGTTCTCGATGGCGATGGCGAGGAACTTGCCGTCCTTGCTCAGCGCCAGCGAGTCCGGCTGGCCGCCGAGATCGCAGGTGCTTTCGATCGCCTTGGAGGCAAGGTCGATGACGGTGAGGTTGCCCGAGGGCTTGGCTTTGCTCTCCGACGTATTGATGCCGGCCAGCACCTTGTCGCCAATGACAACGATCGAGGTCGGCTCGCCATCGATCTTGACGATGCCGCCGGCCTTGGGCGCCTTGGGATCGGCGATGTCGATGAAGCCGACCGCACCGAGCGGGCTGTCGGAATAGACCAGCGTCATGCCGTCTTCGCTGGCCGCGATGATCTCGGACGAAGTCGGCGTGGTCTTCTCGACGTCCGCGGGGAGGTTTCCGGCGACCGCGAAGCTCGCGACCCGGTTGAACATCATGTCGGCATGGGCCGGCAGCGAAACGGAGGCAGCAAGCGCTGCCGTCAGGACGAAAAGCGCGGAATGGCGGGGCACGGGTGGCGTCTCCTGTTCGAATGGAAGCCACCTGCTTTGGGGGAACGACATTTCAAAGCGATGACGGATCCATGACAGTTCCGCGACAGGCGGTCAGGGTCCGTCAATATTCACGTCATGCTGGCGTGCAAATGCAGGGATTCTGCCGCCGCCTACTCCGCCTCGGCCACCATCTGCCGCCCGCCGACCCAGTTCCGCCAGGCCCTCTCGTCACCGTTGAACACGTTGAGGTCGATGCGGCCCCTCACCCCGTGCGACAGGCCGGAGCCGGAATACTGCCAGAAGACCCATTTGCGGCCGGGATAGACCTTTGACGGGTGCTGTGCGACCGCGCGGAGCCAGAACGGATAGTCGGGGAAAGCGCCTCTGAGATTGTCGCGGTAAAAATCGGGTGCGGTGTAGATGATGGGCCGCTGCCCGTAGTGGCGCTCGAGCTTGTCCATGAACACCTGCATCTTCTCCAGCACCTTTTGCCGCGACGGCCGCCGCTTGCAGCTGGATTCGCCGTTCCACTCGACATCGATCACCGGCGGCAGCGCGCCCTCGACCCTCGGCACGTTGCGGATGAACCAGTCGGCCTGCTCGCCTGCCGTGCGGCACCAGTAGAAGAAGTGATAGGCGCCGCGCTTCAGGCCGGCGGCGTCGGCATTGCGCCAGTTCTTCCTGAACATCGGGTCGAGATGATCGCCGCCGTCGGTCGCCTTGATGTAGGCGAAGTTCGCGCCCTGCGCGCGCAGCTTGTCCCAGTTCACGTTGCCCTGCCAGCGCGAGACGTCGACGCCGTGAACGGCGAGGTGCCTTGGCGAGGACCTGCCGAAATTGATCGGCTTGGCGTCACGAAAACGATAGCGCTGGACCGGCTCGACGAGGATCGGGGCTGCCCGTGCCAGCCGGTTCGGCGCCACCAGGGCAATTGGCTCGGCGGGTGGTTCGATGCTTTCCACAGGCTCTGGAGGAGCCATCGCCACGGCTTGGTCCATCGCCTCTTCCTGCGCGAAGGCGGGTGCGGCATCGGCGGCAGCGACCGACGCGACCGGCGCGGGCGGCCGCACAACCGAGCTGGTCGTCTCGCTGGACGGCACCTGCAGCGCGTCGACGCCGGACGTTGACGTGCAGCCGGCAAGGCACAGCGCTGCGATCGAGAAGATAACGACGCCTGATAACCGCATCTGGACCTGTACGCAAAACACAACAGACCGATGGCAAGACAGCGCCGCCGGACAAACCAGTCCAGATTACTAACGAGAAATTACCAACAAAGTTTGAATCAAATTGTTAGGAGCCTCTTCTTCGAAGCGTCCGCAGGACAGCGCGAAAGACCGCTGACCCTGTCAGGCACCGCCGCCTAGCTGCACAGCCATAGCTTGTGGCAGGTCTCGGCTACCATGTGAGCCGGCGGTACAAAGCGATCGGGGTTGACCGGCGCATCGTCCTCCGCCCGGCGAACCTTTTCTTCAAGCAGCGTGCGAAGGGCCGCCGGCTGCACGCGATCGCGTTCCATCACAAGCTTGATCATCGGATCGCTCAAAAGCTCATCCAGAGTGTTGATTCTGTCGTTCATCCGTCGCCTCCTCGACCGCCGACCCGCAAGCAATAGATAGGTGGCAATGATGGCTCGCCAATGACGCTTTGCCGGCTATCTCGTGTCCCGGATGAAAAAAATTGGGCACGCGCCTTGCCTTCTCCCCTTGTGGGAGAAGGTGGCCGCGAAGCGGCCGG
>NZ_SUEO01000133.1:3129-18345 GCF_004962925.1 Mesorhizobium sp. | reverse complement strand
GCCTGATGTTTCGCGAGGAGATGGCCGACGATCATGGCATGCTGTTCGTGTTCGAGGAGCCTCGGGATGTCAGCTTCTGGATGAAGAACACGCCGATGCCGCTTGACCTGATCTTCGTCGGTCAGGACGGCAAGGTCCGGGCGATCAAGCAAGGCGAGCCGCAATCCGAAGCGATAATTTCGCCCGGCGAGCCGGTTCGTTTCGTGCTCGAGCTCAAGGCGGGCACCGCCGCGAGGGGCGGCATCGAGGACGGCGACCTGTTGCGCCACCCGGCAATCGGCACTGCGCACAACTGAGCGCGCAGGATCCGCAGATGCAGTTCTTCTCCCATGACGGTTTTGACCTCGCCTTCCTCGATCGCCAGCCGGCATCGGGGCAGGGCGATCCGGTGCTGATGATCCATGGCTTTGCCTCGACCCATTACGTCAACTGGGTGTCGCCCGGCTGGTTCAAGGCGCTGAACGATGCCGGCTACCGCGCCATCGCCTTCGACAATCGCGGCCATGGCGCCTCGTCGAAGAGCTATGAAGAGGCCGATTATACGCCGGACCGGATGGCGTCCGACGCTGCGGCCCTGCTCGACCATCTCGGCATCCAACGCGCCCATGTCATGGGCTATTCGATGGGCGCGCGGGTGTCGGCGTTCCTGGCGCTTTCCGACCCTGACAAGGTGGCGACACTGGTGTTCGGCGGCCTTGGTATCGGCCTTGTCGATGGCGTCGGCGATTGGGATCCGATCGCCGATGCGCTGCTGGCCGAGGACCCGAGCACGATCAGCCATGCGCGCGGCCGATCGTTTCGCGCCTTCGCTGACCAGACCCGAAGCGACCGGCGGGCGCTCGCCGTCTGCATCGTGGGTTCCCGGGCGTCAATGAACGAGGGCGATGTCGCGCGCATTGCGCAGCCGACCTTGATTGCCGTCGGAACCAAGGACGACATCGCCGGCTCGCCCGACGAACTGGCCGCCTTGATGCCGAACGCCAAGGCTTTTCACATCGAGGGCCGCGACCATATGCTGGCCGTCGGCGATAAGACCTTCAAGCAGCGTGTGCTGGAGTTTTATGCCGAAAATCCGCTGTGACGAGTGGCCGCCCGCGCATGATCCGGCGCCGATCTGGCCAAGCGGCAAGCCTCAGCCTCCAACCTTGCGCGAGTTGCCATGGTCGACCTTCTCGTCACCTATCTGGAGATGACGGAGCCGCCGTCCAGCAACGCTTTTCCCGCCCCGGTATTACACGCGACGGTGAGGCGCGAAACGCTTGGCATGGCCGATTACATCAGTCTCTATCGGGCCGTTGGCCAGTCTGTGCAATGGGACCAGCGGCTGCGCATGTTTTCAACTGACCTTGAAAACCTTCTCGCCAGCCCGTCGATGCATATTCATGTGTTGCGCGTCGACGACGAGGCTGTCGGCCTGTGCGAATTCACAGGTGTTGGCCAACCGGTCGTCGAACTGACCCATTTCGGGCTGATTCCCGCTTTCCAGGGCCGCAAGCTTGGGCCTTACCTGCTTGACCAATCGCTACGCGCCGTCTGGTCGCATGGGCCCGAAAAACTCTGGTTGCACACCGACACCCACGACCATCCCGGCGCGCAATCGGTCTACAGGCATGCCGGCTTTAAGGTCTATGCGCAGCGAATGGAGATGTTTCCGGACTAGAACCTGTCCGAGTCATGCCTCAAGCGCTTCGATCGAAAGAGCCATGTTTTGCCGAGCCTGAGCCTCGAACCGCTGCCGGAACTCCTCGGTGTGAAAGATATGCGGACGGGCGAGGAAACTCTTCAAAACAGCACTGCGGCCGGCGCGCCACATCGGTTCCTCCACCCAGCCATATTCGCGGCGAACCGCCTGTTCATAGGCGTCGAACGCATCAGGCGTCGCACCCAGGATCGCCAGGTCCATGTCGAGGAACAGCGCTGCGTCGCGGACGGCATTCTCGTCGTCAAAATGCGGCAATTCGTGCGTGGCGGTGGCGATGATCATCGCCGTGATGCGGCCAAGGCGCTGCGTATCCGTACGGCCGGCGAGCTTTTTCTCGGCAAGGGCGGCACTCTTGGCTTCGTTGTCCTTGGCCCGGCTGTCATAGATGGCGTCGTGAAACCAGATCGCCGCCTCGACCGCCTCTGGGTCGTGCAGGGATGACCGATAGTGACCGGCCAGCGCCAGCATCGCCTCGATATGGGCGAGGCTGTGATAGTGGCGGCCTTCGGCCCGGTAGAGCGCGGAAAGCTCGCGCTTCAGCGGCTCGTCGATCAAGGGTTCGTTTTCCATGGCCGCTTGAACTTCCGTGAACCAAATCCATTTGACAAAGCACTAAGGAAAATTGAGTTCAACCGTGCTATGATCTGGCTTATATGTGCGGCCGGAGAATAGGCAAGCCGCCAAGCCTAAGCCATTAGATGGCCGGAGACCATAGATGAACAGCGTTACGATTGCCCGCCCCACCATGGTGAAGCCGATCGACCCGATCTGGCGCTCGATCCGCGACGAGGCGATGGAGGCGGTCAACCGCGATCCGCTGCTGGCGGCGTTCCTCTATTCGACCATCCTCAACCAGGAAAGCCTGGAGGAAGCGGTCATCCATCGGCTGGCCGAGCGGCTCGCCCATCAGGATATCGGTTCCGATCTCATTCGCCAGACATTCAAGGCGATGGCAGCCGACGACAAGGACTGGGCGTCGACGGTGCGTGTCGACATCCAGGCCTATTACGACCGTGATCCGGCCTGCGACCGCTTCATCATGCCGGTACTCTATTTCAAGGGTTTTCATGCCATCCAGACGCACCGGCTGGCGCATTGGCTGTGGAATCAAGGCCGTCAGGACTTCGCGCTCTACCTGCAGAGCCGGTCGTCCTCGGTGTTCCAGACCGACATCAACCCGGCCGCTCGCATCGGCAAAGGCATCTTCCTCGACCACGCCACCGGCCTCGTCGTCGGCCAGACGGCGGTGATCGAGGACGACGTGTCTATCCTGCACGGCGTGACGCTGGGCGGCACCGGCAAGGCCGGCGGCGACCGCCATCCCAAGATCCGCTACGGCGTGCTGATCGGCGCTGGCGCCAAGATCCTCGGCAATATCGAAGTCGGCCATTGCTCGAAGATCGCGGCAGGCTCGGTGGTGCTGTCGCCGGTGCCGCACAACAAGACGGTTGCCGGCGTGCCGGCCCGCGTCGTCGGCGAGACCGGCTGCGACCAGCCTTCGCGGCAGATGGACCAGCTTTTGCCGTCGCAGTCGATGGACCACGTCGTCAGCTTCGATATCTGATTTCAAGTCCGCAGGGCGGGCAAACCGAGCTCCGTTTGCCGGCTCTGCCGCCTGTCGGTTCTCGGATATCCGGTCGGCTCGCCTTTACATCGCCATTGTCGACGTGCCAGAAGCGCGCTCAAACGAGCAAGACCGACGATCGGAGAAGACTGTTGAAGCCGGACGAAATCAGAAAGCTGGACGCCTATTTCAAGCGCGTCTTCCAGAACCCCAAGCTTGAAGTGAAGGCGCGGCCGCGCAAGGACGATTCGGCCGAGGTCTATGTCGGCGACGAATTCCTCGGCATCGTCTTCAAGGACGAGGACGACGGCGACTATAATTTCTCGATGGCGATCCTCGACATCGATCTAGCCTGAGCCGGAAGTTTGCGGCTGACCGGACCTGCCTGTGCAGGCGGGTCGGCTTCATTCCCCAAAATGCATCAGGCGCAACACTCTAATGCCCGGTCTTCAGCATACGCGCAGCCTCGGCGGCGATGGCTGCGTCGAGCGCCTGCCAGTCCTCCAGAAATTCCTTGGGAAAACGGTAGGTGAGGCTGAGCTTGTCGCCGACCAGGATGTCGCGTTCGCAGGGCGCCAGCGATTGCGCAGCAGTTGGGCCGCTCAGACAGCGGGCCACGAACGGGTCCTTGCCCCGGCGATTGCCGACCGCCAGCACCTCGTTGAGATAGCCTGATTTCTCGGTGAAGCCGTAGAGTGTGGTGCCGCCCGGGCCGGGCGTGCCGGGTTGGGTGATCAGGGCGCTGTAGATCGGCGTGAAGCGGCCGCTCATGTCGCGCGACATTATCTGCCGTTCGAGCGAGAGGAAGATGATGTTCTTGCTTGATCCGGTGTTGTTGAAATCGTCGCGGGCGGCCTCGCTGTAGCCGTCCATCTCGGGATAGCGCAGATAGAGGTCGAGGCGCGAGGCGATGCCGTCGCGCCGGGCCTGGTCGAAGCGGATGACATTGGCCGGCACAGCGATGACATTGTTGCCGATCACGACCTCGTAAATTGTCGTGTCGTCGCTGTACCCGGCCATCGCGATCGAGCGGCCGAACCATTTGCCGCCAAGGCTGATCGCCACCGAAAGCACTGCCAGCGCCGCGAACACGTAGAATACTCGCTTCATCAGCTTGGAATCGACGACGGTGAGTTGCGGGCCGTTGGCGGTGGCTGCCTGCTTCATCGCGATCCCCAATATCGGCCGCCTGTCCCAAGATGTCTTCTTGAGTGTCCTTCAGCGGCACATGTGGCGCGGCACGGCTCTTGCAGCGCACCTGTCGACACGACTGTGCGATTTCATGGTAAATGGAAGGTAAAGATGGGTCCGGTCGAACACACTCTCTTCGCTTTTATGGTTGGGCTGACGGCGTGCGGCATGGCCGGATCGGCGATGGAGCTGATATCTGGCCGCCGGCTGGCCTTCGTCGAGCCCTATGTATCGCCGAAGCATATGCTGCGCTCGTTGGCCGCGACGGCATGTGCCGGACCCCTGATGTTTACCAACGACGCGCTGGACGCTTGGCGGGAAGACCGCATTTCGGCACTGGCGCTGATCTCCTGCGGCTGTACGGCGACGATCTGGGCATTGGCTTTGGGCATCGCGCTGATCGACATTGCATCCCGGGCCGGCACGCTTCTAGGCTCTGCGAACGTTTAGTGTGAGACGATTCGGAGGCGAAAAATGCCGCTCTATGCGATCGACGGAAAAGCCCCTGGCTTCGAGGACGCGGACAGCAATTGGATCGCGCCCGACGCCACCCTGATCGGCGACATCAGGGTCGGCCGCAACGCCGGCTTCTGGTTCGGCGTCGTCATCCGCGGCGACAACGAGCCTGTGGTCATCGGCGCCGACACCAATGTGCAGGAACACACGGTCATGCATACCGATGTCGGTTTTCCCCTGACCATCGGGCAAGGCTGCACGATCGGCCATCGTGCCTTGCTGCACGGCTGCACGATCGGCGACAACAGCCTGATCGGCATGGGCGCCATTGTGCTGAACGGCGCGAAAATCGGCAAGAATTCGCTGGTCGGCGCCGGCGCCCTGGTCACCGAAGGCAAAGAATTCCCCGACAATTCGCTGATTATCGGCTCGCCCGCTCGTTTGGTGCGAGCGCTGGACGATGCCGCGGTTGCCGGGCTGCGCGCTTCGGCCGCGCACTACGTCGCCAACGGCAAGCGCTTCAAGGTGGGGCTGACGAAGGCGTAGCGGTGAAAATCCAGGAGCGGGCCACCCGAAGGAAGTCCCACAGACAAAAACCGATAGCGTAGTTCGACAGCTGATAGTTTGCGCAGCGCCGGATTTACCGCATCGACATCAAGTTCGTGATCAGACCGGCCTTAATGCTGAGCACGGGTCGATCGGCCTCAGGATGACCGATGTCGTTCAGCTGATCGGGCGTCAAGTCGGCCAGTGCCCTGCGTCTTGCGACGGTCCGCCGCCATCCCCTGAAGGCGGCGATGATTGTTGCTACGCTTTTCCTGCTAGATCCAAACAAGTGTCTTTTCGACGCGCTGCGGCCGGTGCGAGTTTGCGTGTCAGCCATCTTTAGTCTCCCATTTCGAGATTTGCGGGTGGGAGCGTGCCACGCGGGTGTTTTCGGGCTGTTCGGCTATGCGTCAAAAGTCCGAAGAGCTGCCGTTAAATCGGTGTTAAATCCATTCACCGAAATGCTATTCTGCCGCAGTCAAAGTCTGGAGACGATCTGTGCGCATCAGGTTGCTGGGCGGCCTCGAGGTTACTTCCCCGGAGTGCCGGCCCGTCCGTTTCGCCACGCGCAAGACTTCCCTTCTTTTTGCTGCCCTGGTGCTGGCCGGCCGCCGCGGCCATCGTCGCGAGCAGCTTTCCGAAGCCTTTTGGCCGGGACGAAGCGATGGCCAGGCCCGCAACAGTTTGCGGCAAGCGCTGGTCGACATCAGGCGCTCGTTTCCGACCAGCAAAGATGCCACCATCTACATCGATGGGGATCAGGAAACCGTCGCGCTGATTGCCGGTCCGGATGAAGCGGATATTTCGATCTTCGAGCGGAAACTGGAGGAGGGCCGGGCGACCGATCTCGCCTTCGCCGCCGATCTCTACCGCGGTGGGGTGCTTGCCGGGGAAGCCATTCCTGAGGAACTGGATGAGTGGTTTGGACCCTATCTGAACAAATATCAGCGCAAGGCGCTGCAGTTGGTGGATCGGCTGAGCCTCGCGCTGCCTACACCCGGCTCAGCGGAAGAGACGGCCTGCGAAGGGCTCGCGGAGAGATTGCTCGCCTCAGATCCTACCGCGGAAGCCGCCCATCGGGCGCTGATCCGGATCCACGCGCATCGGGGTCACGAAAACGCCGCCTTGCGCCAGTTCGAGCTCTGTCGGACTGTTCTGAAAAAGCAGCTGGATGCGGAGCCGGAGGCGCAAACAAGCTCACTGGCGGCTTCTCTGCTGTCCCGCGAGCGAACTGGACGCACTGGCGTCGCGGCGCCAGTGCAGGTGCTGGCAGTCCCGACGAGACACGACGACCAGCCGTCAATTGCGGTGCTGCCATTTCAGAATCTAAGCGGTGATGTCGAGCAGGAATATTTTGCCGACGGAATGGTGGAGGACATCGTCACCGCCCTGGCTCACTTCCGCCACCTGTTCGTCGTCGCACGGAATTCGAGCTTTGCCTACAAGGGACGGTCGATAGACATAAAACAGGTCGGGCGTGAGCTGGGCGTGCGCTATGTGGTTGAGGGAAGTGTGCGCCGGGCGGGTGACCGCCTGCGCATCGCCGGGCAGCTCATCGACACCACGACGGGGGCTTACCTGTGGGCCGATCGTTTTGACGGAACGCTCGCCGAGCTGTTCGATCTGCAGGATCAGGTCGCCTCGAGCATAGTCGGCGCAATCACGCCGAAGGTGGAGGAGGCTGAGATCGAGCGTGCCAAACGCAAGCCGACGGAAAGCCTCGACGCTTACGACTATTACCTCCGGGGGCTGGCGGCCTTTGACCGGACGATCACTAGTAGATCGGGTATTGACGATGCCTTGCGCCTCTTCATGAAGGCGATCGACCTTGACCCGGAGTTCGCGATAGCCCATGCGCGGGCGGCGCGGTGCTACGCTACCCGAAAAAGCAACGGCTGGATGGTCGACCGCGCGGAAGAGATTGCCGAGGCTACTCGACTGGCCAGGAGAGCGGTCGAACTCGGAAGGGACGATGCAATTGCGCTTTCCTACGGTGGATACGTCCTCGGCTACGTAGGCGGCGACCTTGATGCCAGTGCGGCTTGCATCGATCGCGCGCTCGCTCTCAACCCGAACTTGGCCGCTGCTTTGGGCGTCAGCAGCTGGGTGAGGGCTTGCTTGGGTGAGCCAGGCAAGGCCGTTGAGCACGCCGCGCTTGCCATGCGCCTAAGCCCATTGGATCCACGCCTGTTCGCTTGGCAGTTCAACAGCGGGCTCGCTCATTTTTGTGCCGGCCACTACGATGACGCTGTCGCTTGGGCGGGAAAGTCGCTGCGGCACCAGCCGAACTACGTGAGCGCGATGCGTGTAGTGGCGGCGGGTCATGCCCTTGCGGGGCGCCTATCGGAAGCGCAGCAAATGATGGCCCGGGTCTGCGAGTTCGATCCCTCGCTGCGGCTTTCGAATCTCGCCGAGGTGCTGCCGCCGTTTTATCGGCCGGACGATCGCAGCAGATATATCGAAGGCCTTCGCAAGGCGGGCCTGCCGGACTAACGCGGTATCACCGTGAAGCGAGGCATGTCGGCTTCACCGACGCATACTGGATTTCGAAAACCTAGCGTAGCCGGATGCTTATTCAGCCGCAGTGGCGGCGGCGCGGTTGCTGGGCACGCGTCACGTAGCCACGTTGGCTAGAAGAACTCACGCGCCGCCCGCGCATCCTGGCTGTCGTCGAGCTTACCGACAAGCTCGCCGTGAGGCACGATAAATTCACGCGCTTTCTCGACATCTCCAAGGCTTCGAAGACAGCGAGCGAGTTCCACAGCGATACGCAGTTGGCCAATCGCGGAACGCTGCAACGTAGCGACGTTCGCAGCCTTGTGGAGCATCTTCTCGATCTCGTCAGGTCCGCCACCGCTCTTTTCGCGGATACAGGCTTCGATCCTAAGTACTTCGGCGAGCTGGAAATAGGTTCCGTTGTAGCGGCCGAGCTCGAGGGCAGCTTCAACCGACTTGCGAGCGCTGTCCAGCCTGCCGCTGTCGCCCAGCGCTTCGGCGTAAAGGCCTATCAGATAGGGCAGCCCCATTTCAGCGCCGGTCCGGCGAATGGCAGATATAGCTTCCTCCATGCCGCGCAGGCCGGCCCCCCGTTCCCCAAGCCGGAATTGCCCCCATCCAACCTGGAACGCGGCTTGGCCGACAAGGAGCGGCAACTGGAACTTCTCGGCTATCTGCAACTCGCTTTCCGCCGCCCGAAGCGCGGCCTCAGGCTCCCCCGCGAACATATGGAGGTAGCTGGTCCCCCAATACGCAAGCGCCATGCTGAGAGGATGCTCGAAACGTCCGGCGAGCCCGATTGCGTCTTCGCACCGTAGCCTTGCCTTATCCGGCTCGCCGGCCAGCCAGGCCGACAATCCCGAGAAGCAGCGGCAGCAGACGCCCGGGTCATGACCGGAGTACTTGTACGTCAGATAATGATCGCGGTCGGGGTCGTAGAGGCCGATGGCGCGTTCCGCATGGTTCTGGGCCGCCGCGGTCTCCCCAAGGAAGAAATTGTTTGTCCAGAACATGTGCTCGGTCTCGATCGCGAGACCGGGATCGCTGTCGTCCTTAGCCATGCCAGCCCATCGGCAGGCCAGTTCCTGCGCCGCTGCCGGCTTACCGCTAAGCATGTAGTATTGGGCTCTCCCGCGCAGCGCCGTGAACAGACGCGCCTGGTCGCCGATCTTACCGCAAAGTTCCTCGGCGCGCTCGAACGCGGCGAGCACTTCGGTCGCACCCCAACCACGAGCCGCCATGAGGGCCACGCCCCTCGCGAGCTGGAACTCGATCTCTTGCTCATCGGCGTCGGCGACATCGTTGCTCCTCAGCAGCCTGACCCCAAGGTCCAGCTGCTCAAGTGCACTGACGTGCGCCGACCGCCTGATCGCCTTGCGAGCCGAGATCAGAAGATAGCCGACGGCTTCGACCCAGAGGTGAGCCTGTTGCGCGTGTCTGGCCAGGCGTTCGCTGTGCTCCTCAAGCCGGTCCGCGTAATGGGCCTTCAATTCGGCAAGCGCAGTCCTGTGGAGTTCAATGAGCGCCGACGATACGATACGTCCTGACACAGCAGTTCGGATGAGGACGTGCTTGAAGCGGACGAAGGCCTCGGGAAAAACCTGAAGCTCCACTAGGAGATCGGCCTTCTTCAAATTCTGGAGGGCGGCATCGAAGCGCAGGCTCGACAGCGTCGCCATCCTTCGTAGCAAGGGCACCGGAATCTCTCCGCCGAAGATCGAGGCGACCTCGGCTACCCGCTTCGAATCCTTGTCGAGACGTTCGAAGCGAGCGTCGACGATCGTCTGGATACTCGCCGAAACGACGATCTCGTCGACCTCGCCAGAAGGCCGGTAGCGGCCCGGCTGCCCTTCCAGCTTGCCGGTCTCGGCGAGAGCGCGGACGGTCTCTTCCAGGAATAATGCATTGCCTTTGCACGCATCCCTGACTGCACCGCGGAGCTGCACCAGCTCAGGGTCCCTGCCAACCAGGTAGTCAAGAAATGCTGCTGCTTCGGCCGTATTGAACGCCGGCAGGCGGATTTCGGAAGGTCCTGCAGCGGCGAAGGCACCGCGATCGTATTCGGGTCGACAGGTCAGGATAAGCAGGCAGCGGACAGTGGGCAGTGCATGCGCCAGCCGCACCAGGACCCCCTCACTCTCGGCGTCTATCCAATGAAGGTCCTCGACCAGGAGAACGACGGGCTTCCTGCGGCCAAGGAAGAGCAGAAGCCCAACCGCTGCTTCCTGCATGCGCCGGGATCGCTCCTGGCCAGAAATGATAGCCCAGTTCGGATCCTGAACGGGCAGTTCCATGACTGCCATGATCGGATCGAGGAGCCGCTCATCGAAGCCTTGCGCGCTTTGCGCGGCCAGTACTTTTTCGATTGCGATTGGCGGCGCTTCGGTGTCGCCCACGCCGAATACGGTTTGCAGCAGCTTCCGAATTACGACGAAGCCGCTGCGCAGGTCCGTTTCGAGCGCGCCGACCTCCAGATTCTCAGCATCATCGTGAGGGATGGCCCCAACGAATTCATGCGTGACACGCGACTTGCCGTGACCGGGATCGCCGACCACGAAAACCGTCTGACCTTCGCCGTCGAATACGTCATGCCAGGCCTTGTTCAGAATCTGCAGCTGCATCTCGCGGCCGACGAACGGCGACAGCTGCGTTTCGGCGCGCAACTGCCAGCGCGAGCGGCCCCGCCTGATCTCGATCACTTCAAAGAGCCGCTGGTTCTTCGGGTATTCCGACAGAAGTGGCGCTGCCAGCGCTTCCATACTGACGAAGCCGCCAGCCGATGCCCGGGTCCTGGCGGTTGCCACCACGAGATCGCGCCCCAACGCCTGGCTCAGCGTATGGGCCACGGACACCGGCCCGCCGCGCACCTCCAAAGCCCGGTCACGTGCCGGGCTGACGATCACGATGCCTGTGTCCAGGGCAGCACGAACGCCGGTCATCCAATCACCATGGCGCAGCGCGAGCTCGCGCAACGCTAGTGCGGTCCGGCAGGCAAGTGCAGCATGTCCTTCGAGCGGCTCAGGCGCGCCAAACGACGCGACGAGCTCGTTCTCGGAAATCGTCAGAACCGTTCCTCCGTTGTCGCGCACGAGTGCGGTGGCCTGCATGAGGAAGGGATCGACCCGCTCCAGAGCGACATCGGGAGGCAGGTTCTCCATCACCGGTTCGGCGTATTGGAAATCGGCGCACAGGATCGTTGCCTGTCGCCGGGTCCTCGGGTCGACCGCAACGACCGTTTGCGCCTGAAGCGCCTCGTTGGCAAATGCCGACGCCTCGAGAATGAAGTTGCGGAACGCGGGTTCCTCGGCAAGAAGGATGTGATTGGCGCTTTCCAGTTCGACGAAGCGGGCACCAGTTATCGATCTGGCGAGCTCCAAACCTTCCGAGAAAGGCGCGACCCGGTCGCCGTTGGCATGCAGGACGAGCGCTGGCACATGCAGCCGTTCAAGCGATCGCGATATGTCAATGTCGGCAAAGACATAGCTCAACCGCATCGCGTTTTCCGGCGTGAGTGTCCGGCGCTGCAGCTCATTGAACCAATCCATCTGCACGCGATTGGCGCCCGGTATAAACAGATTGGTGAACATTTGGCGGAACAATGGGTCGTCCTGACCCCAGCCCTGGCGCATCAACGCCGAGATTGCTTCGCGTCTGACGATCTCCGCCGCATTTCCGCGCGCTCGCCATCCACGAACGTATCCCCCCCAAATCAAGAGACCCGCGACCTTCTCGGGGTGGCGAATGGCGTATTCGACCGAGAGAGCACAGCCTTGCGATATTCCAAGGAGGACGAAACGGTCGAGGCCCACGGCCTCTACGACGCATTCGAGATCGTCGACGAATGCATCGAAAGACACATCCTCACAGACTGTGTCGGAAAGGCCGTTCAGGCGCCCGTCGTAGCGTACAAGCGTGAAGCCGCTGGACAGGCCGTCGATCCAATGTCCCCAAACCGGGCTTTCCCAATCGAAATCGAGATGGGACATCCAGTGCGAGGCACGCACGATCGCTGGCCCGGATCCGCTGATGACATAGGCGATCCGGGTGCCATCGCGGGCATTGACGTAGCGTATCTGCTGCTTACCTGACGAAACCTTCGTCGAAGGCGACGGGACGGGTTCGGGCACAGGCCCCGTCAGCGGAGGTTCGGGGGCCGGCCGGCTAACTGGTCCAGCCGTCGTGCCACTTCGGATCGGGGCAGCGGCGACGGTCAGTCGAGCCTGATCGTTAATGCGGGCGATCTCGTCTGCTAGATCATTGTCCGGAAGAAGTGACTGCAGCGTGTGCAGGTGGGGAAGCGCCCGCTCAGGCTCGTCGCCCAGGCGATCGATCAGGGCGCGTAGCGCCTTCAGGTGCAGAATCTCGGTCTCGTTCGAACAATAGACGCGCCAAGCCTCGAACGCCTGGCAGCGCGGCAGATAGAGGTCCGATAAGAACGGGCCGGCGAAAGCCGCAGCGATCGCTTCCAGACGCTCTGTAGGCAGCGAACCAACCGCATCGGCCGACAGGCCCCTGATCAGATCGTAGTCGAGCCAGACCGATCCCGGCTTCAGTTGGACCACGTTGCGATCGGCCGCAAGCCGGGTCTCGCCGTCGGCGTTTAAGATCTGGCGCAGCTTCGAAAGGCTCCAACGCAGCGCGCCCCGAGGATCATCAGGGACGTCCCAGAACATCTCACAAAGCCACTCGCGGCGCTGCTGCTTTTGCTGCACGGCCAGATAGGCGAGTAACGCCCGCGTCTTGCGCGATTGCGTTAGGGCCACAGGCTCGCCGTCACGGCGAACCGTGAGGTCGCCAAAGACCCTTACTTCGAAGGCCGAGCTCAATCCGGTTGTCCTAACCGTATGGTCGGCCTTACATTAGCGACGAAGCATTTGGATTCGCAACAACCAAACCGATGGCGGACGTGGCTTCACGCCCGCCATCGGATTTGACCCGTACTCCGTCACCGGACCTCAGCCCTGCGAGCGATCTCGCAAAGGCGTCTAAAGTTAACCACCCGGTCGAGGTGCTCCCGGACTGCCTCGAGCGGCGGACCTTTGCGGATGTCTTTCCACAGAGTGGATGTCGGGGTTGCATAGATACCGAATGAGATGTTCATAAAGTTGGCTCCTTGGTTTGCAGCGGACCATTCCGCTAAGTTCCTCGAACATGCGTTCTGCCCGTTGGAGACAGCGTGTGGGAGAGCATGGAAATGCGGAGCCGCCCGGCACCCTATGGCGGCTAATCGAGCGGCACAGTGTAGGTTGTTGCCGTGCCGGACAGGCAAATCTCGCCTGCCGAGTTTGCGACGGTGGTTGACAGCGTGCAGATCGGCTTGTCTTTCCGCACGCTAAGCACCTGCGCGCGTGCGACGATCTCCTCGCCGATACCGACGGCCTTGAGGAACTTCCACTCGACGCCAAGAAAGACGCTGCCGGGTCCCGGCAAGTCCTCGGCCACCAGAGCATTGAGAAGGCCGGAAGTGACACCGCCCTGAACTATGAGACGGCCGAATACGGTGCGGGCGGATAGGACATCATCGTAGTGGAGTGGGTTTCTGTCGCCGGTCATGTCGCTGAACGCAATGATGTCGCTAGCCCGAGTGATGCGCCTTCGCTCTGCACTGGCCCCGACTTCCGGTTGTCCGAACCGGACTCCGGACCATCCGGATCTTATGGTCGTTTGCATAGCCTTGCTCCTTGTTTTGTGTTTCAGATTGCCTCTAGCTGCGACGTCACTAGCCCTTGCGGGAGAGGCGGAACCTCGCGATCGCGCGCCGCCCGGGCCAAGAGCACAGCGACTTCGGATTTCATCGCCTCGCTGAAGCGCTTGTGGCGCTCAGGTAGCTCTTCGAGGGACCAGTCGAAGGCACTGATGGCGTCCGTGGTCTCAAGGATGGGCAGCGCGAGGCTGTCGCGTACTTCCTGGAACTCCCGCAATGCGGACTCGCGACAGGAAAGTATTGCCGTCGCGGCCCCTTCGGCATCACGCAGGGCGTCGGAAATACCATGCGAGGTCAGCGGATCGCGGAAGAAGCCGGCATCGCCGACCAGCATCCAGCCAGGGCCATATGCCTGCCGCAATCGGCCGGGCGTGCCGCGGAAGGCCTTCAGACGTTCGCCACCATTGCCGAAGGCCCGCGATCCCAATCCGGGTGCCAGCGCTGCCAGGGCAAGCTGTGCGGCGGAAAGATCGAAACGGAACTCCGCGTCAAACCGCTCGGTCGGAACGGATGCGACGATACAGGCAAGCCCGTCATTCGTCGGTATCACGCCGCCGGATAAGTTCCGGCCGAAATACCAGTGGTATCCCGAGAACGCCGGCGCGGGGGCGTAGCCGAAGACATGTGCCACCGAGCACCGCCCCTGCACCAGCGTCCGTGCCTCGACCTTGCGAGCGATAAACGAGCCGAGCCCGTCTGCTCCAACCACGATATCGGCGCTTATCTCGCGAGTTTGGCCGCCGGCATCTCTCAACGTGACGCCGCGAACACGGCGATGTGCGTCGAACATGAGATCATGGACCGGAGTGTCGTGCATAATCGTGGCTCCAGCGGCTCGTGCTGCATCGACCAACAGGCGATCAAGCACCGTGCGGCGTGGAGCGATCAGGCCCGGAATATCTGGCTCGGGCCGAATGGGCACCGTGACCTCCTGCTCGCCATAGTGAAAAGTGGTAGACCTGATCACCGGCGCACCGCTTTGGATCAACGGTTGGAGCAGGCCCCAACGCGAAAGCTGCATGACGGCTGGTCGCATCAGCGCGTGTGTAGACAGCGTGTCAGATCCATAGGACTGGCGGTCGACTGCCAGCACCCGCAATCCTGCCCGGGAGAGCAGCATTGCCGTCGAGGCTCCGGCGCAGCGCGCGCCGACGATGATGGCGTCGTAGTGAGAATGTGCGGGGACGACATTGGAAAGCATCGGAATGTCCTTATGCTGCCTTGAGGCCGCTCTGACCGAGGTAGTGTGAGACATGGTCGGCGATCGCTTGCGCGTCCGGCCCAACGCCTCCAATGAAATTGGAATCGCGCTTGCGCAGAAAGCGAAAGCCAAGCGCATAGAGGCCGGCGACGGTCATTATCCCGCCCTCGTGGGCCAGTTCGCCATCGGCGGTGATGACAGGCAGTTTCAGCCATGAAAACGAGCGGCTGTAGCCGGTCGCCCATATGATGGTGCCGATGTTGTCGTTCGCGAACGACAGGCGCTTGAGGCAATTCGTCGGCACCTCGATCGGGGCGGGGGCGCCGGCCATGGATTTGTGACCCGCGAACTGGTCG
>NZ_SUEO01000133.1:0-3119 GCF_004962925.1 Mesorhizobium sp. | reverse complement strand
CCGCCGACGCGATGCTATCTTTGAGATCATCGGCAAAGCCAATTGTCCCGTTCGAGATGCCTTTCAACCGCCCGGTGAGTTCGACTCCGATGCCCTGAAGGGTCGCCAGATCGACATTGGAGCGATCCGCCCGACCGGCAAGTTGAAGTGAAGGCTGTCGTCTGGCGCTGTCGGGATCTATCAAATCGTCCAGCCGCTGGGACATGAATCCCATATGGTAGAGCCACCAGAAGATATCCTTGTCTCGCCAGATGCGCGGCAAACGCGTGTGCTTGCCGACGGACAGGATTACGCGTCTGCCACTGCGTCGCAGCTCGTCGGCAATCTGGACGCCCGACGACGATGCGCCGACAACCAGCACGCCGCCTGACGCAAGCTGGTCGGGACTTCGGTACTGCGAAGCGTGGATGCTGACCGCTTGGTCCGCGCTGGTATGCAGCGGGAAGGGCATGCTCGGCACGTCGCAATGACCAGTGGCCACAACGACGACTTTCGCCGACCAGTCGCCGGCGGTCGTCCGCAGCCTGAAGCCTTGCCCATCCTGTTCGCACGACAAGACATCGACGTACGAGCGCACCGGCGCTTGCGATCGATGGGCATAGCCAACCAGGGTTTCCACAAACGCGTCGCGGCTCATGTAGCCGTCGGGTTCGGAGCCACAATATGGGGAGCCTGGCAGCGCGTTCAGCCAATTGGGCGTCAAAAGGCGGAGCGAACGCCATGTCGAGGACCGCCACCGTTCGCCAATGCGCCTGCGTTCCAGAACGACATGCGAGATCCCGCGTTTTCGAAGGCAATGGCTCAAGGCGATGCCCGCCTGGCCAGCGCCGACGATGACAACGTCAGCCTGTTCCATATTGGTTTCCATCAGTTTTGGAGGGCGACGGTTCAGACACCCGTCCGAACCGCCTTTCCGGGTGGATCACTGGATGGTTTTGACACCGACCGAAACGGAAACACCGTTCGTCAGCACGTCGAAGACCGCGGACCGTGCCCGTGCCTGCTCGACCAGTTGCTGGAGCTTCTCGGCCGGCGCATCGCCCTCGATTTCGAACGCCACCGTGATGTTCTGAAAGCCGTTTCGGACCTCGTCGGAAATCCCGAGGATGCCGCGCAGATCGATGTCGCCATCGACCGAGCACTGCACCTTGGTCAGCTTGATGCCGCGCGCCGCGGCGATGTTGGCGACGCCCGCCATCAGGCAGCTGGCGAGCGCATGCAGCAGCCATTCGACCGGGGTGGGGCCGTGATCGGCGCCGCACAGCACGGCCGGGTGGTCGCTGTCGGCGTAATAGGCTTTGGCATGCTTCTGTTCCTGGCCGGCGCCGTGGAAGTCGAGCATGACGCTCTTGCTGTGGGTGCCTTCGACCCACTCGTTGTGGGCGCGGAACTGGAACTTGGCCAGTTCAGGCTGGCCGGCGACAAAGTTGATCGTTGCCAGAAGGTTCGGCGTGTCGACGCCGTTCAACGGTGGCCTTGAGGCCTTGGTGGTGTGTTGCATCGTTTTCTCCAAGAATGGTGCGGCGGGTTTGCCGACCGCTCCCGTATGATGATGCAGCGTTTGAACGAGGGTGGTTGCGTTCGTGGAATTTGCTTTGATCCATCCGTTCCCACGCGGCGAAACGGACTTTGTGCGAGAAGTGCAGGCCTTGTTCAAAACACTAAAAATCCCCGGCGATGGGATCGCCAGGGATTGCGCGGTTGAGTAATTCTTGTGTTGAAGGCTTGGCTCGACTTCGGGGTAACCTCTCGCGTCCGCCGAGCCGAGCTCGTTCAGCAGGCCCGGGATCAAGGTGGATCGGCATCATTTCGCGTTCAAGCGACCGCGTTGAGCGCTGTTGGCAATTGTAAACCGCATGGACGTGACGTGATCGATCTCCGAGCGGCCGATGCCGATGTCCTTAAGCAGGTAGTCGGGCATTGAATGTAGCGCGACTCGCACCCTGCGCATCTTCGATGCACGGAAGGCCAGGCGCATCGCGGATTTTGCGAAGCCGATAGCGTCGAGCCTGTCTCTCGAGGCGGAATAGTTTGCGTGATCGATAGTGGTCATTTTTATCTCCATCCACGCGACGCGACCATTCGCGCCGTCGATGAGAGGAGATTGCGATAAGATCAGGGGAGTGAGCGTTTGAGCCTGCGTCGAATTATGATCGAATTCGAGGGAATGGATCCGTCAGACTGCGTGCGCTATCACGGAAATCGATAGCCACTATCAATCGCGGCCGCCGGGCTGGGCCACTGGAGCGTTTGGTTTCAAAGCGTGAACATAGCTAACTTAAGTGCCGATTGTTCCGGCATCGGATGCCTCACGCTGCGAGCTGATCCTCGCGGGCAGCCGCGATCATCATACTTGCGAGCAACGCATAGGCTGCCTCCCAAGCCTCGCGGACCGCCGGCGTGAAGGCCGTGCCGTGGCCGGCCGCCAACGTGTCGATGAGCGCTTGCCCGACGATCGGGTAATGATGCTCCTTGACGCCGTAGGTGACGTGACGCTTGGCGAGTTCGCGCACTGTCGGGAGGATGGTGTTGGCATGATCCAGTCCGCGCACGACGAAGCCCAGGTCCGCCATCAGCTTTGCACCTTGCTTGGGCATGTCGCTCGCCAGAAACAGTGCGCGAAGATCCGAGTCGATCCCGAACAGGCGTTCATAGAACAGAGCCGCGGCTGCCACGCGTATCGGGAGGACCTCGTGGAAACTATCCTGGACAAGTCGAATCTGGTCAGGCGTCATCGGCGACGCTCCTGGGGTTCGTAGCCTGTGTGGAGTTCAACCGTCCTCCCAAAACGTTTCGCGTGCATGTCGCCCGGCGCGTCGATGTGTTTCAGTTGCGTGTCAATTGGCGTTCTGTTTGCGCAGTTGTTTTCAGATTCCTTCTGTTCCTGGTGCCCGGAAACCTCTCGATGTGACCAAGCGTCCAGGAAACATTCCCGAACGGTTCTCTAATCACAGATCATTCGAATTTTCATCGCCTGGTAGATCACGGCCGAAACTCATTGCGCCGCTGAATTTGTCGCAATCGGACCAATGTCCGCACCGGTCATCTCCCGCCATTCCCAACGCGTAAGTCGGATTGCGACAAATTCAGCGGCGCAATGAGTTTCGGCCGTGATCTAC
>NZ_SUEO01000132.1:15987-18389 GCF_004962925.1 Mesorhizobium sp. | reverse complement strand
GTTTGAAACCGACTATTGCCGGCTCCCAGCGTTCGAGCGGTCTAACGGTACCCCGTCACATCGGCAGGTTTGCCGGCGTCCTGAACCTCGGGAACGTAGCGCCACGCGTCGGGCCGCGACCCGTCGAGATCGGTAAAACCGTAGACCTGCGCCAGCCCGCCACTCGACAGCGACTGTCCATTCCAGCGCGAACGATCCGGGTCCGCCGCCAGCGCCGCCACGGCGCGCCCGACGAAGCGCGGCGTCTCCGAGATGGCAAAATGCGGCGCTTTCGCTGTCGCATCACGCCAGTTATCCTCCGTCACCCCAAAAGCTTCCAACATCATTTCCGAACGCAGCCAGCCGGGTGTCAGCGAAATCGAGGTGGCACGGTGCGGGGCAAGGTCCTGGGCATGGGCCCAGGCCATGCGGGTTACTGACACTTTGGCGAGGTCGTAGAACGGGGAAAGCCGATAGTGGTCCGCATTATACTCAGCTGTGCCGTCGGTGACTTCGACAAGGAGCCCGCCCGGACGCTCAATCAGAAGCGGCAGCGCGTGGTGAACTGTGATCAGGTGCGTGTCGATTGCCAGCCTGAGCATGCGCAGGCCGTTCTCGAGATTGTGCTGCCAGACCGGCTTGTTCCATTCGAACAGCTTTTCGCCGCCCCAGATGTCGTTGACCAGTATATCGAGACGGCCCTGCTCCGCGCGGATTCGGTCGACCAATTTGCGCACGTCGTCCGAAATCAGATGATCGACCTGCACGGCAATGCCCTTGCCGCCAAGCGCCGAAACCAGTTCCGCCGTTTCCTCGATGGTTTCAGGACGCGCATATTCGGACGGATGCCCGCGCGTCGACCTGCCGGTGACGTAAACAGTCGCACCGGTAGCGCCCAGTTCGACTGCAATGCCTCGGCCGGCGCCACGCGTGGCGCCCGCGACCAGAGCGACTTTTCCACGAAGCGTCATTAGGCTCTCCCGAAACTCGATTCGACTAGGTGCTGGTCTTTGCCAGCGTCATAATATATAAATGATCATTCGGTTATAAATGGATGTCAAGATGCCCCGGCCAAAAACCCAGTCCGACGAAGACGTGCTCGAAGCGGCGAACCGGCTGATTCACGCGCATGGCCCGGAAGCGCTCACCTTCGAGCGACTGTCCGTAGCATGCGGGCTGTCCGGCTCCACGCTGGTGCAGCGTTTCAAAAGCAAGGCCGCTCTGAAGCAGAGGGCTCTGTTGCAAGCATGGGACCGGCTTGATGACAAGACGGCGAGGCTGTCGAAGACGATCTCAAGAACCCCGGGTGGAGCGATTGGGCTGCTGGTGGCGCTGTCGCAGGACTATGGTGGCATCGAATCCTATGCCGAAGGCCTTCTGGTGCTGCGCGAGGATCTGCGCGATCCGCTGCTTCGCGCACGCGGCGCGTCGTGGAAAGCTTCGCTGTGTGCCGTGCTCGACGGCTGTTTTGCCTCAACAGCCGATCCGCCTGAAGGCATCGGCCTGCTCATGGCTTCGCACTGGCAGGGCTCGCTGCTGTGGTGGAGCTTCGACCCCGAGGTCGAAGTGACCGCTTATGTCAAAAACAGCCTGACCCGATTCGTAACGGCGATATCGGCCCGAAGAGCGTAACCGATCTCCGGGCCGATCAAAGATGAATCCGCAAGGGCGAACGGGCTAGTCTGCGTGCTTCGGACCAAGCGAGAACGCCGCCAAAGCCGCCAGCAGCGTCGCGATCCCGCAATAGGCGAATGCACTGGCAACGCCGGCATTGTCGACCAGCAGGCCGCCGAAAACGGCCCCCAGCGCGATGGCCACCTGGAACGTGGCGACCATCAGCCCGCCGGCGCTTTCGGCCTGATCGGGGGCGGCTCGCACCAGCCAGGTCTGCAGTCCGACCGGCACCGCACCGAAGGCAAAGCCCCAGGCAGCAACCGCTATCGCCGCAACGACTGGCGAGGCTCCGAGAGTGAGCAGCAAGGCGGCTGCCACAGCAATCAGCAGAGGTGCCAGGCCGACGGCGGTCTTAAGGCTGCGTTCGGCCATGAAGCCACCGGCAAAGTTGCCGAAGAACCCACCGATTCCAAAGGCGAGCAGCACCAGAGAGATCGTCTCGATGTCCAGCGCAGGCACCTTCTCAAGAAACGGGCGGACATAGGTGAAGCCGGCAAAGTGTCCTGAGGCGACCAGCAGGACCACCAGAAGTGCCGCCCTGATTGTCGGGCGTTTCATCACTTCCAGCAAGGTTCGAAAACTTGCCACGCCCATCGGCGGCAGCTTCGGAAGGGTGGCGATCTGCACCAGCAGCGCCAGGGCGCCGACAACCGCCGCGATCATGAAGGCGGTGCGCCATCCCCAGACGTCGCCGACATAGGCGCCGACCGGGGCCGCAGTGACAGTGGCGACCGAAACACCGGTGAGGA
>NZ_SUEO01000132.1:12388-15977 GCF_004962925.1 Mesorhizobium sp. | reverse complement strand
GATCGACATCGCACGTGGCATCAGCCGCATCGGCACGAGCCGCATCGCCATGGCCGCCGACATCGACCAGAAGCCGCCGAGGGCGATGCCAAGAACGACGCGGGCAGCCAGAAGCACAGGAAGCGACGACGCGAACGCCGCCAGCAGGTTCGAGACGATTAGCAGAACGGTCAGTCCCCACATGACCAGCCTGCGGTCCAGCCGTTTGGTGATGATGGCCATGGTTGGAGCGGCTATCGCGCCGACAACGGCCGTCGCAGTGACAGCTTGCCCCGCGGCGCCTTCGGTGATGCCGAGATCCTGCGCCAGCCGCGTCAGCAGGCTGGCGGGCAGGAATTCGGCGGTCACCAGGCCGAAAACGCCAAGCGCCAGCGATACCACCGCGCCCCACGCCGGCTCGGATCGTTCGTCGGTTTCCGCGGGATCAAGAACGGCGTCCATGACGCCTGTCGCGGGTTCGGTCATGATGGAATCTCCGATCTGGTTGCAGCGCAGCATTTGGCTGCAATGCAACATAGGGAGTGACCGCCTGGAGTTTCCATGCTAGAAACACCATCATGTTTGACTATTCGTCCAAAGTTCCGATCACCGGCGATCCGCTGACAGACATATTGCGCGGGTTACGGCTCGACGGCGTCGAATACGGCCGCTGTGAAATGCAGGAGCCCTGGGGCCTCCAGTTTCCGGCCCAGACGGCGGCGCGGTTTCATTTCATCGGCCGCAAGGGATGCTGGCTGCTGCAGCCTTCCGGCGAATGGGTGGAGCTCAAGGTGGGCGACGCGGTGCTGCTGCCGCGCGGTGCAGCACACGTCCTGGCGAGCGAGCCGGGTATCGAGGCTTCGCCGATCCAGGGCTACAAGGTCGCCGAGATCTGCAAGGACGTTTACTGCATGTCCAATGAAGGTCGCCGGCCGGGGACGTTGCTGTTTTTCGGCAGCATGTATTTCAATCTCGATGGGTTGCACCCATTGCTCGGCATGATGCCGGACGTGATGCGCGCGCACGAACTGGAAGCCTATGAACCCGGCATCCCGCATTTATTGGAGGCCATGGCCCGCGAAGTGACGATGGAGCGTGTCGGCTCCGGCGGCATTCTGGCACGGCTTGCCGACGTGCTCGCCGCCACCGTCATTCGCTCGTGGGTCGAGCGCGGCTGCGGCGACTCGTCCGGATGGATCGCGGCGGTGAGAGACCGCGAGATCGGCCGCGTGCTGGCCGCGATCCACCTCGAACCGGACCGCGACTGGACGGTGGAGACCTTGGCCAGGATGATGGGCGCCTCGCGATCGGGTTTCGCGGAACGCTTCGCGACGATCGTCGGCGAAACCCCGGCCAGATATGTCACCCAGGTTAGAATGCACCAGGCACGGCAATGGCTGGTCCGCGACCGGCTGAAGATTTCCGTCGTCGCCGCGCGCCTGGGTTATGAATCCGACGCGTCCTTCAGTCGGGCGTTCAAGCGCGTCATCGGATCGGCCCCCAGCCATTTCCGAGCCGAGGAACAGGCTGAGACCCGTCAAGCCGGCTAAGCTTGGCCAGAGGGCTTCAAGCCGCTAAGCATCTCCCGCCCAACAAACGCGCTTTAGCCCGCGTGACGGAGGCTTATTCCGCTACCCTTGTCGAACAGCACCACCTTGTCCGGATCCCAGGCAAAGCGCACCGGCTGCTCGATCTCGACATCGGTTCTGGCCGGCACCGTGGCCCGCAGCACGGCGTCGCCGACCCGCAGCGTCAGGATCTTTTCGACGCCATGGTTCTCGACATCGTGGACGCGCGCTTCCACCGGCGCCCCGCTCTCGAGATAGACATCCTCGGGACGAATACCGAAGACGAGCGGGCGACCGTCCGTCGCACCGCTCGTCTTGGCCCCCCCCGCAAAAGGCAATTCGAAATTCAGCGGTGCCATCACCGCGCGGCCATTGACGAGCTTGCCGTCGATGAGGTTCATCGGCGGCGAGCCGACGAAGCTCGCCACATAGGTATCGCGCGGATTGTTGTAGATCTCATACGGCGTGCCGGTCTGGACGATGCGGCCATGGTTGAGCACGCCGACCTTGTCGCCCATCGACATCGCCTCGATCTGGTCGTGCGTCACAAACAGGAAGGTCTGACCAAGGTTCATTTGGATGTTCTTCAACTCGGTGCGCAGCGCCTCGCGCAGCTTGGCATCGAGCGCCGAAAGGGGCTCGTCCATCAGGAATACGCGGGGCTTCCTGACGATGGCGCGACCAATCGAGACGCGCTGCATCTCGCCGCCGGAGAGGCGATCCGTCTTGCGGTCGAGCAGATGCTCGATGCGCAAGGTCTTGGCAACGCGGTCGACGCGCGTCTTGATCTCATCGGGCTCGATGCGGCGGATTTTTGGCTTCAGCGGAAATTCGAGGTTTTCGCGCACCGTGTAGCGCGGATAAAGCGAATATTGCTGCAGAACCAGCGCCACGTCGCGCTCGGCCGCACCCCAGTCAGCGACATCAGCGCCGTCGATGAATATCTGCCCCTCGTCCGGCTTTTCCAGGCCTGCGATCATGCGCAGCGTCGTCGTCTTGCCGGCGCCGGTCTCGCCGAGCAGCACGAAGAACTCGCCGTCGGCAATGTCGAGATTGAGCCCGGTCAATGCGGTGTGATTGCCGAATGTCTTCGAGATGTTCTTGAGCTGGATATGGGCCATCAGAGTCTCACCCCCAGCGAATTGCCGTTTGTCGTGTCGAAGAAGTGCGCCTGCGCCGGGTCGAGCTTGGCGAAGACCTGGACCCCGGGCTTGCCGACGAAACCGGAACGGGTGCGGGCGCGCAACATCTGTGCCCCAACCTTGAGGTCGACAATGTCGTAGGAGCCAAGCGGTTCGATGATGTGCGCCTCGACCGGCAGATAACCGTCGGCCGCCTCGCGCGAGACCATCACTCCTTCGGGGCGGATGCCGAGCGCAAGGCGGTCCTGCCCGACGTTCGCGGCGTCGAGCTGGCCGACCAGTTCGGCCGGGAAAAGGAACCCTTCCGCGGCCCCGTCGACGGTGACCCTGGCGCCGGAGCCGTTCATCGTCACCGCCGCGTTGGCGACGTTCATCACCGGCGAGCCAACGAATTGCGCGACGAACAAATTGGCCGGGTGCGTATACACGTCCGATGGGCTGCCTACCTGTTGCAGAACGCCCTCATGCATAATGACGATGCGGTCGGCAAGGCTCATCGCCTCGATCTGGTCGTGGGTGACGTAGATGGTGGTCGAGCCCTGCTTGATGTGCAGCCGCTTGATCTCCGCGCGCATCTCCTCGCGCAGCTTGGCGTCGAGCGCGCCGATCGGCTCGTCCATCAGCATCGCTTTCGGCCGCCGCACCAGCGCCCGGCCGATCGCCACGCGCTGCATGTCGCCACCCGACAGCGCCGACGGCTTCTTGCCGAGCAGGTCGGTGATCTGCAGCACTTTGGCGACCGAGCGCACCTCGCCGTCGATCTCTGCCTTGCTCTTGCGCATGGCGCGCAACGGAAAAGCGATGTTCTCGTAGACGCTCATATGCGGATAGAGCGAGAACGATTGGAACACCATGGCGATGTCGCGGTCGGCAGCCTTGACATGCTGGACCGGCTTTCCG
>NZ_SUEO01000132.1:0-12378 GCF_004962925.1 Mesorhizobium sp. | reverse complement strand
CCGTCGATGAGGACATCGCCGCCGTCGATCGTCTCCAGCCCGGCGATGGCGCGAAGCGTCGTCGTCTTGCCGCAGCCCGACTGTCCGAGCAGCACGATGAACTCGTTGTCGTCGATCTTGAGATTGAGGTCCTTGATGACCTGAACGGCGCCAAAGAATTTCTGGACGCCACGAAGCTCGATCTGGGTCATGCGTGACCTTCTTTTTCCGGGGTGCCGGTCGCCTGCGGCTTCTGCCTTGGACCGACCCAGCCGGTGATCATGAACGTCAGCAACCCGACGATGATGATCGTCAGCCCGTAGCGGTGCAGGAAGAGATTCCACGGCTGGCAGAGCGCGATGATGCCGCACACCATCACGATCTCGGCCGTGCGCTGGATTGTAGCATGGCGGATCATTTGCGGATCGCTCCGAAGGACATGCCGCGCAAGAGATGGTTGCGCAACAGGAAGGTGAAGATGGCGACCGGCAGCAGGAACAGGAAGGTTCCGGCGGCGATCACCGTCCAGTCCGACAGGCCGGAGCCAACCTGGCTGGGGATGAAGGGCGGTGCCGTCTGGGCGCGGCGGTTGGTCATGATCAGCGCGAAGGCATATTCGTTCCATGCGGTGATGAAACAGAAGACCGCAGTGGCGGCGATGCCGGTGGCCGCCTCAGGCAGCACGATCTTGAAGAAGGCCTCCATGCGCGTGTAGCCGTCGACCAGCGCTGCCTCCTCATACTCCTTCGGAATCTCGTCCATGAACCCCTTCATCAGCCATACAGAGAAGCTGAGGTTGAAGGCGGTGTAGAGGATGATCAGGCCCCAATGCGTGTCGTTGAGGCCGACGACCCGGTACATCAGGAACATCGGGATCGCCACCACCACCGGCGGCAGCATGCGCGTCGACAGGATAAAGAAGAGCAGATCCTGTTCCCCCTTTATCTTGAAGCGCGAGAACCCGTAAGCGGTGAAGGTGCCCATGCCGACGGCCAGGACGGTCGAGGTGATGGCGACGATCAGCGAATTCATGAAGCGGTTGGGATAGCCGGACCACTGCACCTCGCCCCTGCCCGAGCGCACCACCTTCTCGCCGCCGTCAAACACCAGCCGCTCCCACCACGGAGCGGCGGCGTATTGTTCCGGCGTCGGCGCAGTGCGCAACTGCGACCGCTTGGTGAACAGCTTTACGAAGGGCGATATCTCCGGCTGGAATACCACCGTCGGCGGGATGGTGGTGGCAAGGTTGCGCGGCTTGAAGGCCGTCGAGGCTATCCAGTAGATCGGCGCCAGGAAAATCATCGTGACGATCAGCACACCGACGATGGCGAGCTTGTTGAGCGAACGCTCGGTAGAGGTGGTGACGGCTGCCATTCTAGCGCTCCTTCACCTTGTTCAGGTATTTGACGTAGATATTGGTGATCGCCAGGATCATGATCAGGACGATGTAGGCGAGCGCGCAGGAGCGCCCGGTCTGCCATTCCTGGAACGCCATCTTGTAGAGCCGGATCGAGATCACCTCGGTGGTTGGTTGGCTGGTCAGGATGTAGGCGAGGTCGAAGGTCTTGAACGCCTCCATGGTGCGAAAGATGATCGCGATCATCAGGATCGGCGCGACCAAGGGCAGCGTGATGCGAAAGAAGGTATAGAACGAGCCGGCGCGGTCGATCGCCGCCGCCTCGTAGAGGTGCTTCGGCACTGCCGATAGCCCGGCGAGCGACAGCAGCATCACGAAGGGCGACCACATCCAGATGTCGGTGATGGCAACCGCGTAAAGCGCCATATCGGGGTTGGACAGCCACTCGAAGGAGCCGAGGCCGAGCGTATAGTTGATGATGCCGAAGGACGGATCGTAGAGCAGCTTCCAGAACAGGCCGACGACGGCCATCGACAGCATCATTGGCAACAGCAGCAGTGTCGTCAGCAGGCCCTTCAACGGGATATCGCGGTTGAGCAGCAACGCCACGCCGAAGCCGACGATGACCTGGCCGACTACGGAGACGATGACATATTTGGCGGTTATGGCGAAATTCGACCAGATGAACGGGTCGTTGAGCAGCTCGCGGTAATTCTGCAGTCCGACGAAATTGGCCGCCGCCGGGCTCGACGCGCGAAAGTCGGTGAACGAATAGCCGAGCGAATAGATCAGTGGAAAAATGTTGAAGACGATCAGGAAAACGATCGTCGGAATGATGAAGAGATTGCGGATCGTGAGATCGCTCATGCCGCGGGCGGCGGAGCGCGAGTTGGGATCCAGCGTGGTCATGACTGCAGTGGCCAAGGCCCGTTCCTTCCTTGTCCGGAAAAGAAAACGGAAGGGGCGGCTCCCGCCCCCTCCGAGCGTTAGTGCCGTTTACTTCACGCGGTTGTATTTCTTGAACGTCGCGTTCCAATCCGCGGCGAGCGAATCGAGCACTTCCTTGGCCGTGCCCTGATTGCCGGTGATGTACGGATAGACGCGTTGGTTCATCTGGATGAGCAGCTCGGCATATTCCGGCGTCGCCCAGAAGTCCTTCACCTTGAACATGGTTTCGTAGAAGGCCTTGTTGTAAGGCGTGGCGTTCTGGAATTCAGGCGACTCGAGCACCTTGGCACTTGCCGTGTAACCGCCGAGTTCCGCCCATTTCTTCTGCGTATCTTCCTTGATGAACCATTCCAGGAACTTCATCGCCTCTTCCTGGTTCTGCGAATAGGAGATGACGGAGATGCCCTGGCCGCCGAGCGCGGCGAACTGGTCGCCGTTCGGTCCTGGAGGGTTGGCGAAGAAGCCGGTGGCCTCGGCGTTCGGGTTCGAGGCTTCGTTGATGAGCGCCGGGAAGAAGGCGAAGTAGTTCATGCTCATCGCCGCCAGGTTTTCGGTGATCGCCTGGTTGTCCTCGATGAAGAAGCTCTTGGCCCAGCCAGGAGGGGTGAAGGAATAGAGCTCCTTATAGGCCTCGAGCGCTTTGACGTTCTGCTCGGAGTTGATGACCCCGTCGACCTTGTAAGTGGCATAGTCGCCAAGTTCGCCGCCGAAGGAGAAGATGGCGTTCTCGACGCCCATCACCAGAGCGTCATAGGAATTGTCGGTGTAGATGGCGACGCCGTAGCGCTTCTCGTCGGGACGGTGGAAGAATTCGGCGATGTCGCGCAGTGCCTTGAAATCCTTCGGCACGCCAAGATCGTAGCCATACTTGGCCTTGAAGGCTTCCATCTCCTTCGGGTCTTCGAACCAGTCCTTGCGATAGGACCAGCCGACCGCGTCGCCCTCGGCCGGGATCGACCAGTACTTGCCGGAGTTGGACGGATATTCGGCGTAGTACTTGACCGTCGCCGGCGCCATCACCTCCTTCAGATTGTGCTTGTTGAAGAAGTCGGTGAGGTCGACATAGTGGCCCGCCTCGGAGGCGGCGCCGATCCACTGCGAGTCGCCGACCACCATGTCGTAGGCGCTGCCCTTGGCGTTGAACTCGGTGAACGCCTTAGTCTGGAAGTCGGGCCAAGGCGTGGTTTCGACCGTGACCTTCACGCCGCTTTCGGCCTCGTAAAGGTTGACGAGTTCCTGCAAATAGTTGGCCGGATCCCATTCAGCCCAGAATATGGTGAGTTCCTTGTCCTGCGCGTAGACGGACGTTCCGCAGGCGAGCACTAAGCCGATACCAGCAAGCATGCTGGTCATTGTCTTGCGCATAATGATTTCCTCCCTTGTGCGCATTCTACCGTATCATGCGAGCCGGCGGCGAAGCCGACCCTGGTAGTTCCTCCCGTGATGGCAGCGTTCCGGGTTTTGAGCCTCCTCGCCCAGCCGGAAATGGCTCGCAGCCCTCACTTTTAATCCGCTTTATTGTCCTGATCTGGTATTACCAATTTCCGGCGCACGTCAAGCTCTTTCTTGGACGATGGCAGGCACTCAGACAAGCGGTTTCCAGCAACATCTGCCTGTTTTTCTTAAATTTTCCTACTCCTTGATACGCAAGAGCCTTGTTCGGGCTACGGCAGCACGACTATTATCAGCAGCTGGCAACCCCATCTGGTCGAACCAGATCAGTGCTATTCCAAGACTGGCGTCCGCGCGCTTCTGGCTCCTTCGGTCATCGATTCCATCACTGCAGCCCTCACCAGGGCGCCGGCTGCCCATTGCGCTACCGACATCATCTTGCGGCTGTCGAGCCCCCATATATCCTTCAGCACGATGAGCACTTCAACGCCGAAGATCAGCGACAGCGCCTGGGCCAGGCGCTTGAATTCGTGTGGCGGCAGCCGGTCCTTGAGCGGTGCGATCGCGTCCTTGAGCAGATCGACACGGTGGCCGCGCGTAAAGGCCGGCTCGCCGCCCAGCGTGCCCGCCTGCCGGCGCGCCCACTGGTCGAGCGACAGCTTCAGCGCCGCCTTGAAGGTCGCCTCGAAAGCCTCGATGCGAGGCATGGCCGTGTCGAACAGTTCGACCACCCGGCGCTCGGGATCGGTCGAGGCGGATTTCCAGGTGAGGATCGGCCCGAGCCCTTCGTTGACCACCGCCTGCACCAGCGCCGCCTGGCTTGGAAAATACCGATAGGCGGTGGCGCGGGAGACTTCCGCCGCTTCGGCCACCTCGCTGACCGAGGGCGTGGCACCCGCCTGCATGAGCCTTGTCGCCGTTTCCAGCATCAACCGCCTTGTGCGTGCCCGCGGTCCGCGCGCGGCTCCAGAGCCGTCGTCGTCGGACGCTTGTTGACGTGAGACATTCATGTCAATACGATACGCGCGTCTCAAAAAATTGCAATGGTCTTCGCGCTGCCGAACGGCCGGGCAAAAGAGCGGCAGGCGGCAACGCCGAGCGCGCCCAAGGATCGGGGAAACGCAATGAAGTGCGTCTATGTGGTGGGCACCGCTGACACCAAGGGTGAGGAACTCGCTTTTCTGGCCGATGCGGTCGCTGCCACCGGTGCTGCTGTCGCCCGGGTTGACGTCGGAACACGCAACGCGACGGTGCCAGTCGATGTCCCGGCCGAAGAGGTCGCTGGCCACCATCCCGGTGGCAGCCGTGCCGTGTTGGGCATCGACGACCGCGGCACGGCGGTCGCGGCAATGGCCGTCGCCTTCGCCCGGTTTGTCCAATCGCGCACCGATATATCAGGTGTGATCGGCATCGGCGGCGGTGGTGGCACTTCGATCATCACATCAGGCATGCGCGCGCTGCCGCTCGGCCTGCCCAAGATTATGGTCTCGACACTCGCCTCGGGCGACACCGCGCCTTACGTCGACGTCTCCGACATCGTCATGATGCCGTCGGTGACCGACATGGCCGGCCTGAACCGGCTTTCGCGTGTCGTGCTGCACAATGCGGCCCAGGCGATATCAGGCATGGCTGCAAACCCGGCACCGCCGCCCGACGGCAAACCGTCGATCGGTCTCACCATGTTCGGCGTGACCACGCCATGCGTGACTTCCATCGCCGAACAGCTGCGCTCGACCTATGACTGCTTGGTCTTCCACGCCAGCGGCACCGGCGGCCGCAGCATGGAAAAGCTGGCCGACAGCGGCTTGCTGTCCGGCGTCCTCGACATCACCACGACCGAGGTCTGCGACCTCCTGTTCGGCGGCGTGCTGCCTGCAACCGAAGACCGCCTCGGCGCGATCGCCCGCACGAAACTGCCCTATGTCGGTTCGGTCGGCGCGCTCGATATGGTAAATTTCTGGGCGCCGCCGACCATTCCGGAACGCTACAGCGGGCGGCTGTTTTACGAGCACAATCCAAACGTGACGCTGATGCGCACGACCCCTGAGGAAAGCCGCCAGATCGGCGAATGGATCGGCACAAGACTGAGCCTCTGCGAGGGACCGGTCCGGTTCCTCATTCCCGAGAAGGGCGTCTCGGCGCTCGACATCGAAGGCGGCGCCTTCTTCGACCCTGAAGCCGATGCAGCACTCTTCGAGGCCATCGAGCGCACGATCATGCCGAACAGCATACGCCGTGTGACGCGCCTGCCGCTGCACATCAACGATCCCGAATTCGCCAAGGCGGCAACAGCGGCCTTTCTCGACATCACCGGACAGTGAGAGAAGAAAACATGGCCGCCATACCGCGCAAGAAGATCCTGGAAAAGTTCCGCAAGATGATTGCCGGCGGCGTGCCGATCGTCGGCGGCGGCGCCGGAACCGGCCTATCGGCTAAGGCCGAGGAGGCCGGCGGCATCGACCTGATCATCATCTACAATTCCGGCCGCTACCGCATGGCCGGGCGCGGCTCGGCCGCCGGCCTGCTCGCCTATGGCAACGCCAACGAGATCGTCAAGGAAATGGCTTATGAGGTGCTGCCGGTGGTGAAGAAGACGCCGGTGCTGGCCGGCGTCAATGGCACCGATCCTTTCGTCATCATGCCGCTGCTGCTGGCCGAGCTAAAAACGATGGGTTTTTCCGGCGTGCAAAACTTTCCAACCATCGGCCTGTTCGACGGCCAGATGCGCCAGAGTTTTGAAGAAACCGGCATGGGCTTCGGGCTCGAGGTCGACATGATCGCCGCAGCACACGAGCTCGACCTCCTGACCACGCCCTATGTGTTCAACCCCGACGAGGCGCGCGCCATGACCAAGGCCGGCGCCGACATCGTTGTCGCCCATATGGGGGTGACCACCGGCGGCTCGATTGGCGCGACGTCGGCCAAGTCGCTGGACGACTGCGTGACGGAGATCGACGCGATCGCAGCCGCTGCGCGCTCGGTGCGCAAGGACGTTATCCTGCTTTGCCATGGCGGGCCGATCTCGATGCCGGACGACGCCCGGTACATCCTCGAACGCTGCAAGGGCCTGCATGGCTTCTATGGCGCGAGCTCCATGGAACGGCTGCCGGCAGAAGCGGCGATCGCCAGGCAGACCGCGGATTTCAAGGCCGTGGCGCTTGGTGCCAAAACGACTGCGAAGAAAAAGAAGGGATGAGACGATGACCGATCAGAGCAAGGTGTTTGTCTATCCGAAGGATGTCAGCGCCTTCGGCTTCGACTGGGGCAAGCTCTCGCTGACGGTGGCGCCCGAGGTGAACGGCGCGACGCGCTTTTCCGGCGGCGTCGTCGACCTGCCCTCCGGCAAGGGCCACACGCGGCATAATCATCCAGGTGCGGAAGAGATCATCTTCGTCATATCGGGCAATGGCGAGCAGATGGTCGAGGACGAGAACGGCAATCCGGTTGTCGCGAAGGTCGGGCCCGGTTGCACCATCTATGTGCCGGAAAGCCGCTTCCATTCGACGCTGAACACCGGCGACGGGCCGATGCAGCTGTTCGTCGTCTATTCGCCGGCCGGGCCGGAACTGGGATTGCGGGAATTGCCGGATTTCCGGCTGCTGCCGTCGGGCGGGAGTCATTGATAGCACTGTTCGCCGGTGGCAGTTCGAATACCTCTCACCGGTTTGCCGGCAAACCGTCGCGCCCCAGCTTCAGCGCCGGCGAAGCTTTGCCAATCACGCACTAACAGCCTATGCTGTCACATCGGCCGCCAATTTGCTTCGGATGCAGCCGACAGTAAGAGGGTACGTGCTCTTGCCCGTCAGGGAGAGAGCCATGCCCCAATCCCTTTTTCGCAACCAGATATTGAAAGCCCTCTCCCCAGAGGATTTCGCGCTTTTGCAGCCGGCAATGCGTCACGTCGAACTGGGCATCAAGGCTCAGCTGGAAGTCCCATATCAGCCGATCGAGCATGTGTATTTTCCAGAGGTGGGTATCGCTTCGGTGGTCGCCACCATGGCCGGAGGGCGACAAAGCGAAGTCGGTATCATCGGCAACGACGGCATGACCGGGATTGCGGTCATTCTCGGCCAAGACAGGTCTCCCAATGAAACCTATATTCAGGTCGCCGGCAATGGCTGGAGCCTGCCGGTTGAAAATCTTCGCTCCGTGATTGCAGAAAGCCAGACCCTTCACGAGTCACTGCTGCGCTATGCCCACGCGTTCCTTGTCCAGTCGTCCCGGACGGCACTGGTCAACGGCCATTCGAAGATCGAGGAGCGGCTCGCCCGCTGGTTGCTGATGGTCCACGACCGCGGTGAAGGAAATAAGATCTACCTGACGCATGAATTTCTGGCGACCATGCTTGGCGCTCGACGTCCCGGCGTTACCACGGCCCTCCAAATGCTTGAATATCGGGGGCTGGTTCACGCCAAACGCGGCGAGATCACGATTGTCGACCGCGCGGGAATGATAGATCTCACCCATGGTGCGTACGGCGAGGAGGAGCAGCGCTATTTCGGCCTGGCGCCCGCCTGATTGTCCGCTTTCAGACATAATCTTGAAGGCCGCTGCATATTGGCCGTAAATCACTGTTGGTAACGGGTTTCAGGGAGGGAATCTTGATGACCAACACTTTTCACACCGTCACGGTTGAAAGGGCGGCCGAGGCCTATGTCCTTTCCAGAGGCAAGGCCCGCTTCCTTTCGATCGCACAGGCAATCCGCGCCATCCGAACACTCATGCCGGCTTGCAAGGCCACCGACCACGAGTTGGAGGAGATGCTGGCGGAGGCATGCATCGCTCACGGTGTGCCCGTCGCTTTCGACGCAACAACGGCCGACGGCGCAGAACTACGGCTCCATTCGTAAGACCGTCGAGATGCCGGCGCTCGCCCAGACACCTGCTTTATCGGACGTTCGCCAAGCGATCGTCCGATACCTGATCGACAACATCGGCAGGCCGAGCATTTCGATATCCGAGGTTAACCACTCCGTGAGGAGAATGTTTCCGCTTTGCGAACTCACGGATTGGGAACTTGGCGATCTCATTGCACGAAGGGCGATCGACGCTGGATTTGCGATTGATTTCGACGCGACAGATCCCTGAGATCTGTCGAAGCACCAACGATTTCGCGCGATGCTTCCAGGAACAACGTTGGCAAGGTCTGCTTGGGTCGCCTTGGTCGTTCAGAGTGATTGGGTTTTGATCGCAAAGCGCGCGCTAAGCCACCCCACCTCTGTTCCAGCCCCTGCCCCGATCGCCAAACATGACGTAGCCGCTATCGGTGACCGCCACCGTGTCTTCCAGCTTGATGAAGCCGCGCGTCGGGTGAAGCATCGTCGTCTCGACCGAGAGCACCATGTTTTTCTCCAGTGGCTTTTCGGCATAGGTGCCTTCATAGGTCACTGGATGGTTGGTCATCAGGAACGGCGCCTCATGCGTGATCAGCCCCATGCCGTGGGCGAAGAAGTCGGTATAGGGCGCGACCTTCGACGCTTTCAGCACGCCTTCGGCGTAAGAAATCATATCGCCACCAAGAGTGCCCGCCCTGACCTTGGAAAAGGCGGCCTGCTGCACCGTCTCGACCTCGGCCAACAGGTCCTCGAGTTCAGCGTCCGGCTCACCCAGAATGCCCATGCGGCAGAGGTCGCCGATATAGCCGTGATAGTTGCCGCCTGAGTCGATCGACATCACCTCGCCCTTCTTCCACGCCTGTGACGAGCCGGCCCGGTTGTGGCTGGCACCCAGCGTCAGCAGGCAATATTCGAAATGCGCGCCGCGATTGGTCTCCTCGCGCCGCAGCTGCTCGATGATCTCGGCCTTGGTCGTGCCTTCGCGCGCCCAGGCAATGGTTGCCAGCATGGAATCGGTGATCAGTTCAGAGGCGACGCGCAGCTTTTCCAGCTCCGCTTCGGTTTTGATCGCACGCATCCGCTCCAGCATATCAGTCGCATCGATCAGCTTGGCGTCCGGCAGCGCCTTGCGGATCAGCGTGTAGGCATCCGACGGCAGGAAAGCCGGCTCGATGCCGATGCGGGCGTTGCCCTTGCCGATTTTCGTCAGGTGTTCGACCGCGAGATTGGCGGCATCGAGCGTGCCCCAGCAGGCAGCGTGCAAGGTCGGCGTCCAGAATGGATGGTTCTGGTGCTCACCGCCCTCCATGCGGTTGCCGATATAGGCGGCATGCTCCGGCCCACCCTTCTCGTAGACGACAACAGGCAGATAGCGGCTATGGCCGATCGCATCCATGGCCGCGAAGAAGATGAACTTATAGCCGCCAAGCAGATATTGGGTGTTGTGCTTGGAGGTGGCGAGCAGCACATCGACGCCGGCCTCCTCCATCAGCCGATTGACCCTGGCATCATCGAACGGAATGGTGCTGACGGCATTCTTGCCCGGGGCGACGTTCATCTTTCTCTCTCCCTGAATTCCCTGGCCGGCTGGTCGCATCGCCGGCGGTTCCCAGTCTCGTCCTACTAGATAAATCTGGTCCTACCAGATAAGTCGGATTGAATCGCTTCCCTGTAACTGGTCCAGCGGGCGAAATTTTCAAAGCCACACGAGGATGCGCCAAATCCGTCTCTGGCGAAACCCTCGGCAAGGCTCATAATCACCCTTGCAAGGATGCCGTCCGGCGTCCGACGGTGGCCTGCCCGGCCGGGTGGCTGAGAGGGACGGAGTTCGATCATGTCAAATGTCACGATTTCCAGACGCAGCGTGCTTGCCGGTTCGGCATTGCTTCTGGCCTCGACGGCGCTGCCGACCATCGGTCTGGCACAAACGCCGAAGAAAGGCGGACGGCTGGTCGTCGCCGCCGATTCCGAGCCGCGCAACCTCAACCCGGCGATCGTGGCTTCCAACGGCGTGTTCTTCATTTCGAGCAAGATCGTGGAAACGCTGGCTGAGGCATCCTTCGACGGCAAGGACGGGCTCGACCCGCGCCTGGCGATAGGCTGGGAGGGCGCCGCCGACGGCCTGTCGGTAACGTTCAAATTGCGCGACGGCGTCAAATGGCATGACGGCAAACCCTTCACCTCCGCCGACGTCGCCTTCTCGGCGCTGCAGATATGGAAGCCGCTGCAGAATCTCGGCCGCACCGTGTTCAAGGATCTGGAGGCGGTCGACACGCCCGACGAACTGACCGCCGTGTTCAAATTCGCCAAGCCGACACCGTTCCAGCTGATCCGCAACGCCTTGCCGGCTCTGAGCAGCGTGGTGCCGAAGCACATCTACGAGACCGGAAAGATCGAAGAGAATGCGGCCAACAACGCGCCCGTTGGTACCGGCCCGTTCAAATTCGCCGAACACAAACCCGGCGAATATTACCGGCTGGAGAAGAATGCCGACTATTGGGGCAAGGACGAGCCTTACCTCGACGAGATCATCTATCAGGTGTTGCCCGACCGCACTTCGGCGGCAAGCGCGCTTGAGGCCGAAGAAATCCAGCTCGCCGCCTTTTCCGCGGTGCCTTTGGCCGATCTCGACCGCATCTCCAAGGTGCCTGGACTTAAGGTGATCACCAAAGGTTATGAGGGGCTGACCTATCAGCTCGTCGTCGAGATCAACCATCGCCGCAAGGAGCTGGCCGACCTGAAGGTCCGCCAGGCGATCGCCCAAGCCATTGACAAGGATTTCGTCGTCAAGACGGTGTTCCTCGGCTATGCCGCGACCGCCACCGGCCCGGTGCCGAAGAACGATCCGCAATTCTATACGGCCGATGTGCCGACCTATGCCTTCGACGTGACCAAGGCCAACGCCCTGCTCGACGAAGCCGGTTACAGCAGAGGCGACGACGGCAAGCGTTTTTCACTGAAGCTGCTGCCGGCGCCGTACTTCAACGAAACCAAGCAGTTCGGCGACTATCTGCGCCAGGCGCTCGCCGCCATCGGCATCGACGCCCAGCTGGTCAACAACGACTCGGCCGCGCACATCAAGGCCGTCTACACCGATCACGCCTTCGACCTTGCGGTCGGGCCGCCGGTGTTCCGCGGCGACCCGGCGATCTCGACCACCATTCTGGTGCAGAGCGGCATTCCCGACGGCGTGCCTTTCTCCAACCAGGGCGGCTACAAGAACGACGAACTCGACGCCCTCATCGCCAAGGCGTCGGAGACGCTCGACACCAGTGCGCGGACGGAACTTTACAAGGAGTTCCAGAGACAAGTCGTAGCCGACCTGCCGCTGATCAACGTCGCCGAATGGAGCTTCATCAGCGTTATCAGAGACACGGTGGGGAATGTCGCCAACAACCCGCGCTGGGCGGTGTCGAACTGGGCGGACACTTATTTGGAATCGTGACACACTCTCGCGGATGAAAATTCGCGGCGAAATCTGTGTGGGAACTTGGTCAAATGCCGAGTTCCTTCACACCCCCCTCTGTCCTGCCGGACATCTCCCCTGCAAGGGGAGAGATTGGCCGGCTGCAACGTCGGCTCATTTGCCTGCTGCGTTGAAGATTGGCGAAATTGCTGATGACATCCGATCTCCCCCCTTGCGGGGGAGATGTCCGGCAGGACAGAGGGGGGTGCCTAGGCACAGCCCATCTCACGATCGGCACATCGCCAAGCAGCCGGCGCCACCATGACCCGCGCGCTCATCCTCCTTCGCCGTCGCCTCATCGGCAGCGTCTTCGTGCTGCTGATCGTCGTCATCGGCACTTTCCTGCTATTGGAAGCCGCCCCCGGCGATGCGGTCGACGCCTATATCGCCTCGACCGGCGG
>NZ_SUEO01000131.1:18190-18440 GCF_004962925.1 Mesorhizobium sp. | reverse complement strand
GGCGAAGTTCGGCTCCGAGCGGCTGCTGCTTGCCGGCATCGCCACGAGCGCGCTGTGCAGCGCCGTCATCACCGCGACGATCGCCATGGGAAATTCCCAGTCCTATGTCCTGCTGCGCTGGCTCAGCGGCTCGACCAGCCAGGCGACCGGGGTGGATGCCTGGCTCACCTTGGCATGTCTGATGCTGCTGACCTTGCCGCTGTTTCTCGCCAGCCGCTGGCTCGATATCCTGCCGCTCGGCGAGGATACC
>NZ_SUEO01000131.1:10293-18180 GCF_004962925.1 Mesorhizobium sp. | reverse complement strand
GGCTGACGCTGATCGTGCTCGCAGCAATCCTGACCGCACTTGCCGCAATGTTCGTCGGGCCGCTGAGCTTCGTCGGCCTCATCGCGCCGCACCTTGCGCGGCTGATCGGCTTTACCCGCGCCCAGCTTCACCTAGCCGGCGCGGTCCTTGTCGGCGCGCTGTTGATGATCGTGTCGGACTGGCTGTCGCGCATGGTGGCCTTTCCATACGAGTTGCCCGTCGGCCTGTTCGCCTCGCTGCTTGGCGGACCTTATCTCGTCCATCTGCTCGCTAAAGGAGTACCGCGCCATGGTTGAAATGCCGAGGAACCTCAAGGCATCCGCTGAGATCTTGCTGTCTTGTCCGCAAGACATCATGAAGCGGCTTTGCGCGCATTTTGCCGATCATGGCGATGTCGCCGTCGACGGCTCCTGCAGCCGCATCGACACGGCTTTCGGCTCGGCCAGCATGGAAGCCTGCCAACGCTGCCTGAAGGTCCTTGCCGAAGGCAGGGACGAGACATCCCTGGCCTATGTGAAGCTCTCCATCGCCGAGCACCTGCTGCATTTCGCCTCGGCGGAAAAGCCCAACATCATCTGGCAAGGCGACGGCGCAGCGGGTCAACCGCTGCCCTATTTCCGCGAGATGCGCGTTGCGCGAACCGTCAACGTGACGCCGCATATGCGTCGGCTGACCCTGGCCGGAAGCGACCTTGGACGCTTCGCGACGGGCGGGCTTCACGTCCGTCTGCTGCTTCCCCGGGATGGCGCCGCACCCGCCTGGCCGGTCACCGGCGTGGACGGCCGTCCGGCATGGCCGGAAGCGGAACGGCGGCCGGATGTGCGCGTATACACGATCCGCCGCATCGACGTCGAAAAGGGAGAGGTCGATATCGATTTCGTGTTGCATGATGGCGACGGCATGCCCGGCGCACGCTTCGCGGCCAATGCGCGGATCGGCGATATCGTCGGGATGACCGGGCCAGGCGGCGGCGACGTGCCCACAGCCGACTGGTGCCTGCTTGCCGGCGACGAGACCGCCCTGCCCGCGATCGGCCGCATCGTGGAGGCGCTGCCGGCAGGCGTGCACGCCGTCGTCCGCATCGAAGTCGCTGATGGCGACGAAGAGCAGAAGCTGGTTTCGCAGGCCACACTGGATATAAAATGGCTGCACAGGAACGGCGTGGCGCCAGGCAAATCGGCTTTGCTTCAGGACGCGGTCCGGGATGTGCCTTGGCCCGAAGAGGGGCGCAGCGTCTTCGCCTGGATCGGCTGCGAGCACAAGAGCTTCCGCGCCATCCGGTCCTACCTCAGGCAGGACCGGAAGCTGGCGCGCGACGCGCACCTCGTGGTCGCCTATTGGCGTTGCGGCTTCGAGGGCGATACCGCGCGGCAGAACGACCAAACCTGAGTTTGGCTGGCTCTGCCTTCAATCGACAAGCACAGCGACCACTGCGGTGCAGTCGCCCGCCTTGACCAGTCCGGGGAAATGCCGCGCGGCCAGAAGGCCGGACATTCTTGCCCTGATCTCCTGCGGTGCGGAACCGGTGCGGCCGATGGAATGGATGCGCGCCAGGACCTGGCCCTCTTCGACGGGCTCGCCGAGATCGATCATCGTTTCGATCATCCCGTCGTCCTCGGCGAACGAGAAGCAATCGCCAGACGGCATGTCCAGCCAGCGGGTCGGCTGCATCTCGACCGCACCGGCGACAATGCCGGCATGGCGCAGCACATTGAGCACGCCGCGACGCGCGATCCGCACCGTCTCCGCGCGAGAAGTCCCACCGCCGCCAAGTTCGGTGGTGATGAACAGCTTGCCCATTTCTTCGGCGGCAGTGTCGAACATGCCTACCGCATCGATCTCCAGCATCTTCATCGACCACGGTGCCGAGAACGCCTCGACCGCCGCGAAGCCCTTCGCCTCCAGCGCCTTGTCGGGCCGGATATGGGCGGCGCAGAACGGCACGAAGTCGAGCGTCTTGCCGCCGGAATGGAAGTCGAGCGCGATATCGGTGCGCGGCAAGAGTTCGCGCTGGAAGTAATCAGCGATCTTCTCGGTCACCGTGCCGTCTGGTCGGCCTGGAAAGCTGCGGTTCAAATTGCCCTTGTCGATCGGCGAGGTGCGGGTGCCGGCGCGGAACGCCGGATAGTTCATCGCCGGCACGATGATGACCGTGCCGCTGACGTGCTTCGGATCGAGCGCGCGGGCGAGATCATAAAGCGCCAGCGGCCCCTCATACTCGTCGCCATGATTGCCGCCGGTGAGCAACGCGCTCGGCCCGCTGCCGTTACGGATCACACAAATCGGGATCATCACCGATCCCCAGGCCGAATCGTCACGGCTGTAGGGCAGGCGCAGGAAACCGTGCTGCACGCCGTCCCGGTCGAAATCGACCGTCGGCGTAATCGGTGATGGGCGAAGCTGGGACGTCGGGCTCAATTCTTCACCACCAGCTTGCGCGGCACATTGGCAAGGCACTCGACCCCTGTCTCGGTGATCAGGATGGATTCGGTTATCTCGAGCCCCATCGTCTCCAGCCACAGGCCAGTCATGAAATGGAAGGTCATGCCGGGCTTCAGCTCGGTGCGATCGCCGGGGCGCAGGCTCATCGTGCGTTCGCCCCAGTCCGGCGGATAGGAAAGCCCGATCGGATAGCCGGTGCGGTTGTCCTTGACGATGCCGTATTTCTTTAGCACCGCGAAGAAGGCGTTGGCGATGTCTTCGCATGTATTGCCGGGCTTTGCCGCGGCAAGCCCGGCCTCCATGCCTTCCAACGTCGCCTTTTCGGCATCGAGGAACTCCTGCGTGGGTTGACCAAGAAACACAGTCCGGGAAAGAGGACAGTGGTAGCGGTTGTAGCAGCCGGCGATCTCGAAGAAGGTGCCCTCGCCCGACTTCATCGGCCTGTCGTCCCAGGTCAGATGCGGCGCCGACGCGTCGGCGCCCGACGGCAGCAGCGGCACGATCGCCGGATAGTCGCCGCCGATACCGTCGACGCCACGCGTGCCGGCATCATAGATCTCGGCGACCAGATCGCATTTGCGCATGCCGACTTCGATCTTGTCGACGATACGCTGGTGCATCGCTTCCACGATGCGGGCGGCCTTGCGCATATAGTCGATTTCCGTCGGGCTCTTCACCGCGCGCTGCCAGTTGACCAGTGCCGTGGCGTCGACGAAGCGGGCGTTGGGCAGATGTTTCTGCAGCGAAGCGAAGGCGGCGGCCGAGAACCAGTAATTGTCCATCTCGACGCCAATGCTGAGCTTGCCCCAGCCGCGATCTGCCAGCACCTGCGAGAGAAAATCCATCGGGTGGCGTTCGGTCGACTGCACATAGTGGTCGGCATAGCCGACGATGTTGTCGTGCGCGAGATAGGCGGTACGCTTTGCGCCGTTGGCGTCCTGGCCGCGCCCGTACCACACCGGTTCGCCCGACGGCGGCACGATGACAGCCTGGTGCACGTAGAACGACCAGCCGTCATAGCCGGTCAGCCAGGCCATGTTGGACGGGTCGCTGACAACAAGGAGATCGACGCCCTTGGCCTCCATGGCCTTCCGTGTCTTGGCGAGGCGGTCCGCATATTCGCCGCGCGAGAATTTGAGATTTGGCTGCATTGTTCTTGGTCCTCGTTTGTTGGGCCTTGCGGCCAGCATCAGCTTTCGAAAATAGTACCGGTGTTGGCCGCCCGGGCACGGTCGCGGGCGAGTGTGGCGATCGCCGTGTCCTGCACGCCGGTGCCGGTGAGGTCGGCGATGGTGATGTCGCTGGCCGAGCGCCGGCCATGTCTTTCGCCGGCGATGATCTGGCCGAGCTCGGTAATCTCGGCATCGGCCGCCATCACGCCCGTCGCGATGGCATGATGAAGTTCGCCCAGCAGCCGCGTCTGTTTCGCGCTGTCGGCGACGTAAAGATCGGCCATGCGCAGGATCGCCGGCGCGATCTCGTTCTTGTGCTCTGCGTCCGAGCCCATAGCGGTGATGTGCTGGCCGGCGGAGATGAAGCCGGCCTTGATCAGCGGCTCGGTCGACGGCGTCGTGGTGACGATGATGTCGGCGCCGGCCACCGCTATTGCCGCATCGGGCTCCGCACGCACGACAATGCCCAGTCTTTCGCGCAATGCATCCGCCGCTGCTTCGGCCTTGACGGCATCCCGCGCCCAGATGCGGGCCTCGGCGATCGGCCGCACCAGCATCAGCGCCTCGAGCTGCAGCCCGGCCTGGACGCCGGCGCCGAAGATCGCGGCGATCGAGGAGTCCGGCCGCGAAAGATGCTTCGCCGCGACCGCTCCGGCCGCGGCGGTGCGGATGTCGGTGAGATAGCCATTGTCGAGCAGCAGCGCCTCGACCAGTCCGGTTTTTGAAGACAGCAGCACCATCATGCCGTTGACGCTGGGCAGGCCGAGCTTCGGATTGTCGAAGAAGCCGGGACTGATCTTGATCGCAAAACCGTCGATCCCAGGCACATAGGCGGTCTTGACGTCGACCTCGCCGCGATACTCGGGAATGTCGAGCCGCAGGATTGGCGGCATCGCCACCGGCAAGGTGGCAAGCGCGCGGAACGCATTTTCGACGCAGGCGACGGCATCGAGATCGAGCTTCACGATCGCGCGCAATTCGGCTTCGGTGAGTATCGTCATCCGGCTCATGCAGCGCTCTCCTCAATTGCTTCGCCACAGATGATGTTCCTGTGCAGCGTCATGTCGATGTTGCGGCCGGACAGAATGAGCACTGTGGGGCCGCTCGCCCTGACCTTGCCGGCAAGCACCGCGGCGATGCCGACCGCGCCGGCGCCTTCGACGATCTCGCGCTCCTGTTCATAGGCATGGCGGATACCGGCGGCGATCTCGTCCTCGTCGAGCAGGATCACGCCGTCGAGCAGGTTGCGGCACATAGAGAAGCTCAGCCGGTTGTCGAGGCCGATGCCGCCGCCGAGCGAATCCGCCAGCGTCGGCAGTTCCTCGACCAAAACGGGATGTCCGGCGTCGAGGCTCGCCTTCATCGCCGCACCCCGCGCCATCGAAACGCCGATGACCTTCGTGCCGGGGCTGACGCCCTTCACGGCAGCTGCCACACCCGCCGCCAGCCCGCCGCCGGACAACGGCACCAGCACTAGAGCGGCGTCCGCAATTTGTTCGATGATCTCCAGCCCGAGCGTGCCTTGCCCGGCGATGATATCAGGATGGTCGAAGGGCGGCAGCATGACCAGTCCCTCTTCCGCGACCAGCCGATCGACCTCCTGCTGCGCATCGTCCTGGCTGTTGCCGACGATGCGGATCTCGGCGCCGAGCCGGCGGATTTCGTCGAGCTTATTCTGCGGCACCAGTCGCGACATGCAGATCGTCGCGCGCATGTCTTCGAGCTTCGCCGCATGGGCCAGCGCCCGGCCGTGATTGCCGGTCGAGGCGGCGACCACGCCGCGCGCCTTCTCATCAGTGTTCAGCGACGCGATAGCGTTCGAGGCGCCGCGCAGCTTGAAGCTGCCGGTGATCTGCCGATGTTCGAGCTTGAGATAAACAGGCGCACCCAAATGCCCGGAAAGACTCCGGGAAAGCACGATCGGTGTGCGCTCGACCTTGCCTGCGACGCGCTCGCGCGCCGCGCGGATATCGGAGAGGGTGATGGGCGCAAGTGTCATGGCCTCATTGTCCCAACGGCAGCGTCATCAGACGGCCGAATTCAGCGCGCGGCTCGTCGTCGCCGCAAAGCCGCAGGCAGTTCCAGGCCGTCGCCTGGTTGCTGGTGACGACCGGACGGCCGATCGCCTCTTCCATGCCGACCACAGCAAGTGCGGCCCGCAGCGCCGTGCAGGAGACGAACAGCGCGTCCGCTTGCGCATCGGTCGCCTCGCGCGCCAGATCGACCAAGGATGTCGGCGCAATCCGTGCCATCTCGCGGTCGTCCTCGAAGCCCAGGCATGTGAAGCTGGCGATATCGAAACCGTGCGCCGCGAAATAGGCCGCCATCGGCCGGCTGGTCTCGACCGTGTAAGGGGTGAGAATGCTGATCGTCCTGGCGCCCAGCGCCTTCAAGCCGCGCACCCCTGCCATCGGCGGCGTGACCACGGGCACGCCGGGCTTGGCTGCCTGCACCGCCGCCTCGATCTCGGCATCGCCGATGACCACCGAGGCCGAGGTGCAGGAATAGCAGATCGCGTCGAGCGGCTCGTCGGGCAGGATGAGCGCCGCGCCCGCGGTCAGCGATGGCTGCATCTTGCGCAAATTCTCCGGCGTCGTCGGATTGGCGTAGGGGATGCGCGCGACATAGACGCCGATCCGGTCGCTTGCCACCATGCGGCGAAAATCCGGTTCGGTCGTATGATCGGTGGCAAGGATGATCAGGCCGACGCGCTTTTCCAGCGGACGCGCGTCGAGCGCCGGCCGTGTCGACGTCAGTCTGATTTCGAGCAAGTGTTTCATGGAAGACTACCTCTCGATCTTGCCGTAGCGGCGTTCCAGCCAGCGCAGCAGCACGACCGAGAATAGGCTGATGACGAGGAAGAAAGCGCCGACCAAGGTCATCGGTTCGACGTAGCGGTAATAGGTATTGGCGACGCTCTTGGCCTGGTTCATCAGTTCCAGCACGGTGATCGCCGAAAGCAGCGGCGTCTCCTTGAACATGGCGATGAAGTAGTTGGCAAGCGCCGGGATCATCGGCGGAATCGCCTGCGGCATGATGATGTGGGTCCAGGTCTGCCTGGCATTCAGATTGCAGGCCTTGGCGGCTTCCCACTGGCCGCGCGGCACATTGTCGATGCCGGCGCGATAGACCTCGGCCGTGTAGGTGCCGTAGTGCAGGCCGAGGCCGATGACGCCCGCCACCAGCGGCGGCAGCAGGATACCGATATCCGGCAGCACGTAGAAGATGAAATAGAGCTGCACCAAAAGCGGCGTGCCACGAATGAATTCGGCGAGGAAGCCGACGGTGCGCGACAAGCCCTTGTTCGGCGAGCGCGGCGCCAGCGCGATAGCCAGCCCGACGATCGCGGCCAGAACCGAGCCGAGCAGTGTCGCCAGGATGGTGATCTTCACGCCCTGGATCAGCGTCGGCATGATCTCCCAGACGAAGTTCCAATCCCACTCCATTATGAGACCCGATCCATCAGACGCGCACCCCGTCGAGGCCGCGCGCCATACGGCGCTCCAGCGATCGGACACCCCAGGAAATGATCAGCGCAAGGGCGAAATAGATGATGAGGATGGTGGTGAACGGCACCAGCGTATTGCCGGTCTGCGAACGCACCACTTGCGCCTGGAAGGTCAGGTCGGTGAGCGAGATCAGCGAAACGACTGCGGTGGCCTTGAGCAATTCGATGGCGTTGTTGCCGAAGGTCGGCAACATGACCAGCAGCGCCTGCGGCAGGATGACATGGCGCATGGCTTGCCAGCGGCCGAGATTGAGCGCGGTGCAGGCCTCGTACTGTTCGCGGCCGATCGACTGGATGGCGCCGCGCACCACTTCTGCCGCATAGGCGCCGACATTGAGGCCGAGCGCCAGCACGCCGGCCTGCAACGGCGTCAGCGAAATGCCGATGAAGGGCAGCACGAAATAGGCCCAGAACAGCTGCACGAAGATCGAGGTGCCGCGAAAAAATTCGATATAAGCGGTGGCCAGCGCCCGAATGACGAAAAAACGCGACAGCCGCCCCAATCCGGCGAGAAAGGCCATGATCAGGGCAAGCACCGACCCCATCAGCGTCAGCTCGATGGTGATCAGCGCTCCCTGCAATATCAGGCCGAAATAGCCGGACCATTGGGTCATTGCGATTCAAAATTTCCTATCGTTTGCGGTTATGCGAGACTGCCGCGACAGCCCTTCTCCCCGTTCACGGGGAGAAGATGCCGGCAGGCAGATGAGGGGCGGCGCGAACCAACCAAAGTATGGCGCTGCCCCTCATCCGTCACTTCGTGAC
>NZ_SUEO01000131.1:8090-10283 GCF_004962925.1 Mesorhizobium sp. | reverse complement strand
TCTGCCTGCCGGCATCTTCTCCCCGTGAACGGGGAGAAGGGAAAGAGGCGCCTACTTCGCCGAGCAGAGCTTGTCGCGCGTCGTCGACATCGCCGCCGCTGCCGAGAAGCCGTAGGGCTCGATGATCTTGGCGAATTCGCCGGACTGCTTCAGCTTGGCCAGTTCGACGTCATAGGCGTCACGCAGCGCCTCATCGCCTTTCTTGAACGCCGCGCCATCGCAATAGACCGGCGCGCCGACGACCGGAGCGACGACTTCGAGGTTCGGATCGTTGGCCTTCTTGACCAGATCGTTGATCGACAGCACCGGCAGCGAATAGGCGTCGATACGGCCGTCCTGCAGCATCTTCAGGCCGCTCTGGCCGTCCGGCACGACGATGACGCGCTCGCGCGGCACGCCGGCAGTGAGCGCCAGCTTCTCCTCGGTGCCGCCGCCCGGCGCACCGATCGTCGCGCTCGTGTCCTTGGCGACATCCTCATAGCTCTTGAAGCCCTTCGGATTGCCCTTCTTGACCAGCATCGCCTCGGCGTCGCACAGCACCGGCTCCGAATAGACGACCGCCGCGCAACGCTCCGGCTTCATGAACAGGCCGGCGGTGACGACGTCGAAACGGCCGGCCTGCAGGCCGGGGATCATCGCGCCATATTCCGAGATCGAGGCGACGATGTCGTTGACGCCGAGGCGCTTGAAGATTTCACGCGCCACATCGGGCGCCGCGCCCGAAACCTTGCCGTCGGCCGCAACCGCCGTATAGGGCGGCTCATTGGCGATGGCGACGCGGGCGAAGCCCTGTGCCTTGAGCTCTTCGAGCTTGCTGTCGTCGGCCGATCCCGCAGTCGAGGCGGCCAGAATCGCGGTCAGTGCAACACCGGCCACGCCGGCCAGAATGCCAAGTTTCTTCATTGTTCCCAACTCCTTGCTTCTCTTCTTGGTTTGGTCGTTCTTGGTTTGGTTACGGGACGGCTCGGCCGCCTTGAGGACGACGTTACCGCCTCTGGCATGGCGGTCAGACGCGATGTCCAGCCGCAATGATCTTCTTCAGGAAGCCTTGCGTGCGCTCCTGCTTGGGATTGCGGAAAATCTCGTCAGGTTTGCCTTCCTCTACGATCTTGCCGCGGTCGAAAAACAGAACCCGGTCGGCGAAATCATGGGCAAAACCCATTTCGTGGGTGACCAGCAGCATGGTCATGTCGGTCTCGGAGCAGAGCCGCCACAAGACGTTCAGCACCTCCTCTACCAGCTCCGGATCGAGCGCCGACGTCACCTCGTCGAACAGCATGATCCTGGGCTGCAGCGCCAGCGCCCGGGCGATCGCCACGCGCTGCTTCTGCCCGCCGGAAAGCTGTGCCGGCATGGCTTTGGCCTTGTCGGCCATGCCAACCATCTCGAGCAGTTCCATCGCCCGTTTTTCGGCGGTGGCGCGCGGCATGCCCTTGGTCAGGATCGGCGCCAGCGTGACGTTGTCGATGACGCTCTTGTGCGGAAACAGGTTGAACAGCTGGAAGACCATGCCGATCTTCTGGCGCATTCTTGCCAGATGCCGTTCGTCGGCGGCCAGCAACTGGCCGTTGCGCTCCATGTGGTAAAGCTGCTCGCCGTCGATCTGGATGTGGCCGCTGTCGATCCGCTCCAGCGTCATCAGGATGCGCAGGATCGTCGTCTTGCCCGAACCGGATGGGCCGATCAGCGCCAGCTTCTCGCGCGGCATGACCTGCATCGACAGGCCGTCCAGCACCTTGAAGGTGCCGAAGCTTTTTGAAATGCCGTCGATCTTGATGATGGGCGCGGACAATGAATTTCCCCGTGCTGGAGAACCTGGTGCCTTCAACGATGCGGAACGCGCCAAATCATGTCAATCAGGAAAATAATATCATGACAATGTTTCTGACTCCGCACAATTTCGCAGCAATGTCTGCCTAGATCGCCAGCAGGAGATGCTCCGGATCGCCGAGCAGAAGTTTGGTGACAACGCTCAAGCCGGCGCGCAGTTCCCCCTCGGTGGTCGAGCCCAGCGAGATGCGCACTGCCGGCTGCCAGGGCTCCTGCGAAATGCGGAAGGATGTGCCTGGCGCGATCGCCACGCCCTGCAAACGGGCCTGTGAGACGAAACTCTCCTCGGCGCGGTCGCTGGGCAGCTGCAGCCACAGATGCAATCCGTCGCGATGGACACGGTAGTCGACCCCGGCAAGCACC
>NZ_SUEO01000131.1:7413-8080 GCF_004962925.1 Mesorhizobium sp. | reverse complement strand
GCTCAAGGCACAGGGCTTCGCCCGCGTCGCCATCCAGTTGGAGACGAGATGCCGATTGGCGACGGCGGCGACATAGCGATCGGGCGCCGCGAGGTAGCCGATGCGCAGGCCCGGCACCACGATCTTGGTGAAGGAGGTGACGTAGAGCGTGCGCTCTGACGCGAAGGCGGCGACCGGCGGCGGCCGGCCCTCGACCAGGGGGCCGAGCACGTCGTTCTCGATGATGGCGATGTCGTGCTTTCGCGCAACCGCAGCGATCTGCTCGCGCCGTGCGGCATCCATCAATGTTGCGGTCGGATTGATCACTGAAGGCTGCACGAACACGGCGCGAATATCGGAAAGCCGGCACGCCTCGTCGAGCGCCTCCGGGATCAAGCCGTTGTCATCGATCGGCAGTCCTTCGAGGTTGAAGCCGAGATAGCGCGCCAGCGGTATCAGCGTGTGGTGGCCGATCGCCTCGGTGGCGACGGTCGAACCGGGCGGCGCCACGCTCATCAGCGCCACTGTCATGCCCGCAGTGGCGCCGTTGGTCAGGCTGACATTCTGCGCGGACACATCGAGACCGCAGAGCCGCAGCCAGTCGACCGCCACCGCGCGGTGGCGCGGGAACACCATGTTCGGCCGGAACGACAGCAAGCTCGAAGAGCTCAAGGCACAGGGCTTCGCC
>NZ_SUEO01000131.1:276-7403 GCF_004962925.1 Mesorhizobium sp. | reverse complement strand
GACGCTCCGGCAAGTATGGCGGCTCCGGTTCGCGGCGCTGCGTCTGCACGAAGCTGCCGCGGCCGATCTCGCCGGAGATCAGGCCCCGGCGGATCAGCTCCTCATAGGCGCGACTGACTGTCTGCACCGAAAGCTTCAGTTCGTCGGCCAGCCGTCGATGCGTCGGCAGCCGCGCGCCGTTGGCCAGACGGCCATCATGAATGGCGCGCGCGAACTGGTCGGCAAGCGACTGATAGGCCGGCCGCCGGATGAGCGCGGGATCTGGACGCCACAATGTCATGACATATTAGAGATCGAAATCAGTGCAATTGACAATCGAAATAATGCGCCCTCATGGTGCCGGGGACGAAAAAAGTGGACGCTTATGGCCGCACCGAAACTCGATCAGATCGACCTCAAAATCCTCGACGCGGTCCAGCGCGACGGGCGCATTACCAAGCTGGCGCTCGCCGACAAGGTCGGCCTGTCGCCGACGCCGTGCTGGATGCGGCTGCGCAAGCTGGAAAAGGCCGGCATCGTCTCCGGCTATCACGCCAAGGTTGCGATGCGCGCCGTCGCGCCGGTCGCCACCGTACTGATGGAGGTGACGCTGGCCAGCCACCGCCAGGCCGATTTCGACCGTTTCGAGCGCGTCATCCGCGACGTCCCCGAAATCGTCGCCTGCTGGTCGGTGGGCGGCGGCGTCGACTATCTGCTGAAAGTGATGGCGCGCGACATCGACGCCTACCAGCGGTTGGTCGACGCCCTGCTCGAACGCGAGATCGGCATCGACCGCTATTTCACCTACATTGTCACCAAGACGGTGAAGGAGGAGATTGTCTTGCCGGTGGCGGATCTGTTGCCGGCGCAGTCGTAACGCTAGAGAGATCGTCTGCCCAGGCAGCCCAATAGAGACAATCTCTCTACGCAACGGCGTTGAAACAGTCTCTCTGTCTGCATCGCGCGCATAGTCTCTCCGCATCGCCTCGACATCGGGAGACCTCGAACATGTCCGCGCATTTTGCCCGCCCACAACGCCACGAAGCGCTTGACGGCCTCGCCGACCGCCGGCTGCTGCGAGAACTCGCCTATGTCGACGGCCACTGGACGGCGAGTGAGGCCGCTGAGAGCTTCGAGGTGACCGATCCTGCCACGGGCGCCACCGTCGCGTGGGTTGCCGCGCTCGATGCCAAGCAGACGAGCAAGGCGATCAGCGCGGCATCCCGCGCCTTTCCCGCATGGCGGGGGCTTTTGCCTCAAGAACGCTCGAAAATCCTGCGAAAATGGTTCGATTTGATTATCGCCGCCAAGGATGATCTGGCGCTCCTGATGACACTCGAACAAGGCAAGCCGCTCAAAGAATCGCTTGGCGAGATCGACTACGCCGCCTCCTTCGTCGAGTGGTATGCCGAGGAGGCAAAACGCCTCAACGCCGAAAGCGTCACCAGCCATTTGCCAGATGCCGAGATGATGGTGCGGCGCGAACCGCTCGGCGTCGTCGGCGTCGTCACGCCGTGGAATTTTCCCGCGGCCATGCTGACCCGCAAGGCGGCCGCCGCCCTTGCCGCCGGCTGCACAATCGTCGCGCATCCTTCGTCGGAAACGCCGCTGTCGGCGCTGGCGCTCGCCGAGCTCGGCGAACGCGCCGGCCTGCCGGCAGGCGTCTTCAACGTTCTCACCGGCAAGGCTTCGACCATCGTTGGGCGGATGTGCGAAGACGCTCGCGTCCGGGCGATGAGCTTCACCGGTTCGACCGAGATCGGCAGGCTGATCGCCGCGCAAAGTGCGCCGACGATGAAGCGGCTGGTGATGGAGCTTGGCGGTCATGCGCCGCTGATCGTCTTTGCCGACGCCGATCTCGACAAGGCTGTGACAATCGCCGTCGACGCCAAATTCGCCACTTCCGGCCAGGATTGTCTCGCCGCCAACCGCATCTATGTCCAGCGCCAGATCTACGATCGTTTCTGTGCCGCCTTCGCCAGGCGCATCGAGACGCTGCGTACCGGCAATGGCTTGGCCGATGACATCGACATCGGGCCTTTGATGCACGAGCGCGGCGTCAAGAAGGTCGAGGAGCAGGTCGCCGATGCGCTCGCCCATGGCGCACGCTGCCTCACCGGCGGCGGCCGCCATGCGGCCGGCCCGCTGTTCTACCAGCCGACCCTGCTGGCCGATGTCACTGACGACGCCTTGATCATGCGTGAGGAAACTTTTGGTCCGGTCGCCGCGGTGACGCCCTTCGACAGCGAAGAGGAAGTCGTCGCCCGCGCCAACGCAACCGAATACGGCCTCGTCGCCTATATCGTCACCGAGAACGGCGGCCGCCAATTGCGCATGGGCCGCGCGCTCGACTACGGTATGGTCGCCATCAACCGCGTGAAGATCACTGGCGCGCCGATCCCGTTCGGCGGCGTCAAACAGTCCGGCATCGGCCGCGAGGGCTCGCGCCATGGACTCGAAGCCTTTACCGATCTCAAATATCTCTGCCTGGACGTAGCCTAGGTTGTAGTGACGCCCCGAGAACCGCGCCCGACACGTTTCCCTTAGGAGTAAAAAAGATGCTCGACCAGTCCAACGAACTCGCCGCCTGGGACCGCGACCACTTCTTCCATCCCTCGACCCATATGGGCACCCACGCACGCGGTGAATCGCCGACCCGCATCATCGCCGGCGGCGAAGGCGTCACCATCTGGGACAACAACGGCCGCAAGAGCATCGATGCTTTCGCCGGGCTTTACTGCGTCAATGTCGGCTATGGCCGCCAGAAGATATCAGACGCCATCGCCGCCCAGGCCAAGAACCTCGCCTATTACCATGCCTATGTCGGCCACGGCACCGAGGCGTCGATCACGCTTTCCAAGATGATCATCGACCGCGCCCCACAAGGCATGTCGAGGGTCTATTTCGGCCTTTCCGGTTCAGACGCCAACGAAACCAACATCAAGCTGATCTGGTACTACAACAACGTGCTCGGCCGGCCCGAGAAGAAGAAGATCATCTCGCGCTGGCGCGGCTATCACGGCTCCGGCGTGATGACCGGATCGCTGACCGGGCTCGACCTGTTCCACAACGCTTTCGACCTGCCGCGTGCGCCGATCCTGCACACCGAAGCACCCTACTACTTCCGCCGCGCCGACCGCTCGATGAGCGAGGAGCAGTTCTCGCAATATTGCGCCGACAAGCTCGAGGAGATGATCCTGGCTGAGGGTCCGGAAACGGTCGCCGCCTTCATCGGCGAGCCGATCCTCGGCACCGGCGGCATCGTGCCGCCGCCCGCTCTCTATTGGGAAAAGATCCAGGCGGTGCTGAAGAAATACGATGTGCTGCTGGTCGCCGACGAAGTGGTCACCGGCTTCGGCCGGCTGGGCACCATGTTCGGCTCCGACCATTACGGCATCAAGCCCGACCTGATCACCATCGCCAAGGGCCTGACCTCGGCCTATGCGCCACTGTCTGGGGTCATCGTCGCGGACAGGGTCTGGCAGGTGCTGGTGCAGGGTTCCGACAAGCTCGGCTCGCTCGGCCATGGTTGGACCTATTCGGCGCACCCGATCTGCGTTGCCGCCGGCGTCGCCAATCTCGAGTTGATCGACGAGATGGACCTGGTGACCAATGCCGGCGAAACCGGCGCCTATTTCCGCACCGAACTGACGAAAGCCGTCGGTGGCCACAAAAATGTCGGCGAAGTGCGCGGCGACGGCATGCTGGCGGCAATCGAGTTCGTCGCCGACCGGGACGACCGCGTGTTCTTCTACGCCTCGCAGAAGATCGGACCGCAGATCGCCACGGCGCTGGCAGCGAGCGGTGTCATCGGCCGCGCCATGCCGCAGGGCGACATTCTCGGCTTTGCGCCGCCGCTCTGCCTGACGCGCGAAGAGGCCGACATCGTCGTCTCGAAGACGGCCGATGCGGTGAAAAGCGTGTTTGCCAACATTTGAAGGCTGACATGAACGCCATGACCAAAACCCTCCCCGCCGCCATGGCCGCCGTGCATCTCACCGGTCACGGCGGGCCGGAAAAGCTCGTCTACCGCACCGACGTGAAAGTGCCCTCGCCCGCACCAGGTGAAGTGCTGGTCAAGGTCACCGCTTGCGGCATGAACAACACCGATGTCTGGGTGCGACAGGGCGCCTATGGCACGGAGGAAGATGCCGCCGCTGTGTCGACCTGGCGGCGTCAGGGCAACACGCTGACCTTCCCGCGCATCCAGGGCACCGACACGGTCGGCCACATCGTCGCCGTCGGCGACGGTGTTTCTCCGGACCGTATCGGCGAGCGGGTGATGGTCGATTTCTCCATCTACAACCGCGACGACGATTCACTTGCCGACATCGACTATATGGGCCATGGCCGCGACGGCGGCTATGCCGAATACCAGGCCGTGCCGGCCGAGAACGCCCATGTCGTGGACACCGACCTGACTGACGTCGAACTCGCGACCTTCTGCTGTGCCTATCTCACCGGCGAACAGATGCTGGAACGCGCTGGCCTGAAGGCCGGCGAGCGCGTGCTGGTCACCGGCGCGTCGGGCGGCGTCGGCTCCGGCATCGTACAGCTGGCGCGGGCGCGCGGAGCCATCCCCTATGCCGTCATCGGCAAGGGCAAGGAACAGGCCGTGCTCGACATCGGCGCCGAGGCGGTGATCACCCGTGGCGTGGCTGACCTGCCGGCTGCGGTAAACGAGGCGACTGGCGGCCAGCCGATCGACGTGGTTGCCGACCTCGTCGGCGGCGCGATCTTCAATGACCTCTTGCGCATCCTCAGGCCCGAAGGCCGCTACACCACCGCCGGCGCGATTGCCGGGCCGGTCGTGCAGCTCGATCTGCGCACCATGTATCTGAAGCAGCTGCAATTGCATGGCTCCAGCCAGGGCACGCGACACGATTTCCGCCGCATCGTCCGCTACATCGAGGAGAAGAAGATCCGGCCGCTGGTCGGCGGCGTCTACAAGCTATCCGATTTCCACCGCGCCCAGGCGGATTTCATCGCCAAGGATTTCGTCGGCAAGCTGGTGGTCGTTCCGGATGCCGTTTCGGATATCGCTGCAAGCCGTTGACAGCCAAGACTAATGAGGGCTCGGGCTGTTTGCCGACACGGTAAGGTCGAGCGCCACATGGCCTTGCGGCGCGCCGAAGCGAAGGAAGGCTTCCGACAGCGTCGCGAACACCGGCCCGACATCGCCTCTCAGCTTCGTGCAGAAATTCTTCGACCTGTCGAAGACGCCCGAAGTCTTGAGAAACTCGATACAGCCGTAGATCTCGTCCATGTGATGGCCCTCGCCAAGCGGATAGAGCGAGAACTGCGCGGCGACCTCTTGTCCGAGCTTTTTCGCACTGTCGACATGCGCCCGCGCCGCGCCGATGCGTTCGGCCAGGGAGAGTTCATGGCTGCTGCCGGAAATCGGTGTGCAGATCGGATCGTCAGGCTCGCCAGGGCAGCCGCGCGACACCGTTGCTGACAACACACAATGCACGCCGCTTGCCGCCGCCGATGCGAAGAGGTCGCGCATGGCCGGGAAAAGCTGGTCCGGCGGGCCGACGATCAACGTCGAAATGTCGTCGGTTTCGATGCGGAAATTCGGGCGATAGGGGTCCATCGCCGAAAGTGCGCCAAGGATGACGCCGACGAAATCGTCGCACATCGGATACAGGGAAATCTGTGCACCTGAAAACATGGTCGCCTCGCTCCGCTGGCATTACCCAGATCAGCTTGAGGGACCGAAGGCTTGCACCCACCATCTCAGCCCCGGCAATACGGAGCGCCCCTGTCGATATGGGCGACGTAGCACCCGCGCAAACGATGTTCAAGTATGGTCATCGCGAGCGCGGTGTTGTTCGAGTTTGAATTTCGGCTCACGACCCGTTGACGACCTTGGGCGTTGCAGACTTGAACCTCCAAATCGAGGTCGGGAACCTGACCTTCAGCGAAAGAGCATTCGGGAGTGCGCTCGCGTAAGGTAATTCACCACATTTGGCGGCACCCGCAGATGCTTTTTCGTGTTATGATGGGCTTGCAACGCGCGTAATCTCGACCTCGGCAATATGGCAGAGGTCGAAAGCTATTGCCTTGGCACAGGAAGCTTTCGCCCCAGCACTTGATCGCCTCCGAAACGCTGGGTGTGCTGCTTTCCCTGACTGACCCCGGGGCGAGGAGGTTGTCCATGTCCACGAGTAGTGTTGACCGCCCGCTGCAGCCGGGCGACCGGGCACCGAATGTTGTGCTCAATGCGATCTCACGCGAAGGCAAGATCGCGCTCGATGATTTTCGAGGCCGTAGCCCGTTGTTGATCGGTTTGTTCCGAGGCCTGCACTGTCCGTTCTGCCGGCGCCATGTCGCGGCGATGGCGCAACTCAAGCCGGCCCTGCGTGAGAAAGGCGTCGAATGCCTGGCTGTGGTCAATACGCCGGTCGAGCGGGCGCGGCTCTATTTCCGTTACCACCCGGCACCCGATCTTCTCGCCGCATCCGACCCGGAGCGAGCCTCGCACCGTGCTTTCGGCTTGCGCGAGGTCGGGATGGACACGGTCATGTCGATACCGTTCCATCTCCCGGGCGAGTTGCCCGAGCCTATGGACGTCATGGCAATGAATGAATTTCTTAACAAGAAGGAAGGATATGAGATTACGGAAGTCGATCAGCAGGCCATGGCTTCCAGCCAGGCGCAGCTTGTCGGTCAGTTCCTAATCGACCGGGCGGGCATCGTACGCTGGAACTTCACTGAAGTTCTGGAGGATGGCCTCAACACCTTCAGAGCGCTGAATCCCGAGGAATTGATGTCGGCAGCTTCCCAAGTTGCACATTAATAGGCTGCGGAAATGGGCTGCTGAAAACTCGCTCGACGGCCACCGTCCTGTGGTGATTCTTTGGATTTAACAATCATCGAAATGCTCAGCGCAGGAGGCTAAGGTCTGCCCGTGGGCTTCGCAGCGATTTCGATTCAACGGTCTGCGGACCGCCCCGACGCTAGAGTGAGCAAGCCGCATAGGCGGGGCGACGTCCGCTCCTTGCCGCAATCACGTCGTTCCGACAGGCGCGCATACGGCAAGTTTCCACCCACAGCCGAAATTCAAACTGAGATATTGATTTGGATATGGTGCTGATTTGCGCCGATGACCCGCCGCTGGCGGGTCTTTGTTTCAGGTTCAGCTC
>NZ_SUEO01000131.1:0-266 GCF_004962925.1 Mesorhizobium sp. | reverse complement strand
CTGTGATCCGACCTGTTTGGCGGCGGCTTCGAGCGATCTTTCAAACGCGTCGATCATCTGATCGACCTGAGGCTCGGTGATGATCAGCGGCGGGCAGAAGGCCAGCGCGTCGCCCATGTTGCGCGAGATGACGCCGTTCTGCTGCATAAAACCGTTGACGAGCCCGCCCAGCGCGCCGGCCGTCTCCCACGGCGTCTTGGTCACCTTGTCGCCGACCAGTTCGACCGCCGCGATCAGGCCGACGCCACGCACCTCGCCGACAAGCG
>NZ_SUEO01000130.1:18077-18476 GCF_004962925.1 Mesorhizobium sp. | reverse complement strand
TTTTCATAGTCGGCGGTGGTTGCGGCCGGGATGCCAAGGCGGAAGACACCGTCGGCGGTCGGCCCGCCGGCAATCTTCAGCTGGTGTTCGCCAAGAAAAGCGACAATGTCGGCCATCTTCGCATCCGGCTTGAACTTCACCAGCGCGAACGGCATTTTCGCCAGATCGCCTTGCTGGCCGGCGATCTCGAAATCGCCACCCTTGCCACCTGGCTGAATAACCGATTGCACCATGACCAGGGCAAGCAGTGCTGCCGCCGCAGCCCAGGCGACGCCGGCCGGTACCGCCATGAAGCGGCCCCACACCTGCGCCAGCCAGGACGATGCCGCCGGCGCGCGCACGGGGCCGGCTTCGGCGTCGAGCGCCCGGGCGAAGCGGCCGAGCGCATCGGCCGGCGGG
>NZ_SUEO01000130.1:0-18067 GCF_004962925.1 Mesorhizobium sp. | reverse complement strand
GTGCTAGAGAATTCGGCTTCGGCCTCGCCGAGTGCAGCAAGTGCTGTCGGATCGGACGCCAGCCATTCCTCTACGGCTTCGAGTTCCGAGCCTTCCAGCGAGCCGTTCAGGTAGAACGGCAGCAGCGTTTCCATTTCATCGCGGCGCGACATCTTTTCAGCGGCGCTCATGGCCACCCCCTGTCGTAACCGGCGGCCTTGAGGGCCTCACCGAGTTTCTTGCGGGCGTAGAACATCCTGGTCTTGACGGTGGCAACCGGAATGCCGAGCACCTCGCCGATCTCGGCCACCGACTGTCCGTGGTAATAGGCAAGGTCGATCACCGTGCGGTGCTCTTCCGGCAAGGCATCGACGAAGCGCCGCAAGGCGGCGCCCTTGTCTTCCTTCATGGTGACGACTTCCGGTGTATCGGCGCCGTCGGCGATCTGGGCCGCGTCATCGTCGTCGATCCAGTCTTCCTTCTTCTTGCGCAGTGACGACAGCGCCTTGAAGCGGGCGATGCCGAGCAGCCATGTCGAGACTTCCGAGCGCCCCTCGAAGCTTGGCGCCTGGCGCCAGAGTTCGAGAAACACCTCGTTGGCGATATCGTCGGCCATCATTTCCGATCCCGTCTGGCGCACCACGAAGCGGTAGACCCGCGCGTGGTGGCGCATGAACAGGAGCCGCACGGCGGCACGGTCGCCCTTCGCGACCCGGCTGACAAGCGCGCGATCGGTCTCCGTCGCTGCCGTCATGGCCGGTCGAGCCGCCTGGCTCCTGTCTGCTCTGTCGCCGATCGGCCCAAAAAGGTTCACCGCTTTCCGCCCGGATTTTTCTGAAAGCTAGCCGAAGAGCGACAACGTTGCCAGAGTGTTCCCTTCTCCCCCTGTGGGAGAAGGTGGCCGAGCGAAGCTCGGTCGGATGAGGGGTGCTGGACGGATCGCTACACCGAAGAAATAAGCGCTTCAAATTCCTCAATATTTTCACGCCGAGTTTCTTCCAACACCCCTCATCCGTCTTGTCGCTTCGCGACAATTCACCTTCTCCCACAGGGGGAGAAGGGAAGGTGGCCACTCGCCCCAATCAGTCGAGGAACGGCCTGGCCTTCATCGTCGCAGGCACCGGCACGCCGAGGCGGGCAAGCACGGTCGGCGCAAGCTGCAACTGGTCTAACAGCGTGTTGGCCTCCGGCCCCTTGCCCGGGCCGAAATAGTAAAGCGCGAAATCCTGCATCTCGTCGTCATGACCGCCATGATGGCCGCGATCGGTCTGGCCGTGATCGGCGGTGACGATGACCTCGTAGCCGGCTTCCCGCCAGCGCGGCAGGAAGGCTGAGAGCATGCCGTCCATCGCACAGACGGCGTGATCCATCTCATGACAGTCATGGCCGAAGCGGTGGCCCATCGAGTCCAGCGTGCAGGTATGCAGGATGCCGTAGTCGATGCGGTGGCGCCTGGTCAGCATGGTCAGCGTCGCGAACAGGTCGACGTCGCTCGGCGTCATCTGGTTGCGGGCGTTGTAGCCGGTCATGGTGTGGAACCGGCCATGCGTGATTGGCCCGCCGGGCTCGTCGAACTCCATGTCCTCGACCAGATCGAACGGATAGGCCCGGAAGAATTCGGACCAGTAGGAATGAGTGACCGCGCCGGTCTTGCCGCCGGCCTTGCTGACCTCCGAAAATATATCCGGTTGCTCGACGCGGAACCGGTTCTCGTTGGTCAGGATGCCATGCACTTGCGGCGCCACGCCGGTATGGATTGAGGCATAGCAGCAGGCCGAGGTCGACGGCAGAACGGAGCGCATCTTCCAGACGCGCGCTTCGCCTGATTGCACCCAGCCTTCGAGATTGCCCATCAGTCGGCGCCAATTGCGGTAAGGCACGCCGTCGAGGACGATGAGCAGAAGTTTTGTCTTGAGCGCCACCGGGGTGTCTAATTCCCCGCGCTGGCCATGCGCCGTCCCTTGATCGCCTTTTCCAGCCAGCCGATCTCCATTTCGGGGACTGAAGACAAGAGAAGGTCTGTATAGTCGTCGAAGGGCGGCGCCAGCACCTGGCTCTTCGCGCCGTAGCGCACCACCTCGCCGCGATACATTACCGCGATCGAATCGGCGATCGACTTCACCGTGGCAAGGTCGTGGGTAATGAACAGATAGGCGACGTTTTCCTCTTTCTGCAGATCGAGCAGCAGCTTCAGGATGCCGTGGGCCACCAGCGGGTCGAGCGCCGAGGTCACCTCGTCGCAGATGATCAGCTTCGGCTTGGCGGCGAGCGAGCGGGCGATGCAGACGCGCTGTTTCTGGCCGCCGGAAAGCTCGGCCGGGTAGCGGTCGATGAAGCCCTTGCCCATCTCGATCTTGTCGAGCAGCTCGGCGACGCGGGCGTCACGTTGCCTTCCACGCAGACCGAAATAGAATTCGAGCGGCCGGCCGATGATAGTGCCGACGGTTTGACGCGGGTTCATCGCCACGTCGGCCATCTGGTAGATCATCTGCAATTGGCGCAGATCTTCCTTGGGCCGGTCGGCAAGTCGGTTGGCAAGCGGACGTCCGTCGAAGGTGACGGTGCCCTGTTCGGGCGGCAACAGGCCGGTGACGGCGCGCGCCAGTGTCGACTTGCCCGAGCCGGACTCGCCGACCACGGCCAGCGTCTGGCCCGGATAGATGTCGACCGAGACGTTCTTCAGCACCTTGATATGGCTGCGGCCATAGGCGGCGGTGATGTTCTTGACCGACAGGAACGGCGTCGTGCCGGGCTTCTGTTCCTGGTGCTCGATCTCATGCACCGAGACCAGCGCATTGGTGTATTCCTGGCGCGGTTCCTTGATGATCTGACGGGTCCCGCCCCATTCGACCAGCCGGCCGTGGCGCAGCACCATGATCTCGTCCGACACCTGGGCGACGACGGCAAGGTCGTGGGTGATGTAGAGCGCCGCGACATGGGTGTCGCGGATGGCGTCCTTGATCGCCGCAAGCACGTCGATCTGCGTCGTCACGTCGAGCGCCGTTGTCGGCTCGTCGAAGACGATCAGGTCGGGCTCGGAGCACAGCGCCATCGCCGTCATCACACGCTGCAGCTGACCACCCGACACCTGGTGCGGAAAGCGCTCGCCGATGCTTTCGGGGTTCGGCAGGCTGAGCTTCTTGAACAGCGCGACGGCCCGTTTTTCGGCCGCTGCCCGCGTCGCCGTGCCGTGCAGCAGCGTCGCCTCGACCACCTGGTCCATCAATCTGTGCGCCGGGTTGAACGCCGCCGCCGCCGATTGCGCGACATAGCAGACCTCGCGCCCGCGCAGCTTGCGAAAGCCCTCCTTGCCGCCTTTGAGGATGTCGCGGCCGTTGAGGATGACCTCACCGCCGGTGATGCGGACGCCGCCGCGGCCGTAGCCCATCGACGACAGGCCGATGGTCGACTTGCCGGCGCCGGACTCGCCGATCAGGCCGAGCACCTTGCCCTTCTCGAGCGTCAAAGAAACGTCATGGACCAGCACGATGTTCTTCGGCGCCTCGCCCGGCGGGAACACGGTGGCCTCGATGCGCAGATTGCGGATGTCGAGCAGCACGGACTTTGCTCGCTGGTCAGCCATCACCCGCGTCCTCCCTTCAGGCTCGTCGTGCGGTTGAGCACCCAATCGGCGACAAGGTTGACGGAAATCGCCAGCATGGCGATCGCCGCCGCCGGGATGAGCGCAGCCGCGATGCCGAAGACGATGCCGTCCTTGTTTTCCTTGACCATGCCGCCCCAATCGGCGCTGGGCGGCTGCACGCCGAGCCCGAGGAAGGACAGCGTCGACAGGAACAGCACGGCATAGATGAAACGCAAGCCGAGTTCCGAAACCAGCGGCGACAATGCATTGGGCAGGATCTCGCGGAAGATGATCCACACGCTGCCTTCGCCGCGTAGCTTGGCCGCCTCGACGAAATCCATGACGTTGATGTCGACGGCGACCGCCCGCGACAGGCGATAGACGCGGGTCGAGTCGAGGATGCCCATCACCAGGATCAGGGTCACCAGATTGGTCGGCAGCACCGAGAGCACGACGAGGCCCATGATCAGCGTCGGGATCGACATCAGGAGATCGACAAGGCGCGACATAAGCGTGTCGAACCAGCCGCCGAAAACCGCCGCCGAGAAGCCAAGGATGGCGCCGAGCGAGAAAGACAGCGCGGTGGCCAGCACCGCGATGAACAGCGTGACGCGGGCGCCGTAGATCATGCGCGAAAGAAGGTCGCGGCCGAGATTGTCGGTGCCCAGCAAATGTGTCGCCGACATCGGTGCCCAGACGTCGCCGACGATCTCGCCATTGCCGTACGGCGCGATCCACGGCGCGAAGATCGCCGCCAGCACGAACAGCGCCGTCAGCACCAGGCCGATCAGCGCGGGAATGGGGATATGTTTTATATCCAGCACAGCGCCGCCCCTTATTTCGGGTGTCTGAGACGCGGATTGGCGACGATCGCCGCTATGTCCGCAATGATGTTCAGGCTGATATAAACGGCGGCAAAGATCAAGCCGACCGCCTGCACCACCGGTACGTCACGCTTAGTGACGTGGTCGACGAGATATTGCCCCATGCCCGGGTACACGAAGATCACCTCGACCACGACGACGCCGACGATGAGATAGGCGAGGTTGAGCATAACGACGTTGATGATCGGCGCAATCGCATTGGGAAAGGCATGCCTGCGGATGACCGCGAATGCCGAAAGCCCCTTGAGCTCGGCGGTTTCCACATAAGCCGACTGCATGACATTGAGGATCGCGGCGCGCGTCATGCGCATCATGTGGGCGAGCACCACCAGCGTCAGTGCCGCCGCCGGCAGCATGATCGCCTGCATGCGCTCGCCGAACGGCATTCCGTCATAGACCGTCGAGATGCCGGGGAAGATCTGATATTTCACGGCAAAGAAATAGACGAGTACGTAGCCGATGAAGAATTCGGGAAACGACGTCGAGGCAAGCGCCAGTCCGGAGATCAGTTTGTCGACCCAGCCATTGCGGTAACGAACCGCGATCAGGCCGAGGATGATCGCCAGCGGCACGGCCACGACCGCCGCCCAGAACGCGAGGAACAGCGTGTTCCACAACCGCCCCTTGATCGACGTCGCAATATCCTGCCCGCTTGACATGGCAGTGCCGAGATCGCCGGTCACGACGCCTCCGAGCCAGCGGAAATAGCGAATAAAGGCGGGATCGTTGAGGCCGAGCTGCTCACGCAGATTGGCGAGCGACTCCGGTGTCGCCGACTGTCCGAGGATGGCTTGCGCGACGTCGCCGGGCAGGATCTGGGTGCCGGCGAAGATCAGGACCGATACGGCCAACAGCAGGAGGATGCCCAGCGCAATGCGCTGGGCCACCAGTTTCACGATGGGTGAGGACATTTCCGCAAGGCCGGGCTCAGGCTTCGAGCCAGCACTTTGCCAGAGCGTACCCGTTCATCAGCTCCTGATGCGGATCGTCGACCCAGCCGGCGACCTTGGCGCCTGTCGCGTCGATGAACTGGTTGAACATCGGCAGGATCAGGCCACCCTCGTCGCGCACCATGACACCCATGTCGTGGTACATTGCCTTGCGCTTGGCCTCGTCGAGTTCAGCGCGGGCCGCCAGCACCATCTTGTCGAAATCCGGACGCTTGAAACGTGTGTCGTTCCAGTCAGCCGTCGACAGATAGGCGGTCGAGTACATCTGGTCCTGCGTCGAGCGTCCGCCCCAGTAAGAGGCGCAGAAGGGCTGCTTGTTCCAGACTTCCGACCAGTACCCGTCGCCCGGTTCGCGCTTGATCTCCAGCGTGATGCCGGCCTTGGCCGCGCTTTGCTGGAACAGCTGTGCGGCATCGACGGCGCCGGGGAAGGCGACATCCGATGTCCGGAGCAGGACGGCACCCTCATGGCCCGACTTCTTGTAGTGAAACTTGGCCTTGTCGGGATCGTATTTGCGCTGCTCGATATCAGTGAAGAGCGGGTAAGAGGCGTTGATCGGGAAGTCGTTGCCGAGAGAGCCATAGCCGCGCAGCACCTTGTCCAGCATTTCCTCGCGGTCGATCGCCAGCTTCAGCGCCATGCGCAGATCGTTGTTGTCGAACGGCGCCGTGTTGCAGTGCATGATGAAGACGTAGTGGCCGGGGCCTGAATGGTTGCGGATTGTGACGCCGGGCACTCGCTTGATCAGATCGACGATCTTCGGCTCGACGCGGTTGATCATATTGACCTGGCCGCCCTGCAGGGCCGCCGTACGCGCCGTGGCGTCGTTTATGACGATGATCTCGATCTGGTCGGCATGGCCCATCTTGTCGGCCTGCCAGTAATTAGCGAAACGCTCGCCGCCATGGCGCACGCCGGGCTCGTTGGTGGTTATCTTGTAGGGGCCGGCCGAGATGCCGGCATCGGCCTTGTCCTTGCCGCCATTGGGCTGGACGATCAAATGGTAGTCGCTGAGCAGATAGGGCAGGTCGGCATTGGCCTCCTTCAGCGTCAGCACGACTTCCTTGCCGCTGGCCTTGATGCTCTCGATGCCCTTCATGTAGCCGAGCGCGCCCGACTTCGACTTCTCGTCCGAATGGCGTTCGAGCGTGGCGGCCACGTCCTCGGCGGTCACCGTCTTGCCATTGTGGAATTCGACGCCGTCGCGAATCTTCAGCGTCCAGACCTTGGCGTCGTCCGACGAGCCGATCTCCTCGGCAATGCGATTCTCGAGCGTGCCTTCCGGGGAAAGCTCGACGATCAGTTCGCCCCACATCTTGCCGAAGGCGAACGGCACCTGCGTCATGAACAGGGCCGGATCGAGGCTGTTGGTGGACTCGCCACCGACCAGGCCGGCCTTCAGCGTGCCGCCCTTGACCGGACCCGCGGCGCGCGCCGCACTTGAAAGCAGTGAATTGGCGAAGGTCGCAGTGACGCCAAGTGCTGCCGCCCGGCCGAGAAAATCACGGCGGCTCAGTTTGCCGGACGCGACGCGCCGGCTGAGAAATTCCAGTTCGTTAGACATGTTGAGTTCCTCACTCTGTTGGTTCGACCTTGTGGTCGTTTTTTATCATTTCTTGTGAGGGGAATAATGACCGCAAGGGAACGCCGTAAGCAAGACCGAATGCGACATGCCGTGGCGTAAATCGTACGTCGCAATTGGACCAATCCGCATAAGCGCTCAAAGCAGTGCGCGCGGGATTTTCTCTTCGAAATTGCGCTCGAAAACCAGCTTCTCGCCTTCATAGGCTTCGATTTTGGCGCTAACCATGAAGCTTTGCGCGTCGGACCGCATTTCGGCGGATGTTTCGGTGCGCACCGACCATCCGTTTCGCGACAGCGTCTGCGTCCAGTGCGTCTTGCCCGACGCTGACAGCGGATTGTCCGGATGGATCGCCCACGTCTCTCTCGCGATGCTGCCATTGGCAAGGCCATGCTCCAGGTCGCGCACCTCGCCGAAATCGTCGACGATGGAAAGCGTGACGATTCCAGTCTTCTCGTCGCGATCGACACGACGCTCGGAATTGGCGGCACGGACCGTTTCGGTTGCCCAGGGCGTTGCGGCCTCGGGCGTGGGGAACGTGACTTCGTCGCCTTGCGCCAGCGGGCGCAGCGGCAGCTTCAGCGTTGCCGCCGACAGGTCGAGCCGAACCGGTTTCGGCGATGGCCAGATCATCGGCCAGTAGGCGTTCGAAACGGCAATGCGCAGGCGGTGGCCTGATGGCACGCGGTAGGCGCATTGGTCGAGCACGACGCGGGCGCTGACGGTTTCGCCAGGCACCAGCGCTCGCGGGAATTCGTGCGAGTCGCGATGCGTCAGGTTGAGCACGCCATAGGATATCAGCTCGGACGCGCCGTCGGGATGCACGTCGCACAGCCGGATCGCGATGTTCGCCTGCGGTCGATCCGAGGCGACCCGGATCAAAACCTCCGGCGCGCCGACAATGTCGATCGCCTCGCCGAGCGGGGGCTGGTCGAAACACACCGACAGCGCATCGTCGGGGCGCTGGTCACCAGGCAATTCCGGACCGAAGGTGAAGGGAAAGTATTCGCCGCCCGCAATTCCGCAGCTTTGCGGCGAAGCCACGATTGCAGGCTTGGCCCCTTCCGGGATCAGTTCGATCGCCTCAGCCCGGATGTTGGGTGACGGCCATTCCGATTCAGCGACCCAGCGGCCCGGCCGCTCCGGATGCCAGCGCGCGGGGCGCACACTGTCCATCACATAGGCGCGGTAGGCCGGGTCGGCCTCCACGCCGGTGTCGACGTCCTTCAGCCAACGGTCCCACCAGCGCAAGGCCTCCTGCAGGAAGCCGATCGCTGGTTTCGGTGCTGCGTAATGCGGGTATTTGTGGATCCACGGGCCGACGATGCCCTTGACCGGCGCCTCGATGTTGGCGGCGAGATGGGAAATCGTATTGCGATACCCATCGTGCCAGCCGCCGATCGACAGCACGGCGGCTTTAATGGCGGAATAGTCCTCGCAGATCGAACCGCGCTTCCAATAGGCGTCGCGGTGCTGGTGCTTCAGCCACAGCGGCGCCAGGAAGGGCTGGTTCTCCAGCCGGGTCAGCCACAGGTCGCGCCATCGGTTGTCGCCGGCCAGCAGCGGGTCCGGCGGCCGCGACGAATAGGACAGCATGGTCGAGGCCCAGCCGAAATTCTCGATCAGCAGGCAGCCGCCCTTGTAGTGGATGTCATCGGCATAGCGGTCGACGGTCGAGCACAGGCTGATCACCGCCTTCAGCGCCGGTGGCTGCTTGGCCGCAACCTGCAGGCAATTGAAGCCGCCCCAGGAGATGCCCATCATGCCGACATTGCCGTTGCACCAGGGCTGGGAAGCCGCCCAGGCGATCACGTCGCAGGCGTCCTGCAATTCCTGCTCGGAATATTCGTCGTCCATCAGCCCTTCGGAATCGCCATTGCCGCGCATGTCGACCCGGATCGATGCGTAGCCGTGGCCGGCGAAATAGGGATGCGTCAGCTGATCGCGAAAGATCGTGCTGTCGCGCTTGCGGTAAGGCAGATGCTCGAGGATCGCCGGCACCGGATCGTCGCTGGCGTCGTCGGGCATCCACACCCGCGCCGACAGCCGGCAGCCATCCGGCATGACGATCCCCATATCCGGAAATTCGACGACTTTTCGGGGGAATTCAGTGACGGTTTTCATGCTGGGCATAACGCCCCGCAGCGAGGCGACTTTCAATCACTATTCGCGACTGGAGCAGAAAAATGTGCGACCTGTCAGGGAGTGGAGCTATCGCAACTCGTCCAGCAGTTCGGGATGCTTCTCCAACAGCGTCATCAACTGAATGGTCGGGCCACTCGGCTCGATCAGACCCCGTTCGTATTTGTCGAAAGCGTTCTCGCCGACCTTGAACAGGGATCCTGCCTCGCGCTGCGACAGTTTGAGCTTTGTGCGCACGCGACGTATGGTGGCCGGTGCCGGAACGCCGTCGATCTTTTCTTTGAGTATGCGGAGCGCCGCGTCGGCGACAGTCATGTCCTCTCCGACATGCACACCCTCATCTCCCGACGGGGGATAATAACCCGGCAGATCGACGATCATGCTCTCGCCCTTGTAGGTCACAGTGAACGGACGCACTCCACGCGTCAGCGTTTCTCCTGTTTCAGGGGAGATCATGGTATTCGTTTCACTGCTTTCTTTTCTCGCCATAATCATTTTTCCTTGAACGACATGACCGTGAATTCGGTCACGACATCCGCCTGAAATTTCACGTAGAGAACCAGATCGCGTGCTGGCACGTGATAGACATCTTGCCAGACACGGTGGTCGGCGAATGTCGTCATTGACTTTACAAACATCTTCCGCGTGATACCGCCGATCACCTCGACAACGCCGGCGCGATCAAAGCCCCAGCGTGTCGACAGAACCCAATTCGGCCTTGGTTGCATCAAGATCGTAAGTGGTCTGCGTTTCTCCATAACGCAAGATGCCACCATAAAGGGGGCAATTCAAGCCATTGAACCTTGCCGCATTCAACTCAACGGAATGTCGTTCTCGGCCTTGCTCGCTTGGTAAGCGCTGGACAGTTCGTCATAGCGCGCCGAAATTGTGCCGACCCGCGTTTCCAGCCGCAGGCGCTCGGCCTCGGGTAGCGATCGCACTAATTTGCGGATCGAAAAGCTCTTCCAATAGGCGTTCTCGGCATTGTAGCCGCCGGGGTCGAGGGTGAAGACCTCCTTCAGGATCTTCAGATCGTGCGGGATGGCGAAGCTGTCGCGCGAATCCTCATGCGAAAACAGATAGTAGAAATTATCGAAGCCGGTCCAGGTGATCGCCGACAGGCAGAGCGAGCAGGGTTCGTGCGTGGCGAGAAAAATGGCGTCTTTGGTGTCGACGCGCTCGGCCCGCGGCATTTCATAGAACCGCTTCAGGCAGTGCACCTCGCCATGCCAGAGCGGATTTTCCGTCTCGTTGTTGGTTTCGGCGAGCACCAGCGAGCGGTCGCCCTTTCTCAGGATCGCCGCGCCGAACAGCTTATTGCCGTGGGCGACGCCTTCGGCCGTCTTCGGCACGATGTCGTGCTCGATGACGTCGAGCAGTCGGTCGATCAGCGAAACGTCGGCCGTCATGCGGTTCCACCGGGGAGATCGATCTCGTAAGCGTGCGAGAAATGGCACTCTTCGAGGTTGGAGCCGTCGCCACCGCGGTCGACGACGAGAAAATCTTGGGCCTCGCCGATCGGCGTCAGCACGCCGTGCCACCGATTGCGCGGAAAGTTGACGCCTTGCCCTGGCGCGGTGATGAAGGCGTGCGGCTCTCCTGGACCTTCGTCGCTATCATGGCAGACGACGACCAGGAACGGCCGTGGCGACAGCGGGATGAAAGCCTGGCTGCCGAACGGATGACGCTCGACCATGGTCAGCTTCAGCGGGAAATCGTAAGGCGTGCCCCGCACCAGGGAGATCAGCACGCGCGCATTCGGCCCCAGCGCTTCGGCGGTGGCGAGGTCGTGGTAGCGTTCCGCCTTGCCGCCATTGATCGGGTAGTGATTGTCGCCGCCCATATCGATGACGTCGCCGAATTCGGCGAAGTTCTCGCGGGTCAGCGAGCGCGCGACGATACGGCTCATGGCACACGCTTCGCGATGCCGGCACCGCCAAGCTTGGCGTGCCGGTTGACGTCCTTGTAGAGAAGATAGCGGAACTTGCCGGGCCCGCCGGCATAGCAGGCCTGCGGGCAGAAGGCGCGCAGCCACATATAGTCGCCGGCCTCGACCTCGACCCAGTCCTGGTTGAGGCGATAGACCGCCTTGCCTTCCAGCACATAGAGGCCATGCTCCATCACATGCGTCTCGGCGAAGGGGATGACCGCGCCCGGCTCGAGCGTAACGAGGGTGATATGCATGTCGTGGCGCATGTCTTCAGGATCGACGAAGCGCGTTGTCGCCCATCTGCCTTCGGTGCCGGGCATGGGTGTCGGCGCGACGTCCTGTTCGTTTGCAAAAAGGGCTTGCGGCGTATCGATGCCCTCGACGGCTTCGTAGGCTTTTCGGATCCAGTGGAAACGGACAGCTTCATCGCTCTCGTTGCGAACGGTCCATTCGCTGGCCGGCGGCAGGAAAGCAAAGCCGCCCGGCTGCAGAACATGTTTCTCGCCAGCCAGCAAAACGCTCAGCTCGCCCTCGACCACGAACAGGGCGCCCTCGGCGCCGCCATCCGGTTCCGGCCGGTCGCTGCCGCCGCCGGGCGCCACCTCGACGATATATTGCGAGAACGTCTCGGCAAAACCCGAGAGCGGGCGCGACAGCACCCAGACGCGGGTCTTGTCCCAGAACGGCAAGGCGCTGGTGACGATGTCCTGCATCACGCCCCTTGGAATGACGGCATAGGCCTCGGTGAAGACGGCGCGGCCGGTCAGCAGCTCACTCTGGCCAGGGTGGCCGCCATGCGGTGCGTAGTAGGTTCGGTCGGCCATTTTTATATCCATCAGTGCCAAGCCTGTTTCGGAAGCCAAAGCCTATTGCGGAAGCCAAATCTATTGCGGAAGCATGTCCCTGAGGCGGAGCAGTGCGATGCGCTCGACCTGTTTGCAGGCGGTGTCGAATTCAACATCGTGGCTGTTGCCGCTGCGCGCCTCGAACTCCGCCAGGATTTCCGCCTTGGTCTTGCCTTTCACCGCGATAATGAACGGGAAGCCGAAACTGGTGACGTAGGCGGCATTTAGCTTGGAGAACAACTCGCGCTCCTTGTCGGTCAGCGCGTCGAGGCCGGCGGAAGCCTGCTCCCTCGTCGATTCCGCCGTCAGCCGCTTGGCCTGCGCCAGTTTGCCGGCGAGGTCGGGATGGGCGTTGAGCACGGAGAGCCGCTCGGCCTCGCTGGCCGCCCGAAAGACGCGGCACAACGCATTGTGGAGGCCGCCGGCACTGTCATGCGCCGGGCCGAGCTCCAGTTCGTAGGCGCGCTCGGCGATCCACGGCGAATGCTCGAACACGCCGCCGAAAGCGTGGACGAAAGCCTCGAATTCCATTTTCGAAGGGCGCAGCGCCGGCGGCCGAAACGGATGGGTCTCCTGCCAATGCCTTGCGATATCGATGCGCCGCGCCAGCCATACCTTGTCATGCGATTTGACGTAGTCGACAAAACGCTTCAGCGCCGCGACCCGGCCCGGCCGGCCGACGAGACGGCAGTGCAGGCCGATATTCATCATGCGCGGCCGTCCTGCCTTGCCCTCGGCATAGAGCGTGTCGAAACTGTCCCTGAGATAGGTGAAGAACTGGTCGCCCGAGTTGAAGCCTTGCGGCGTGGCGAAACGCATGTCGTTGGCGTCGAGCGTATAGGGGATGATGAGCTGCGGCTTTGTCGACCCATCCGGCCTATCATGCTCGAACCAGTAAGGCAGTTCGTCGTCATAGGTGTCCGACACATAGTCGAAGCCGCCCTCTTCCGCCGCCAGCCGCACGGTGTTGATCGAAGTGCGGCCGGTGTACCAGCCCGTCGGCCGTGCCCCTGTCACCTCGTAATGCAGGCTAACAGCCGCTTCCATATCGCGGCGCTCGTCTTCCGGTGCATGGTCGCGGTAGTCGATCCATCGCAGTCCGTGCGAGGCGATCTCCCAGCCGGCCCCCTGCATCGCCGCGACCTGGTCGGGCGAACGCGCCAGCGCTGTGGCGACGCCGTAGCAGGTCACCGGCACCTCAGCCTCGCTGAACAGACGCAGCAATCGCCAGAAGCCGGCACGGGCGCCATATTCGTAGATCGATTCCATGTTCCAGTGGCGCTGGCCAAGCCATGGTGCGGCGCCGACGATCTCGGACAGGAAGGCCTCCGAAGCCTTGTCGCCATGCAGGACGCAGTTCTCGCCGCCTTCCTCGTAATTGACGACGAACTGCACCGCGACATGCGCCGCGCCAGGCCATTTCGGATCCGGCGGATTGGCGCCGTAGCCGCGCATGTCTCGTTCGTAACGCATTGTCGCTCCTGCCGGATGGTGTGATCAGGATAGTCGAAAGGGCCGCTTGCGCATTCCCCCGAAATTTTTGAAAGTGTTTTCGCAGCACTCCGCTCGACCGGAACTTATGCATCGCCTTTAATTGGCGCACAATTCGTCAAACATGTTCGACCGTACCGGGAATGGGAGCAGCCAGTGGCGGAAACGTCGAAAGCCGAAGGCGGACGTCTGACGACCCATGTCCTCGACACCGCAACCGGCAGGCCGGCGGCAGGCCTGTCGATCGACCTTTATCGCATCGACGGCGATATGCGGACGCATCTGAAGACGGCGGTCACCAATGCCGACGGCCGCTGTGACGCGCCGCTGCTTGCCGACGCGCAATTCCGCACCGGCGAATACGAGCTGGTCTTCGCGGCCGGCGACTATCTGCGCCGGCAGGGGTTGAGGCTGCCGGAACCGGCCTTCCTCGACAGCGTGCCGATCCGCTTCGGCATGGCCGAGCCCGTGCACTATCATGTGCCGCTGCTTATATCGCCCTACGGCTATTCGACCTATCGGGGGAGCTGAGACATGATGAGGCTCAAAGCACGCAGCGAGATACGCTTCATCCTCAATGGCGAGAACGTTGCGTTGACCAAGGTTACGCCCGACGAGACCTTGCTCGACTGGCTCCGGCTCGAGCGCTCGCTGCGCGGCACCAAGGAAGGCTGCGCCGAGGGTGATTGCGGCGCCTGCACCGTGCTGGTCGGAAGGCTCTCGGCCGGCCGGCTGGTCTATGAAAGCGTCAATGCCTGCATCCGCTTCCTCGGCTCGCTCGATAGCACGCACGTCGTGACCGTGGAGCATCTGCGCGGCGACGGCGATAGACTGCATCCGGTGCAGCAGGCGATGGTCGATTTCCACGGCTCGCAATGCGGCTTCTGCACGCCGGGCTTCGTCATGTCGCTTTACGCCCTGTGGATGCGGTCGCCGGAGCCGTCGGATGCGGCCATCGAAAAGGCGCTGCAGGGCAATCTCTGCCGCTGCACCGGCTACGAAGCGATCATACGGGCGGCGCGTGCCATCTCCAGCTATGGCAAGGCGGCAAAGGACCCGCTGGCTGCGGAGCGCAAGGCGATCGCCGAGAAGCTCGCAGCCATGAAAGACGGTACGCGCATCGAGATCGGCGCCGGCAAGCAGCGGCTGGTCGTGCCTGTCAATGCCGACGACCTCGCTGCCGTGCTCGACAAGGAGCCGGGCGCCACCATCGTTGCCGGTTCGACCGATGTCGGCCTGTGGGTAACCAAGCATATGCGCGAGATATCGCCGGCGATTTTCATAGGCAATCTCGACGGGCTGTGCGGGATTTCCGAGGACAAGGGCATCATCTCGATCGGCGCCGGTGTCACCTACACGGAGGCGTTCTCGACGCTGGCCAAGCGCATCCCGGCGCTGGGCCCACTGTTCGATCGCATCGGCGGCGACCAGGTGCGCAATATGGGCACGATCGGCGGCAACATCGCCAACGGCTCGCCGATCGGCGACACCCCGCCGCCGCTGATCGCTTTGGGTGCGCGGCTGACGCTGCGCCGCGGCAACAAGCGGCGAACCATCCCGCTCGAAGATTTCTTCATCGCCTATGGCAAGCAGGACCGGCAGCCGGGCGAATTCGTCGAGGCCGTGCATGTCGCGGTGCCGACCAGGGACACCAACTTCGCCGTCTACAAGATCACCAAGCGCCGTGACGAGGACATCACCGCAGCACTTGGCGCATTCCTGCTGACGCTGGCCAGCGATGGCACCGTGGCGGAGGTGCGTATCGCTTATGGCGGCATGGCTGCAACGCCGAAGCGTGCCTTCGGCGTGGAAAAGGCATTGCTCGGCAAGCCCTGGACGGAGGCGACGGTCGAGGCGGCGATGGCCGAATACGCCAAAGATTTCACCCCGCTGACCGACATGCGAGCGAGCGCCGAATACCGGGCACTGGCGGCACGCAACCTGCTTCTACGCTTCTTTGCCGAGACCAGCGGCACCAAGGCGCCGATCCAGGTGTCGCGGTACGAGGCAGCGTGATGACCAAGCACGCTCCAAGCCTCAAGGCGCAAAAAATCTCCGGCGGCGTTGCCGCCGATCAGCGCCATGATTCCGCGCACAAGCATGTCCGCGGCACGGCCGTCTATATCGACGACATGCCGGAATCATCAGGCACGCTGCATGGCTGCCTTGGGCTTTCGACGGCCACGCACGCCACCATCACCAGCATGGACCTGTCGGCGGTGCGCGCAGCATCCGGTGTCGTCGACGTGCTGACGGCCAGCGATGTGCCGGGCGAGAACGATATTTCGCCGACCGGCCGTCACGACGAACCGGTGCTCGCCGACGGCAAGGTGCAATTCTTCGGCCAGCCGATCTTCTGCGTCATCGCCGAAACGCGCGAGCAGGCGCGCCGCGCCACGAGGCTGGCCAAGGTCGAATACCGGGAATTGCCCTTCATCGCCGACATCGGTGCACTTGATCCCCGCAAGGACAAGCTGGTCACGCCGCCGCTGACCTTGAAGCGTGGCGATGCCGCCGCCGCCATCAAAGCGGCGCCGCGCCGGCTGAAGGGAAAAATGCGCATCGGCGGGCAGGATCATTTTTATCTCGAAGGCCAGATCGCCATGGCCGTTCCCGGTGAGGACCAGGACGTCACGATTTATTCCTCGACCCAGCATCCTAGTGAAATCCAGCATATGGTCAGCCATGCACTCGGCGTGCCGAGCCATGCCATCACGGTCGAGATCCGCCGCATGGGCGGCGGCTTCGGCGGCAAGGAAACGCAAGGCAATCAGTTTGCAGTATTGGCCGCTATCGCCGCGAAGAAACATCATCGCGCGGTGAAAATCCGCCCCGACCGCGACGACGACATGATCGCTACCGGCAAGCGCCATGACTTCCTCGTCGACTACGAGGTCGGCTTCGACGACGAGGGCAATATCCTCGGCGTCGATTTCATGTTCGCGGCGCGTTGCGGCTTCTCGGCGGACCTGTCAGGCCCGGTCACTGACCGCGCTCTGTTCCACTGCGACAACACCTATTTCTGGCCGGCTGTGCACGCGCAGTCGGCGCCGCTCTATACCAACACTGTGTCGAACACCGCCTTCCGCGGTTTCGGCGGGCCGCAAGGCATGGTCGGCGCCGAGCGTGTCATCGAAGAGGTCGCCTTTGCCGTCGGCAAGGACCCGCTCGAAATCCGCAAGAAGAACTTTTATGGCACCAGCGACCGCAACGTCACGCCGTATCACCAGACGGTCGAGGACAACATCATCCACCGCATCGTCGCCGAACTGGAGGCGAGTTGCGACTATGCGAGGCGTCGTCGCACCATTGAAGCCTTCAACGCCAACAGCCGCTTCATCAAGCGTGGATTGGCGCTGACGCCGGTCAAGTTCGGCATCTCGTTCACCGCCACTCACTACAATCAGGCCGGCGCGCTGGTGCATGTCTACACCGATGGGTCGGTGCATCTGAACCATGGCGGCACCGAAATGGGGCAGGGCCTCTACGTCAAGGTGGCGCAGGTGGTCGCGGAAGAATTCCAGATCGATCTCGACCAGGTCAAGATCACCGCCACGACAACCGGCAAGGTGCCGAACACCTCGGCGACCGCCGCATCGTCCGGTTCCGACCTCAACGGCATGGCGGCGCAGAACGCAGCCCGGCAGATCAAGGATCGGCTGACCAATTTCGCTGCTGAAAAATACCAGGTGCCGCGCGACCAGGTGCTGTTCCTGCCCAACCGGGTGCGCATCGGCAACCAGGAAATCGCCTTCGCCGATCTCGTCAGGCAGGCCTACATGGCGCGTATCCAGCTTTCGGCGGCGGGCTTCTACAAAACGCCGAAAATCCATTGGGATCGTGACAAGGGCGAGGGGCGCCCCTTCTATTATTTCGCCTATGGCGCCGCATGCTCGGAAGTCTCGGTCGACACGCTGACCGGCGAATACATGGTCGAGCGCACCGACATCCTGCACGAGACCGGCCGCTCGCTGAACCGCGCCATCGACCTCGGCCAGGTCGAGGGCGGTTTCATCCAGGGCATGGGCTGGCTGACGACGGAGGAATTGTGGTGGGACGACAAGGGCCGGCTGCGCACCCATGCGCCGTCGACCTACAAGATCCCGCTCGCTTCGGACCGGCCAAAGATTTTCAACGTGACGCTGGCCGACTGGCCGGAAGCGAGCGAGCCGACGGTGCATCGCTCCAAGGCGGTCGGCGAGCCGCCTCTCCCGCTCGGCATCTCGGTGCTGCATGCGCTGTCGGACGCGGTGGCGAGCGTTGCCGACCACCGGATCTGCCCGCGCCTCGATGCACCGGCGACGCCGGAGCGGGTGCTGATGGCGATCGAACGGCTGAAAGAGGAGGCCAAGGCCGGCACGTGAACCCAGCCTCGGAAATCCCAGGAAGCGTGCAATCCGGGCCGAAAACTCTATATTTCCCGATAGGGAATGCGAATGATGAACGCGAATGTGCAAAGCCTGAAAGCCTTTCTTGCGCGCGCCAGCCGGGTCGCCCTGGTCGAGGTGGCCGGGACAAAAGGCTCGACGCCACGCGAGAAGGGCGCCTTCATGCTCGTCTCGGGCGCAGCAATTTTTGGCACGATCGGCGGCGGCCAACTCGAATACATGGCAATCGACAAGGCACGGCAGATGTTTTTCTCCCCCCTTGAGGGGGAGATGGCCGCGAAGCGGCCAGAGGG
>NZ_SUEO01000012.1:52587-55057 GCF_004962925.1 Mesorhizobium sp. | reverse complement strand
ACACCAGGGAGGCCGGCTTCGACCTGATCGAATTCTCCTATCTCGACCCTGCCAATGTCGACATTGACGGGCTGGCCAAGCGCATCGCTGGCCTCGATCTCGGCGTGGCGATCAGCATCGGACTGCCGGCCGACGGCGACATTTCTAGCGCCGACAAGACGATTGCCGCGCACGGCGTCGAAATTCTAAAACGTACGATCGCGCTTACTCGCGATCTGGGTGGTCAGAAGGTCGCCGGCATCCTCAGTACCGGCCACGGATTGCAGACCGAGGCGCCGACGCGCGATCAATGGAACCGCAGCGCCGGAACGCTCGCCAAAGTCGCGGAGACCGCCAAGACCGCCGGCGTCACGCTCAACCTCGAGATCGTCAACCGTTTCGAAAGCAATCTGCTCAACACCGCGGCGCAAGGGCTGGCCTTCATCGAGGACACCGGCTCAGACAATATCTTCCTGCATCTCGACACTTTCCACATGAACATCGAAGAGGCCGATGTCGCCCTGGCCATCCGTCATGCGGCTGACAAGATCGGCTATGTCCATATCGGCGAGAGCCATCGCGGCTTCCTCGGCACCGGCAACATCGACTTTGCAGCGATCTTCGATGCGCTGACCGCAATCGGCTATGGCGACGACCTCAGCTTCGAATCCTTCTCCTCGGAGATCGTTGACGAGAACCTGTCGAAGAAAACCGCCATCTGGCGCAATTTGTGGACCGATAATATGGAGCTGGCCCGGCATGCCCGCCGCTTCATCGCCATCGGGCTGGAGACGGCACGGCGCAAGGCCGAGCTTGTTTCATCAAGCCATCGACCTTAGGGCTGCTCGACACTGATTGACCGGGCGTGGCGCTAGTTTGGAATTGTGGCCAGGTCGATCTCGGTTATATGCCAGCGACCCAAATTGGCTGTGTAGAGTTTATTGCCCTTGAAGGCGATGTTGGTGGGGTGGGCGAGCGTGGTCGCGGTCGGATCCTCGATCAGCACTTCGAGGCCTCTGTCCTGGCGCCAGCGATAGATCCGGCTTGGCTCGTAACATGAAATGAAAAGCGAGCCGTCGGGCGCAAAAGCCACTCCGTCCGGAACATTGTCCACGTCTTCGACGACGACCTGCCGGGCCCCTGCCGCGCCGTCAGCCCGGATCGGCACATAGCTGACGCAAGGCGCGTTGCTTTCCACGACATAAAGCCCGTTGCCGTCCGGTGCCATCGCCATGCCATTGGCAAAGGCCATGGTTTCGCGGCACCACAGGCCGCCGTCGCCCGTCTTGAGGTCGTAGCGGAAGATGCCGGAGCGGTTGTCTTCGCCAACGCTGTCCGAAACATAGAGCCAGCCTCGTGTCTCGTCGACGATCGGATAGTTCGGCACGCGGATGCCAGCCGAGGCGAAGCGTTCCATAAGACCCGTCCCGGCATTCCAGCGAAAGATCGCCGAATGCTTCAAATCGCAGGCAAAACAGTTTCCCACGCTGTCGAAAGCAATACCGAGCAGAAAACCTTCCGTGCCACCCATGCGTTCGACCGAGCCGCCATCGGCGGCCAGCCTCAAGAGGTCCCCGGTTTCGGTGCCGCACCAGATCGACCCGTCGCGGTGGACGGCCACGCCCTCCGGATGGGCAACGCGCGGAGTTGTGAATATACCGTCGAAGAAGACCCGGGCGGCGGCCATTTCAAGCAACGGCTTTGCCATGGGAGCCTCAGCCTCCTGCGGCCTGCGCAGCGATACAGCGCTCGACCATGATGCGGTCGGCGGCAAGGATCTCGGCGATCAGCGCACCACGCTCCTTGGCGCTGACGAATTCCAAGCGGCGCAGACCGAGGGGATCGATCCGGTTTCGCAGGACACCGAGCGTAGCGTCCGAAGGGAGCGGAATTTCCCGGCAGTCGGCATCGAATGTCACGGGAAAGCCGGTGGCATCACGGATTTGCTGCTGCGTGATATCAGGCATGGTTTCGATGACGATCAATTCCCGGCTCGAGCGATCGAGCCGAAAGACGCAAAGGTCGGTGAACACCAGCGCCTCGCCGGTCCGATAGCCCATCGGCTCGCGTTCACTCTGGGTGAGCAAGCCGCGCGCCGAACTGGCGATCTCGACGTCCTCTACCAGCGACTGCACCGAATGGCGGGGAACGTAGAGCAAATAGTCACGGTGCATGTTGGCGACGTCGGCCATGCCGCCCTGCCCGGGCAGCCGGATAAGGCCGCCGTCGCGCTTGCGCAGCGCGATGGTGTTGACGCGGCCGCGTCGATCGACTTGCGCGGCGCCAACGATCTCATGCGTCACCGCACCGGCCTGGTAGTAGGTCGAGTAGGTGTCGTCGCCACCGGCATGCGCCACCGCCGTCTCGCAATCGAGGCTTTCGATCAGCGACAGGATCATTGGGCTCGGCGCGATATCGAGGTGGCCGCAACTCATCGTCGCGATGATCATGTCCGGCGCGTGCGTCGCCTTTGCCAGCCGGTAGGCAACGT
>NZ_SUEO01000012.1:44032-52577 GCF_004962925.1 Mesorhizobium sp. | reverse complement strand
TTCTGATAGTTGGTCACATAGAAAGGCAGGCAGGAGGCCGGATAAGCGCCGCCCGGCGCCAGCGCTATGGCCGAAACCTGATTGCGAGTGAGAATGCTCTGGCGCCCATCATGCCGAAGCGTTCCGACCGGGACGATCTCCTCGACCGTGACCAGCACCTGACGCGCCGCGCCCGCCATGGCAAAGTCCAGCGCCCGCGGCCCGATGATCTCGACATTGCCGCTCTCGTCGGCGCGCTGAGCGTGGACGACGAACGTATCGAGCCGCAGTGGTGGAATGAACCCGGTCGCGGGATCGGGCGCGGCACTTGCACCCGGCACGCGCGCCAGCATGTCGGAACCCTGCGGAAGCTGGAACGGCATCGACGGCAGGTTCTGTTGCGCCGCCCGCAATGCCTGGATCATCGCCAGCGCGGTCCAATCACGAACGGGCACGGCATTCGTCTCGGCAGCCGTGCGGAATCGCGGCGGCAGGCCGAAAATATCCAGGCTGGAAAAGCAGAGGTCGATTTCCGCCACCGCGCCCGCTTCGAGAAGCAGTTCGAGCGGCAGCCCTCCGGCCCAGCAGACATAGCGCAGATCCTTGATATCAGAGCCGGCGATAGCGCGCAGCAAGGCGATCGGCAGCCGGGCGAAATGGTGTCCGCCGACGCCAAAGGCGTCGCCGCTACCGACCATCGCGGCCAACCCCTCGACATCGGTGAGGCGCGGCCGGTTCGGCTTGACCAGGGATATCATTGCGCAGCCTTCGCCCGTGCTGCACTTTTCTCGGCGAACGCCTTGACCCGCCGCTGGCCGATCTCGCTGCGATAAAGCCCGCCCAGAATATTGCGTTCCATGGCAAGGCCGTCGGCGAGGTCACCCGATACGGCATGCGCTGTCAGCGCTTTCAGTCCCTCGATCGCTGCAGCCGGTTCGGCGGCGATCATCTCGGCGAGCTCCAGCGCCCGCGGCATCAGCCTTTCGACGTCGACGATCTCGTTGACCAGTCCAGCGTTGGCACGGTTGCGGCCGAGTTTTTGGACGCTGCGCTGCGTGCCGCCGCCGCCGGGGATCAGCCCGAGCTTGATCTCCGGCAGGCCGAGTTTCGCGAACTGGTTGGCGATGACGATGTCGCAGCACAGCACCAGCTCCATGCCGCCGCCCAGCGCGAAACCATTGACCGCGGCGATCACCGGCTTGCGGTTGTTCTCGATCGCCGCATACATGCGCGCGCCGGCAGCCTGGAAAGCGTCGAACTCGGCAGCCGTCTGGCCGGCATATTCCTTGATGTCGGCGCCAGCCATGAAGCCGCGCCCCTCGCCGGTCACAACGATCGCACCGACGCCGTCATCCCCGGACAGCGCCTCGAAAACATCGATGATCTCGCCTTGCATCAGCCGGTTCATGGCATTGAGCTGGTCGGCGCGCCGAAAAATGACGACGGCGACGCGCCCGGATATGTCCAAGGTGAGTGTCCGGTAAACGCTCATCGTCAGGCAGCATCCACGGTCATGTCGCCGGACGCTTCCAGCGCGGCGATCTCGTCCTTCGACAGGCCGAACTCGGCCAGGATCTCGCGACCATGCTGGCCGACCAGCGGGGCAGGCCGTTCGATGCTTGCAGGGGTCTCGCTCATCTTGACGGCTGGCGCGACCACTCTCACCTTGCCGCCGCGCGGATGATCATAGCTGGTGATCATGCCCATGTGCTTGACCTGCGGATCCTCGGCCGCGCGGCGAATGTCCTTCACCTCGGCGCACCAGATGTCGACTGCCAGCAGCCGCGCCAGCAGATCCTGCGTGGAAAACTTCCTTGTCTCGGCGTTGACCTTCTCGAACACCTCGTCACGCCTGTCGAACAGGGTCTTCAGATCGTCATAGACGGCAAGCTGCGGCGCCTCCAACGTCTCATACAGCGTCTTGAACGGGCTCATGGCGATCGACACATAGCCGCCGTCCTTCGTTTCATAGATGCCGAACGGCGCCTGCATTCCGGGATGGCCGATACCGGAATTCGGGCGCACGAAATCCTCGCCGAGATTGAGCACGGCGACATATTCCTGGTTGAGATGCGAAAGCAGGCCGGCCAGCAAATTGACCTCGATCTTCTGGCCCTTGCCGGTCTTCTCGCGATAGTAGAGCGCCGACAATATGCCGTAGACCATGTTCATCGCGCCGATCTGGTCGGCGAGGCCGGCGCCGGCCGGAACAGGAGCCTGATCGCCGCGGCCGGTGTTGGAGATCAGACCGGATAGCCCCTGGATCAGCATGTCCTGGCCGGGGCGCTCGACATAAGGGCCTTCCTCGCCATAGCCGGAGCCGGAGCAATAGATGATGCCGGGATTGACTGCCTTGAAGTCCTCGTAACCATAGCCGAGCTTGGCCAGTACGCCGGGGCGAAAATTCTGCACCACGACGTCGGCCTTCTTGGCCATGCCCATGACGATCGCATGCACCTTGCGGCTCTTCAAATTGAGCGCGATGGAGCGCTTGTTGCGGTTCCAGGCGAGGAAGTTCGGGCTCTCGGAGCCGCCGACCCATTTGGCGAAGAAGGTCATACTACGAAACATGTCGCCGGCGCCGGCGCGCTCGATCTTGATGACGTCGGCGCCCATGTCGCCGAGCAGTTGGGTGGCGAACGGCCCTTGCAGCAGATGGCTGAAATCGAGGATGCGGACGCCTTCGAGGGCCTTGTTCATTTCATGTCTCGTTTCGTGTTGTCAAAGCAGGTCGGTGCCGGTGGTGAAGCCGGCGGCATCCGAAGCCAGATAGACGGCGGCTTCCGCCACTTCGGACGGCTCGCCGATGCGGCCGAGCGGATGCATCTTCACCCAGGCCTTGGCGAGATTGCCGCCGATCTCCTTGATCAGCTTGTCGTTCATCGGCGTGTTGATGGTGCCCGGCGAGATCGAGTTGACGCGGATGTTGAGCGGGCCGAACTCGACCGCCATCTGGCGCGTCATCGCCATCACCGCGCCCTTGGCGCCGGCATAGGCGGTCCAGCCGTCGAGCCCGATATGCCCCTGCGCGGAGGCCATGTTGATGATCGAGCCCGATTTCTGCGCGATCATGTGCGGCAACGCGTATTTGCAGCCGCGGAAGACGCTGGTCAGGTTGACCGCGATCAGCCGATGCCATTGCTCGTCGGTCATCTCGTGGACCGGCATGCCGCCGATGGCGATGGCGGCGTTGTTGACCATGACGTCGAGATGGCCGGTCTTGCCGACGGCCGTGGTGATGACGTTGGCGATGTCGGCCTCCTTCGACACGTCGCAATGCAAGTAGTCGGCATTGTGGCCAGCCGCGCGCAATTCCGCCGCGAAATGTTCGCCCCTCTCGTCGGCGATGTCGCTCAGGAAGACGTGCGCACCTTCCCTTGCCATCGCCTCTGCAATTGCATGGCCGATGCCGTCGGCGGCGCCCGTGATGATTGCGGTTTTCCCCTTGAGACGATCCATGTCAGCCTCCAACGATGCGCCGGCGCTTCGCTTCGTCGAAAGCGACAGCGGCAATGATGATCATGCCGGTGATGACCAGCTGCCACTCGGTCGGCAGGCCGAGCCCGCGCAGCCCGTTGGACAGGAACTGCAGGATCAGCACGCCTAGTGCCATGCCGGTCAGGCTGCCGATGCCGCCGGCAAGGCTCACCCCGCCGAGCACGGTGGCGGCAACGACCTGGAATTCGAAATTCAGTCCCGCCGTATGCTGCGCCGAGCCGACGCGGGCCGCCAGGATGATACCGGCAACCGTCGCCAGCAGCGCGCTGATGACGAAACAGATGAACTTGACTCGGCGCACGTCATAGCCGGCGAGCCGTGCCACTTCCGGATTGCCGCCGACGGCGTAAATCTGCCGTCCGAACGGCCGGTGCTGCATCATGTAGGCGAAGACGACGAGCAGGACGATCGCAATCACCGCCGAATAAGGAACGACGTTGAACAGGCGGCCATCCGACAGCGCAATGAAGCTGTCGAGAGCGGCATCGTCGGGGATCGCGCGCTGGCCGGTATAGAGATAGACGCCGCCGCGCATGATGAACATCGTGCCCAAGGTCACGATCAGCGAGTTGATCCCGGCATAGGCGGTGAGATAGCCGTTCACCACACCGATGATCAGCCCGAACAGCAGCGCACCGCCAACGCCGAGCAGCAGCGAGTTCGTGTCGTTCATGATGATGATCAGCGGCAGGGCGATGGTCGCCAGCAGCGAGCCGATCGAAATGTCGACCTCGCCTGATATAAAGACGATGGCGCAGCCGATGCCGGCAGTCAGCGCGAGGGAAGCCTGTCCGAGCACGTTGGTCATGTTGCGCACGGAGAAGAAATTCTCGGCGGTGAAGGAAAAGAACGCGATCACCAGGATGAGGCAGAGGAGCAGCGCCAGTTCCTGCCGCGCGAAGAGCCGCGCCAGCATGGACGGCCCGGCTTTCATCGTATCGGTGCTTGCCAGGCTCATCGCTTGCTCCCTTCGAGGGCGTCGGCCGAATGACAGGGAATGCTGCCGCGAAGCGTCATCGGCTTATCCGATCGCTGCATTGAGGATTTTCTCCTGCGTGGCGTCGTCGCGGGACATGATCGCGGTGAGCCGGCCTTCGCACATCACAGCGATACGGTCGGCAAGGCCCAGCAGCTCGGGCATTTCCGACGTCATCATGACAACGGCCAGGCCTTCACCGGCGAGCCGGTCGATGAGCGCGAAGATCTCCGACTTGGCGCCGACATCGATACCGCGGGTCGGCTCGTCGACGACGATCACTTTCAGGCCCCGCATCAGCCAGCGCGAGATCAGCACCTTCTGCTGATTGCCGCCGGACAGATTCTTGATCTGCTGAAACAGGCTGGGGGTCTTGATGCGGAAGCGGTCGACATAGTCCTGCACCGCTTTGCGTTCCCCGGCCTTATCGATGAAGCCCATACGGGCGAAAGCGCCAAGCGAGGCGAGGCTGGCATTCTGGTACACCGGCAATTCGCCCATAAGCCCTTCGCTCTTGCGGTCCTCGGTGAGCAGACCGATACCGAGCCGGACACCCGTATGGGTGTCGTGCGGCAGCAGGCCGCGACCGTCGACGGAAATCGTGCCGGAGGTGATCGGATCGAAGCCGACAATCGCCTTGGCGAGTTCGGTTCGCCCGGCTCCCATCAAGCCGAAGAAGCCGAGGACTTCGCCGGCATTTGCCTCGAAGGACACGTCCTTCAGCTTCTTCGCCGTGCTGAGCCCCTGCACGGAAAGGGCGACCTTGCTGCCCGGCGTGCCGCGCTTGCGGGGAAACAGGCTTTCGATGCGCCGGCCGATCATGTCCTGGATCAGCGTGTCGTTGGTGTGCTCGCCGATTGGCCTGGTCGAGACGTGCCGGCCGTCGCGCAGAACAGTGACCGTGTCGGCGATCTCGAAAACCTCGTCGAGCTTATGGCTGACATAGAGCACCGCGATGCCGAGCGCGGCCAGCCGGCGGATGACGGTGAACAGCAGCGATATCTCATTCGGCGTCAGCGACGACGTCGGCTCGTCCATCACCACGACGCGGGCTTCGTGGGCGAGTGCGCGAGCGATCTCGACCATCTGCTGCTGGCTTACCGGCAGCGACCCAGTCCGCGCCGCCGGATCGACGTTGAAGCCAATGCGGTTGAACAGCGCGGCGGAATCGGCGCGGATCTTCCTCCAGTCGATCGAGCCGCCTTTGCCGGTCGGATAGCCTTCGAGGAAGATGTTCTCGGCGACGGTGAATTCGGAGATCAGCGCGATCTCCTGGAACACGACCTTGATGCCCTCTTTCAGGCTGTCGCGCGGCGACTTGATATCGAGCTCGCGGCCGCGCATGCGGATCGTTCCGGCATCCTTGCCGTAGACCCCGGCCATGATCTTGATGAGCGTCGACTTGCCGGCACCGTTCTCGCCCATCAAGGCGTGGATCTTGCCGGGCTCCAGGGTGAGATCGACATTGTCCAGCGCCACCACGCCCGGAAAGCGCTTGTCGATGCCACGCATCTCGAGCGCCGGCACGCCTGTGTCGACGGCCGTGCCTTCGCCGGGGTGAAGGAAATCAACCGACATTGGCTCTGTTCCGGATGATGTCGAGATAGGTTGCCAGAATGATGACCACCCCGGGCACCACCATCTGCAGATCCTGGTTCCAGCCCAGGATGATGATGCCGTTGTCGATGACCTTCATCACCAGCACGCCGAGCAGCGTGCCGAACAGTGAACCGCGCCCGCCGAGCAGGCTGGTGCCGCCGAGAATGACGGCGGCGATCACCGTCAGCTCGAAGCCGCGTCCGGCGGTCGGCTGGCCCGCATTCATCAGCGACGACAGGATCATGCCGGCAACCCCGACGCACAGGCCGGTGACGACGAAGGCGAACAGCTTCAAGCGTTCCGAGCGCACGCCGGAAAGACGAACCGCACGCTCATTGGCGCCGACCGCATAGAGGTAACGGCCAAGCGTGGTGAAGCGCAGCGTCACGGCCGCGATGGCGAAGATGACCACCGCGATGACGACGGGCAGCGGGATCGCGCCGATATAGCCGGCACCGAGATCGGTGAAGCTGATGAGCCGGTGGTGGTTCTGCACCGCCTCGCGGGTGAACAGATAGACGCCGCCCTGCAGCATCATCATCGTGCCGATTGTAGCGATCAGCGAATTCACCTTGAGCCTGGTGACGACCAGCCCGTTGAACAGGCCGACCCCGCCGGCAAAGGCGAGCGCCGCCAGCATGCCGAGCGCGAGGCTGTGCGTCGAATTGAGCACGGCCATGCCGATACAGCCGACAAAGGCGAGCGACGCCCCGACCGAGAGATCGACCTCAGCGGTGATGATCAGCATGGTCATGCCCGAGGCGACGATCAGCACCAGCGCGCATTGGCGCAGGATGGCGATGATATTGGCCTCGGAATAGAACTGTGGCGCTGCGATCGAGATAGCGATGCAGAGCACGGCCAGGATAATCCCCAGCACGAGCTGGCTGCTGCCCAGCAGCTGGCCGCCGAGGAAACGCCTTGGCGCGGAAGATTGCGTAAGCTCGCTCATTTCCATTTCATTTCCGGGGCGGCATCGGGTGCCGTCGCCATTGGACACCCGCCTCTTAAACCGGATGGTTGACCTGTTTTGCCGTCGGCATCCGATCCGCTGCCCTTCCCGCCGAGCGGGAAGGGCGATTTGGGATCCTACTTCTTCAGGTCGGCAGAGGTTTTCATGCACGTTTCCGGTGGCTGGAGCGCGTTTACGGCGTCCCATTTGATCGTCCGGACAGCACCGTCGTAGTCATAGTACTTCTTCCAGTCGTCGCCGTTCATCGGCGCGGTCGGGCTGACGATGTGCTCGGGCACCTCTTCGCCGTTGAACAGCTTCACCGCGGCATCGATAGCGGTGTAGCCTTCCTTTTCCGGGAACATCGCGGCTTCGATGCGGTAGGACGGTTCGTTCTGTATCGCATTGATGAAGGCAAGGCCTTCGCCACCCGTGCCGACCGTCAACAAATTATCCTGCGACTTGCCCGCCGCTTTCCAGGCCTGCAGGCCGCCCAGCGACGAGGAATCGTTGATGCCGTAGATGATGTTGATGTCGGCGTTCTTGGCAAGTGCCGCCGCAGACACTTCGAGCGCGCGGTCGGGATTGCCGCCGCCGTCGAGATCGTGGACCATGACCGCGTCGGGGACGATCGTCTTCAGGCCATCCATGAAGCCTTGCGAACGCAGGACGGTGGCGGACAGGAGCGGCAGGCCGACATTCATCACCTGGGCTTTGCCGCCGAGCTTTTCCTTGGCGTATTTGCCTGCTTCGACGCCAGCCGTGTAGCCGGTATCATAGTCGCAGATCGCGACCATGGTCGTCATGCCCTTGACCGGATTGCCTTCCAGCACGACAGGGACGTCGTTGGATTTCGCCTGGCGCAGCAGCGGCACGACGCCCTCTTCGTTGACAGGCGTGACGATCAGCACATCAACGCCCTTGGCCATGAAGTCTTCCGCGGCAGAAACCTGCTTGGCGATGTCGAGATTGGCGTCCTGCACCTCGAGCTCGATGCCGAGTTCCTTGGCACGGGACTGCATGCCCTTGATGACGTTCTGATACCACTCATGGGTGGCGTAGTTGGTGACATAGCCGATGCGCTTCGGCATGTTTTCGGCCTGCGCGGCAGCGGCGCTCAGAGCCAGCGCGGCCGCCGAGGCAAACAGGATTGATTTCGACCAGTTCATCTTCTTCTCCCTATTGTGATCTTTTTAGTTGCTGAACGGATAGTCCCGCCGTTCCGGGTCGGCACGTGACGAAGCGATGATTTCACCCGCGCCCAGCGCCGCCGATATTGCCTCGGCCGCCGCTTTCGCCCGTTCGAAGACGATTTCGCGATCGAAGCGCGCGGCTTTCTGCGGCAGGAAGGGGACGGTGAGCGCCGCAATCACCGCACCGGTGTGATCGCGCACTGGCATTGAGACGTTGGTGCAGGCCTCGACGGCCAGCGAGGCGCGCATCTCGTAGCCGAGCCTTGCGACTTCGTTCAGCCGCGCTTCGATTTCGGCCCGCGTGCCCTGTCCTTCGCCGGCGGCCACGATCCGCTCGACGATGCGGTC
>NZ_SUEO01000012.1:34092-44022 GCF_004962925.1 Mesorhizobium sp. | reverse complement strand
GCCGAGCGCGACCGAGTAGCGCATCGGCAAAGGCGAATCGATCTGCAGCACCACCAGCGCGCTCTCGCCTTCGCGAACGACCAGATGGCAGCTTTGATCGGTGTTGGCCGAGAGTTCGCGCATCACCGGCAGCGCGCATTCGACCAGCCGGTTTACCGGCGGATGCATATGCGCCAGCTCGAAAAGCTTCAGCGAAAGGCGGAAGCGATCGGATTGCGTCCGGAAGATATAGCCGCGCTTCTCCAGCAGAAGCAGGATGCGGTAAATCTCGTGGATGGAGCGCCCCAGGCCGGCGGCGATCTCGGTCTGGGTCAGCGGCTCGGCGCTGGAGGCCATGAACTCCAGGACATCGAGCGCCTTTTCCACCGCCGGCACGCGATATCCGTTGCGGCCGCTTTCGCCTTCATCGACGATCTGGGCGATGTCGGCGGCCATTATGCGACGCTCCGTTCCGGTTGGCCTTGCCTGGTCTCGCGGTAAAGGCGGTTCAGCCGGTCCGCGAGTTCGGTCGCGGGCATGTCGCCGGCGATGGCAGCGGCCGCATGCGGCGCGCATTCGCGGAAAAAGGCGATGAAGCCCGGATGCGTCGGGCGCAGGTAGGACGCTTCGATCGTCGCCAGCGTCGAGCTGAAGAAATTGCCGGAAAGATCGTTGACTTCGGCGTCCTTCCACGCTGCCAGCGATCCCGGCTGTCCGCCTGACTTCACGTAGTCGCCGCGCTGGTAGCCGGGCGAGCATAGAAAAAGCGCGTAGTCGATGGCGGCCTGTTTGTGTTTCGATTGGGCGCTGACCCCGATGCCGGCACCACCGAGCAAGGAGCCAGCGGATCGCGGGGTCGGCACATCTGCGAAACGCAGATACGGTCTGTCGGCCTTCGAGGCATAGTTCACATAGCCGAAGGCGAACGGCACATAGACCACATCGTCATGCGCGATCATGTGGTCATAGCAGCGGATCGGGTTCCATCTCGACGAATTCGGATGCGACAACTCGACAAGCTGACGCAACTGCGCGACAGCCCGCTCGACCTTGTCCCTTGCAATGAACTCCTCGCCGTTTTCCTGCGGATGGCCGAGCGTCAAGAGCAGGCACATGGCGTCCGTCGGTACGAACGGCAGGCCAAGCCACTTGCCGTCCTTGCGCACGCGCCGGCCAAGCTCCAGCACCTCTTCATGAGTGGTGGGCACCGCTGCGTAGCGCTCCAGGAGATCCGGCCGATAGGAGGCGACCTGGCAGGCGGCATCGATCGGCAGTGCCCACTGGCGGCCGTTCCTTGCATAGGATCGCCAGGACGCGCCGACCGAGTCGTGCTCGAAGAAGCGGCGCTCCGCCGGCAGATAGCCGTCGAACGGCACCATCAGCTCGCCGTCGGCGATGTCGCCGATAAAGGGATGATCGAATACGATCAGATCATAGGTACCGAGCACCGGGCCAAGCGCGCCCTCGCCGAATTCATAGAGGCTGCGGCGGTCCCATTCGATCTCCAGGCCAGGATTGGTTGCGAAATACGTCTCGGCGCTGGCGTCGAGCGGACCCCAGCAGCGTCGATGATCCCATGCAAGACCGCGCAGTCTTGTCATTCCTGAAATTCCTCCCTGAACCGAGCGTGCGCCCGGTCAGTCGATTAGTAGCAGGAATTTTTACCTGAACAAGTTGTTTTTACATATGCAAATTGCGCCATTCCTCTTCGACGACCTCAGCCAGCCCAAAACGCTCCACGGCGCGCATGATGCCACGCAGCTCGGCTAGGCCTTTCAGGCGGCCAATCAAGGAGTAACCGGGATTGATCCTGGTCTTGCCGATATCGTCGGCGAGCAGATGGCCATGATCGGGACGCATCGGGATCCGCCAGTCGGCGCGGCCTTCCCTACGACGGCGCGTCTCCTCCTGCATCAAAGCAAGGATGACATGCGCCATGTCGGTGCCGCCCTCCAGATGCTCGGCTTCATAGAAGGAGCCGTCATCCTCGATGGTTATGTTGCGCAGGTGGACGAAATGGATCCGGTCGGCGAATTCCTTGACCATGCCGACAATGTCGTTGTCGGCGCGCGTACCGTAGGAGCCGGTGCAGAATGTCAGGCCGTTCGCCGGGCTGTCGACGGCGTTGAGGATGAAACGCGCGTCCTCGGCGGTCGAAACGATCCGTGGCAAGCCATAGAGCGAGAAGGGCGGGTCGTCGGGATGGATGCACATGCGCGCACCGACTTCTTCGGCGACCGGAATGATCTCGCTCAAAAACCAGGCAAGATTGTCGCGCAACTCCTTCGGCCCGATCGAATCATATTCCGCCAATGCCTCGCGAAAACTTTCCCTGACGTAGCTGCGCTCGGTCGCCGGCAGGCCGGCAATGAGATTGCGCTCGATCCTGTCGATCTCCTCGTCGCTCAGTTCCTTCAGTCGCGATTCTGCCTCGGCGATACGGGCGGCACTGTAGCCGGCCTCGGCATTCCTGCGCTTCAGCACAAACAGGTCGTAGGCCGCGAAATCGATCGCATCGAAACGCAGCGCATAACCCGTTGTCGGAAGCCGATAGGCCAGATCCGTGCGGGTCCAGTCGACCACGGGCATGAAATTGTAGCAGATCGTCGAAATGCCGGCCTTGGCGAGCGCACGGATCGTGTCCTTGTAGAAGCCGACATAGCGAAGCCGTTCCGCCGAGCCGATCTTGATCGAGTTGTGAACGGGAATGCTCTCGACGACCGACCAGGTCAGCCCTGCCGCCTCGATGATCCGCTTGCGCTCCAAAATGCTCTCGAGCGGCCAGGCACGCCCGTCATATATGTCGTGCAGGGCCGTCACCACGCCTGTCGCACCTGCCTGCTTAACATGATCGAGCGTCACCGGATCGTCCGGTCCATACCAGCGCCAGCACTGTTCCATTGCATCTTTCCTTTTGCGAGAGAACGGCAACTTATTGTTGGACCACAACAAGTGTCAAACCAAAGTTTGAGCTCATTTCCGAGATAGCCATCCCCGAAGTTTGCTCGAAAGCTCAGAAGATCGTGCCAAAACCGATTGTTTTCCCTAATGGCTGCGTTATGTTGGTCCAACAATTAAGGAAGACTCGACCTTGGAAAATTCTCAAGCCGCGCACGAGAACGCCGCGGCGCGGCGCAGCAACGGCGGGTCCGCGGTCGACATGACGGCCGGGCGGATTCTTGATCTCATCCGAGTGCGGCAGCTGAATGTCGGCGACGTGCTGCCGACCGAGCGTGAGCTAAGTGAGCTCACCGGCGCCAGTCGCAATACCGTACGCGAGGCATTGCGCACGATCCGTACCTACGGGCTCATCGAACCAAAACCTCGCGTCGGCGCCGTCCTGGCCAATGGGCAGAGCATGGCCATCCAGAATTTTTTCGCGGCGCATATGGATATCTCGCGCTCGTCCTTCGCCGACATACAGGGGTTCAGGCGCATCATCGAGGTCGGTATCGGCGACCATATCGTCCTGCATGCCTCGAACGAACAGATCGAGGCACTTGACGAGATCAACGGCCAGATCCTTACGAGCCGCTCGATCGAGGAGGCGGCCGCGAACGATTTCAATTTCCACATGGCGCTGATCGGGTTGTCGGACAATCGCATGCTGGCGGACATGTATTCCTTCCTTTCTCCCGTGATCCTGCGGATCATGACGATCGGAAAGGAAATGCGCCCGATGCTGGCCGACACAAGGCGCGCCCATGGCGAGATCGTCGCGGCGCTCCGCTCGCGCGACAGGGTGGCCTATGCCTATTTAATGAGCCGCCATCTCGATTTCGCCAGGCGGTTCTTGCCGGAAGAGCCGGCTTCCGACGGTCAATGAGGGAATTTCCGCAATGAAGGATTTCGACGGCAAGATCGCTCTGGTGACGGGGACGACCGGGATAGGCCTGGCAACCGCCAGACGTCTTGCAGCAGGGGGTGCTGCGATCATCGCCTGCGGCATCGACCGTGCAGCCAATGCGGCGATGACAGCGGAACTGGACAGCTCCGGCGCCGGGGCGCTGGTCATGGCCGTCGACATCTCGGTGCCCGATCAGGTTCGCGACGCGGTCACCGCCGGCGTCGAGCGGTTCGGCGGCCTCGATATCATCGTCAATTCCGCGGCGATCCATCCGTATGGAACCGCCGTCAGCACCGATTTCGACACCTGGAACCAGACGATGTCAGTCAATGTCGGCTCGATCTACCTGACCGCGCATTTCGGCATCCCGGAAATGATCAAGCGGGGCGGCGGCGCCATCGTCAACGTGGCTTCGGTGCAGGGCTTTGCCTGTCAGCAGAACGTCGCCGCCTATGCCACGACCAAGGGCGCCATCCACACATTGACGCGCTCTCTGGCGCTCGACTACGCGCGCTCCGGCATTCGCGTCAATTCCGTCAGCCCGGGCTCGATCCGCTCCCCAATCCTGGAAAAGGCAGCGCGCGGCGAGAATGGCACCGACGCCGATGTCGAGGCGGCTTACCGCCGCTTCGGCGAAGCCCACCCCATCGGGCGGATCGGCGAGCCGGAGGAAGTGGCGGAACTCATCGCCTTTCTGTGTTCGTCGAAAGCCGGGTTCTGTACCGGTGCGGACTACCGGATCGACGGCGGCCTGACTGCCGGCATCGGCGTGAAGTAGAACAGGAAGATCGCCCGATCCTACCTAGAGACGCTGACATCAGACAATTTTCGAAGCACTGACGGCGAACCAATGGCGCGTAACATGCGCGAGTTTGCATAGTACACTTGCAGCCGAGTCAACCGTCTGATTCCCTTAGGCACGCTGGGCTGTCCTGATTCGCTCACTGTCCAAAGTCTTTGCAGTGCGCCGGGAACAAGCCTTCCACCGACCGCTGCGCTTGCGCATTCAACGGGAGAGACGGCAAATGAACACTGCAACGAGGCCGGTAATCTCCGAGATGAGGCCCAAAATATCCGTCATCGGAGTTGGCGGCGGTGGCGGCAATGCCATCAACAACATGATCGCCGAAGGCTTGCAGGGCACTGAATTTATCGTTGCCAACACCGATGCTCAGGCGCTCACCATGTCGAAGGCAACGCGGCTGATCCAACTGGGAGCTCACGTGACGGAAGGCCTGGGTGCGGGATCCCTGCCCGAGGTTGGCCATGCCGCTGCCGTGGAATCGATCGACGAAATCATGGACCATCTCGCGGGAACGCATATGTGTTTCGTGACCGCAGGCATGGGAGGCGGAACTGGAACCGGTGCGGCGCCGGTCATAGCGCAGGCCGCGCGCAATGCGGGAATACTGACGGTGGCCGTCGTCACCAAGCCGTTCGTCTTCGAAGGGAACCGTCGAATGCATGCGGCCAATGAGGGCATCGAGCGGCTCCGCGAGAGCGCCGATACCGTCATCGTCATCCCGAACCAGAACCTCTTCAGGATCGCCGATGCCAAGACGACGTTCGCGGACGCGTTCGCCATGGCGGATCGCGTCCTCTTCTCCGGCGTCGGCTGCATCACAGATCTCATCGTCAAGGAAGGGCTGATCAATCTCGACTTTGCCGATGTGAAGTCGGTGATGCGCGACATGGGCCGCGCGATGATGGGAACCGGCGAAGCCACCGGAGAGGACCGCGCCAGGAAGGCAGCCGAAGCGGCGATCGCAAACCCGCTTCTCGACGAAGCGTCGATGATGGGCGCCAAGGGCGTCCTTGTCTCGATATCGGGCGGCACTGATATGACGCTGTTCGAGGTTGACGAAGCCGCCACCCGCATACGCGAGGAGGTCGACGCCGACGCCGATATCATCGTCGGCGCCATTTTCGACAAGGCGCTCGCAGGAAAATTCAGGGTGTCGGTCGTTGCGACGGGATTGCGGCGAGGGCTTGAGATACCGCTGATGGCGGGGTCGGAAAACCGTGTGAATTGAGCGGCAAAAGGAAATTCATGGTCTGGCAGCGCCGGTTGGAATGTCCGGTGAACAAGTGACGCCGGCATCAAAGAAAAACCCCAGCAACCATTCGAGATTACTGGGGTTTTATGCCTAAACTGGTTGCCGCGAGAGAATGTGACTTTCTCTGTCCCGCTGCGTCGGCTTTCAAAATCGAACGCGCCAGGACCGGGCGTCGACGGCTTTCGGCACAAGCCAGATCTGCGTGCCAGGTTCCAAACGCAAAACGGCCCGCGTGAAGCGGGCCGTTTTGAGTGTTTGGTTGCGGGGACAGGATTTGAACCTGTGACCTTCAGGTTATGAGCCTGACGAGCTACCGGGCTGCTCCACCCCGCGTCAACTTTTCAACAAGTCAGCGCTTAGTTAGTTCCGCCAAAATGAAAGGGCCGCTTGCGCGGCCCGAGCTCCCGATTGGCGGGCCTGTTTGTAAGGAGAAGATTTGGATTTTTGCAACGTGCGTTTTGCAGACCTGGCAGCGACCTACTCTCCCGCGTCTTGAGACGAAGTACCATCAGCGCTGGAGCGTTTCACGGCCGAGTTCGGAATGGGATCGGGTGCAGCCGCTCCGCCATAACCACCAGGTCGGCAAAGCGCACGTTGCTCGAGAAGCTTTTTGAGCGAATAGCCAATAGTGAGTAGCGAATAGGGAACCCTATTTTCTGCTCTCTCTGAGCTGTTCGCTGGTCTTTGTTGTGCTCTCACATCTCAGCGCAATCCGAAGGATTGTCGCCGGACAATGGGCATAAGGAATGAGAACGATCAAGCCGATCGAACTATTAGTACCGGTAAGCTTCAAGCGTTGCCGCTCTTCCACACCCGGCCTATCAACGTGGTCGTCTTCCACGGTTCTCAGGGAATACTCGTTTTAAGGTGGGTTTCCCGCTTAGATGCCTTCAGCGGTTATCCCGTCCGGATATAGCTACCCTGCTATGCGGCTGGCGCCACAACAGGTCCACCAGAGATCCGTCCATCCCGGTCCTCTCGTACTAGGGACAGATCCTTTCAATATTCCTACACCCACGGCAGATAGGGACCGAACTGTCTCACGACGTTCTGAACCCAACTCACGTACCGCTTTAAATGGCGAACAGCCATACCCTTGGGACCTGCTCCAGCCCCAGGATGCGATGAGTCGACATCGAGGTGCCAAACAACCCCGTCGATATGGACTCTTGGGGGTCATCAGCCTGTTATCCCCGGCGTACCTTTTATCCGTTGAGCGATGGCCCTTCCACGCGGGACCACCGGATCACTATGACCGACTTTCGTCTCTGCTCGACTTGTCAGTCTCGCAGTCAGGCAGGCTTATGCCATTGCACTCAGCGAACGATTTCCGACCGTTCTGAGCCCACCATCGCGCGCCTCCGTTACTCTTTAGGAGGCGACCGCCCCAGTCAAACTACCCACCATACATTGTCCCGGACCCGGATAACGGGCCGCGGTTAGACATCCATAGTGATAAGGGTGGTATTTCAAGGGTGGCTCCACCTGAGCTGGCGCCCAGGTTTCAAAGCCTACCACCTATCCTACACATGCCACTACGAATGCCAATGTAAAGCTATAGTAAAGGTGCACGGGGTCTTTCCGTCTAACCGCAGGAACCCCGCATCTTCACGGGGAATTCAATTTCACTGAGTCTATGCTGGAGACAGCGGGGAAGTCGTTACGCCATTCGTGCAGGTCGGAACTTACCCGACAAGGAATTTCGCTACCTTAGGACCGTTATAGTTACGGCCGCCGTTTACTGGGGCTTCGATTCAGAGCTTGCACCCCTCCTCTTAACCTTCCAGCACCGGGCAGGCGTCAGACCCTATACGTCGTCTTGCGACTTCGCAGAGCCCTGTGTTTTTGATAAACAGTCGCTACCCCCTGGTCTGTGCCACCCTCCTCCACTTGCGTGGAAAAGGGTCACGCTTCTTCCGAAGTTACGCGTGCAATTTGCCGAGTTCCTTCAGCATAGTTCTCTCAAGCGCCTTGGTATACTCTACCAGTCCACCAGTGTCGGTTTCGGGTACGGTCTATAAGGAGGAGCTATTTCCTGGAACCACGCAGCAGCCCGTTCAATCCGATAAGATTGGACTACCTCAATGATCCGTCACTTCCTCCAGGCCCACGAATATTAACGTGGTTCCCATCGTCTACGCATTTCTGCCTCGACTTAGGGGCCGGCTAACCCTGCTCAGATTAGCTTTAAGCAGGAACCCTTGGACTTTCGGCGGGGGAGTCTCTCACTCCCCTTACGTTACTCATGTCAGCATTCGCACTTCTGATACCTCCACCACCCCTCACGGGTATGGCTTCATCAGCTTACAGAACGCTCCGCTACCGCTTGCATTGCTGCAAACCCTAAGCTTCGGTGTATGGCTTTAGCCCCGTTACATTTTCGGCGCAAAGACCCTTATTTAGACCAGTGAGCTGTTACGCTTTCTTTAAATGATGGCTGCTTCTAAGCCAACATCCTGGTTGTTTTGGGATCCTCACATCCTTTCCCACTTAGCCATAACTTGGGGACCTTAGCTGTAGGTCAGGGTTGTTTCCCTTTTCACGACGGACGTTAGCACCCGCCGTGTGTCTGCCGACTAGTACTCCCAGGTATTCGGAGTTTGGTTAGGTTTGGTAATCCGGTGAGGACCCCTAGCCCATCCAGTGCTCTACCCCCTGGGGTATTCGGTCGACGCTCTACCTAAATAGATTTCGCGGAGAACCAGCTATTTCCGAGTTTGATTGGCCTTTCACCCCTAGCCACAAGTCATCCCGAACTATTGCAACAGTTATGGGTTCGGTCCTCCAGTAAGTGTTACCTTACCTTCAACCTGCTCATGGCTAGATCACTCGGTTTCGGGTCTAATGCGACGAACTGAACGCCCTGTTCAGACTCGCTTTCGCTGCGCCTACACCTAGCGGTTTAAGCTTGCTCGTCACACTAAGTCGCTGACCCATTATACAAAAGGTACGTGGTCACCCAGGACGAACCTTGGACTCCCACTGTTTGTAGGCAATCGGTTTCAGGTACTCTTTCACTCCCCTTGTCGGGGTGCTTTTCACCTTTCCCTCACGGTACTAGTTCGCTATCGGTCATGCACGAGTACTTAGGCTTGGAGGGTGGTCCCCCCAATTTCAGACAGGATTTCACGTGTCCCGCCTTACTCGAGGACGATGATTTGCATTACGCGTACGGGGCTGTCACCCACTATGGCCCTACTTTCCAGAAGGTTCCGCTTGTCTCATCATCGCCACTGGCCTGGTCCGGGTTCGCTCGCCACTACTTCCGGAGTCTCGGTTGATGTCCTTTCCTACGGGTACTTAGATGTTTCAGTTCCCCGCGTTCGCCACTTTACCCCTATTTTATTCAGGGTAAGTTACCTATTATCGATACTTGGAAACCACAGCAGCAAGTCTGCGCGATCTCAAAGAGATCGTCGCTTAACGCTCAATCCTTTTGGGATCTCGCGCCAATTGTCCTGCTGCTCTGATTTTCCAAGCACCTTAGGTGGGTTTCCCCATTCGGAAATCTACGGATCAAAGGGTATTCGCACCTCCCCGTAGCTTATCGCAGCGTATCACGTCCTTCATCGCCTGTGCATGCCAAGGCATCCACCAATTGCCCTTAAGACACTTGATCGTTCTCATTGCCAATACCCATCGCGCGATCCCGAAGGGATCGTCGCTTCCGCCACAAACCAAAGGATTGTCGCTTCAGCGCGATCTCAAAGAGATCGTCGCTCGAACCAGATCCTGTGCAGAATCTGCTTCAATGGAATTGGCACAAAAAGACCAGCTTCTCGAGATCGGTTCGAGGGTGCGGTTAGGCAAGCCCATCATATGCGGGAGATTGAGCGTCTCCCGCGACAAATCATGAGCCTTTCGGATCACGAAGTTCGAACAAATCTTCTCTTTACGATGTCAAACAGAACAGGCGGAGAGCTAGATGCTCGCCGCAAACTCTTAAAACGAATGACTTTTTCTCGGCCGGTTTCACATCTCTACTCAACACCCCTCCTTCTTTTCAGAACGAGGTAGCGACAATCCTGCGGATTGCGCAGCGACAAT
>NZ_SUEO01000012.1:29092-31592 GCF_004962925.1 Mesorhizobium sp. | reverse complement strand
GACCACCATGCCGGAGCCCTATTGCCGCCGCATTACGGTTTGACACCAAGGCCAACAAAGCAGGCGTACGCACCACCGGCGCGCCGCCGCTTATAAGAGACTGTAAAGAGAGCCACTAAGAGAGAAGTGTGTTGGGGATTTCGGCCGAGGCCAGGCGCTTCGTTGACTTCGCCCGCCGTGACAGGCAAATGTCATGGCCACAACAAAAGCGACAAGCCGTCCCGCCCGGGGAAGAAGCAGCCTTTCTGGATGCCAGATACGGAAACTGTCATAGCCGAACTCGGCAACGAGCCGCCGCTGATTGCGGACGGTCGCAGTGGCCCGCCCGACCGGCGCGAGGTTTCGGCACGCTGGCTGTCGGGCACGTTTCTGACCGGCGTAACGTCGAGCGTGCTGATGGGCGTGGCGCTGTTCGCGGCCCTTGACGGCCGTCAGCAATTGGCAACGCCACCCGAGATCGCCGAACTGATCAGCCTTGCAAGAGGCGACGATTCCGGCGAGGTCGCCAAGACCACCAGGCTGGTGGCGCCGCGCCAGATCGCCAAGGCCAAGGACCGCCGGCGCATGGAAGTGTCGATGGTGACCAAGGTCGGCGACCGCGATGTCATCCACACCATGCCTTTCGTGCAGATCAAGATGGCGCTTGCCGCCGCGCACACGACCCCCCGTGCCTATCCGCCTTTCGACCCGATGCAGGTGTTTGGCGACGACCGCGACGGCAATGCCGGTCAGCCGGCGACCGCCGCCGCCGGCCAGATCTATGGCGCCAAGGTCGAAAGCGAGATGAGCCTGAAGACGGTCGATTTCCCGATCGAGACGGCGGCCTTCGACGAAAAGAGTGACTTGTCCGCCGACGAGGTGGAAAAGGTGGTGCGCGAGGCCGGCACGGGTCTGAGCGACGGCGCCGTGCAGGTCGCGTCGCTGCATTATGTCGACCCGCAGCGATTCGGCGATGCGTTCGCCGAGAGCATGGCCGGCTCCTACGACGTCAAGATCGTCCCGGAAAACGTCTCGGTGTCGCTGCGCGCTGCCCCCGACGATCAGGCGCCGGCCTTCGCCGAGGAAATCATCCCCTTCACCAGAGACCGCGACATAGTCGAGACCTTCGCCGATTCGGGCTATACGGGCGAAGACGCCACCGGCATGGCAGAGGCGATCGCCAAATTGCTGAATGCGACAGCGCTCAAGGCCGGAACCGTGCTGCGCGTCGGGCTTGAGATCCGTGGCGACGCCGCCAAAATCGTCCGCACCGGCATCTACGACAGGACCCAGCATATCGTCACCATCGCGCTCGACGATCACGGCCAATATGTGCCGGCGCAGGAGCCGGAGCCCAATCCCGAATTGCTGACCGCATTCGACGATTCGCCGCCAGTGGTGGTGCGCGGCAATCTGCCGAATGTCTATGACGGTATCTACCGCGCCGCCTATTCCTACGGCATGTCCAAGGCGATGACCAAGCAGTTGATCAAGCTCCTTGCGTCCGGTGTCGATTTCCAGTCACGGCTCAATTCGTCGGACCGCATCGAGGTGCTGTTCTCGCAGCCGGACGGCGACGACCAGGCATCCGACGACTCCGAGCTCCTCTTCGTCTCGGCGGTCTTCGGCGGCGCGACTCGCAACTTCTACCGGTTCCAAATGCAGGACGGCAGCACCGACTATTTCGACGAGAACGGCCGCAGCGCTAAGCAATTCCTGCTGCGCAATCCGCTGCCCAATGGCAGGTTTACCTCTGGTTTCGGTGCCAGGCGTCACCCCATTTTGGGATATGTGAAGATGCACACCGGAACCGACTGGGCAGCTCCGGTCGGATCGCCGATCATTGCCGCCGGCAACGGCGTCGTCGAAAAGGCCGGCTGGGCCGGTGGCTATGGCAAGCAGATCATCATCCGCCACGCCAATGGCTACGAGACGTCCTACAATCACCAGAGCGCCTTTGCCAAGGGCATTGAGCCGGGTGTTCGCGTTCGCCAGGGCCAGGTTATCGGCTATCTCGGCTCAACCGGCCTCTCCACCGGTCCGCATCTTCATTACGAGCTGATCGTCAACGGCACCAAGGTCGACTCGATGCGAGTCCGCCTGCCGGTCGGCAAGGTGCTGAAGGGCGACGACCTCGTCGCCTTCAAGCGCGAGCGCGAGCGCATCGATGATCTGCTCAAGCAGGAAGACAGTGATTCGCTGAAAGTCGCGAGCGCCAAGATCGAAGGCTGAGCCGGACCTTAAAGCGCGTCGCGTTTGAACAGATTCACGCGACACGCTTTAAGCTCTTGTTTTCATGCATGTCGTCGTCCCAAAACCGCTGCGCACTTTTGGGCGACATGCGTTAGAGCCTTTCTGGGCTCCTCAGCTCTGCGGATTCTCAGATCCACGCGACCACGGCAGTCGCTCGCCGGAAACGGTCGTCCACGCCACGACCGCCGACAGCAGGCAAAGCAACGCGGTCACCAAGGCGACGGCCGTGGTCGCGTGGATCTGAGAATCCGCAGAGCTGAGGAGCCCA
>NZ_SUEO01000012.1:0-29082 GCF_004962925.1 Mesorhizobium sp. | reverse complement strand
GGCGGAAAGCCTTGCTGCATCGAGATCCGGCGCCAGGCCCGCCGGCGCCGGTTCGCCGAAACCCGGAATGGCGGATGCGGCACCGGCGTTCAGCGCGGCCGCATAGACCCAGGCCGCCAGCGATCCCATCGCCGCCACCGCGATAAGCCCGCCAATGCGCGAGACGGCATTGTTGATTCCCGACGCAGCCCCCGTAGCCTTGTCCTCGACCGCCGTCATGATCGCCGTCGACAGCGGCGACACGACCAGCGCCATGCCGAGCCCCATCAGCGCCATCAGCGGAAACACTCCCCACCAGAAATTGTGGATGCCCGCATAGGCCAGCCAGGCAAGTCCGGCAAAGGCGACAGCAACGACGAGACTGCCGGTGGCGATCGGAAAACGCGGACCGATCCGGTCGGACCACTGGCCGATCGGTCCAGACAACAGCGCGATCAAGGCCGACAGCGGCAGGAAGATGAAGCCGACCTCAGCCGCGCTCAGCCCCCATCCGGCGATCAGCAGCATCGGCAGGTAGAACAGATTGGCCGACAGCGCGAAATAAAGGAAGAAGGTCGCCACATTGGCGCCGGCGAAGGCGCCGACCCGAAACAGCGAGAGATCGATCATCGGTTCGTGCTGCCGGCGCTCGAAGACGATGAACACGATGAGCAGCACCGCGCCGACGGCAATGCTCGGGCCGGACATTTGCCCCTCACCCTCTGCGCTCATCGAGGTCAAGCCGTAGGCAAGCGCCCCGAACGCCAATGTGGCGAGCGCAGCGCCGCCGAGATCGAGGCTGCGCTTTTCCGTCGGTGCATCGGCCGGGACCTTGGTAAGCAGAAGGTAGATCGAGAGAAGACCAAGCGGCAGATTGATCGCGAAGATCGCTCGCCAGATGCCGTCGCCGAAGGCCGACAAGACAACGCCGCCCAGCACCGGGCCAAGCGCCGTCGTCAGCGCCGAGGCCGCCGCCCAGATGCCGATCGCCCTGCCGCGCTCCTTCTTCGGATAGGCCTTTGCGATAATGGCGAGGCTGCCAGGCACCATGATGGCAGCACCGATGCCCTGAATGGCGCGAAACGCAATGAGCACTGGCGGGTTCGGCGCCACCGCGCAGGCAAGCGAGGCGGCAATGAACAGCGCGATGCCTGCCACGAAAGCATGCCGCAATCCAAATCGGTCGCCGGCGGCGCCGCCGACAAGGATGAGGGCCGAAAGCGTCAGCGCATAGGAGTTTGAAATCCACTGTGCCTCGGCGAAACTGGCGCCAAGATCGACGCGGATCGCCGGCGTGGCGATGGCCAGGATCGAACCGTCGATGAAGCCGAGCGCGGAAGCCAGGATCGCCGCGATCAGCACGAAATGCCGCCGCGATTGCGGGCAAAATGAATCGGCTGGAAGAGAGCCGGTCAGGGAGATGGCAGCGGCTTCGCTTGGAGACTTCATGCAGCCTGCTTAGACCTCCGATACGCCGGCAACAACCGGCCAGAGGGTTGCTGTCGTTGAAACCAGAACAGGATCGGGACCTTTATGGCATCGACCACGGCTCCTTGCCGATGGCGCTCAGTCGATGAATTCCACCGTGACGCCCGGCGAGACGATTTTTGCCAGTTCGCGCGCGTCCCAATTGGTCAGCCGCACGCAGCCATGGCTTTCGGTCTTGCCGATCTTGGAGGGGTCGGGTGTGCCATGAATGCCGTAGGTCGGCTTGTCCAGCGCGATCCAGACCGAGCCGACGGGGCCGTTCGGGCCCGGCGGAATGGTCAGGATCTTGTCGTTTTCGCCCTGCTTGAAATTGATGTTGGGATTGTAGGTGTAGTTCGGATCTAACGCGACCCGCGACACCGCATGCGTGCCGGTGGGTGACGGCGTGTCCGCCGAGCCGATGGTGGCTGGATAGGCCGCGATTAGCTTGCCCGACGCGTCATAGGCGCGGACCTGCTTCTTGCCCTTGTCGGCGATGATGCTTGCCACCGGCTTCGCCACCAGTCTGCCGAAATTGACGACCTTGATGATCGTGCCTGGACGGTTGAAATTGGCTTCCGGATTGAGCGCCTTCAGATAGTTCTCGTCCATGTGGAACCGCTCGGCCAGCGCTTCGGTGACGGAGATGTAGCTCAGCCGGTCGAGCTGCGCCTTCTGGCTGTAGTCGTCCGGCACCGAGGCGACATAGGGGCCGGCCGCATCTTCGGGCGTGATGTTATAGGAGGCGAAGGCATCGCCGCCGGATTGCTCAAGGGCCGCCTGGATGCCGACCACATCGGTGGACCTCAGATTGCTGCCGGTGATCTCGTTGTAGGCGGCGAGCGCCTTGTCGACATTCGAGCCGAAGCGCCCGTCGACGACGCCGGGCGAAGCGCCGGCGCGGTCGAGCAGCACTTGCAACGCAGCAACATCCTGGCGTGCACCGAGCGAGAGCGAGGGGTCGACAACCGTTTTGCCGCCGATCTTTGGCGGCAGTGCCGCCTGGTCGCCCGGCGCCGTCGGCTCGACTGGCTCGATCGAAGCCTCGTTGAGCGGCTGGCGCTCGACGGTGCGCGGCTTTGCCGGCTGCGGCGCCTCCGGATAATTATTGCCATAGCCGCCGTCATCCCGCGGGGCTTCGGGAAAAGCTTCCACCGAATTGTCGCTGTAGGGATCGTATTCGTCGGCCGGCGGTACGACTTCGTCGACCGGCGGTACGACGATCAGGCCTTCCTCTTCCGATTGCCTGCGGCGCAAGCGCGCCGTGTCTTCCGGGTCGTCGAGATAATAGCGGTCGTCCTCGACCGGTCCGAGATTGCGCAAGCGCTCTTGGCGCAGCGCACGGCGATCGAACCTGGTCTGCGGCGGTTGGATGGCGAGGACCTTGCCGGTTTCCGCATCGACGATGACGCGGTTTCCCCTGGCGTCGTAATAGACGTCGAAATCACCGTTCTGGGCGACCAGCACACCGCCGGCATCGGCACGGGCAGGTCGCGGCGCGGTATCCGCCATGGGCGAGGCCATCGCACTCGGCGCCAGCAGCCCAATGGCAAGCGCCGAAAGGGTGAAGATCGTGCGAAACATGATGGCCAAAACTCCGGTCCGTAATTGCCGCCGCCCGGCATTGTCTCTTTGGAGCGCCGCGCGTCCTTCCGGGCGCGCAAAACACGCTCTAACACTCTAAATCTCCGCATCGCGCTTTCCGAAAATCGAATTCGATTTTCGGGCCGATGCGACAGACCAACCCCTTCGCCAGCAAATCAGTTAGCGACCATAAGGTTCCAACATGAACCGGGCATGAAGATGGCGGATTTCTGGCGGTCTGGAGTAAGAACACTAGCTGGCGGCGAACCCCAATTCCTTGCGTGCCTGTTTCGTCAGCTTGAGAACGACAAGGCGATGGCTTTCACGCAGATAGTCCTTCAGCGCGTCATCGTCCATGCTTTGGCCTGTCTGGCGCTGGATCCATTTCATTCCGCGTGACGCAAGATAGGGCGCGGGCCGAAGGCCCGGCTGTTCCTTCAAGATGTCATAGGCGATGTCGGAGCATTTGAAGGTGACGAACGGCTCCTTCCCCTCGCTCCAACCGCCGATCGCGAAGACCTTGGCTCCGACCTTCCAGACATGGGCGCCGCCCCACTGGACGACATGGGTTGTCGACGGCAACGAGGCGCAGAAGCTGTTGTAGTCATCCAGCGTCATCTGCGCCCCGCCATTTTATGCAAGCCGAGTTGAAGTCAGGCCGCCGCCTCGGTCGCCACCACCGCCGGCTTCGACCGGAAGTTCAACCGGTCGGAACCGGCGGTGACCTTGACAGTCGAACCGTCGAGAATGTCGCCGAGCAGGATCTTTTCCGCCAGCGGGTCCTGCAGTTCCTTCTGCATCACTCGCTTCAACGGCCGCGCGCCATAGGCCGGGTCATAGCCTTTGGCCGCCAGCCAGTCGACCGCTTCCTGGTCGAGCGAAAGCGTGATCTTGCGATCGACGAGCAGGTTTTCCAGCCGCTTGAGCTGGATCTCGACGATGCGGCCCATATCCTGCCGGCGCAGCCGGTGGAACAGGATCACCTCGTCGACGCGGTTGAGGAACTCCGGCCGGAACGACGCCCTCACGACGCTCATCACCTCGTCGCGTACGACATCGACGTCCTGGTTCTCGCCGAGATTGACCAGATATTCGGCGCCGAGGTTCGACGTCATGATGATCAGCGTGTTGCGGAAATCGACCGTGCGGCCCTGCCCGTCGGTTAGCCGGCCGTCATCGAGCACCTGCAACAGCACGTTGAACACGTCGGGATGCGCCTTCTCAATCTCGTCGAACAGCACGACCTGGTAGGGCCGGCGCCGCACCGCTTCGGTCAGCGCGCCGCCTTCCTCATAGCCGACATAGCCGGGAGGCGCGCCGATCAGCCGGGCGACCGAGTGCTTCTCCATGAATTCCGACATGTCGATGCGCACCATGGCGCTCTCGTCGTCGAACAGGAAGCTGGCGAGCGCCTTGGTCAACTCGGTCTTGCCGACGCCCGTCGGTCCGAGGAACATGAACGAGCCGATCGGCCGGTTCGGGTCCTGCAGGCCGGCGCGAGCACGGCGAACGGCTTTCGACACGGCCTGCACCGCTTCGCCCTGGCCGACGACACGTTTGCCGATCTCGTCTTCCATGCGCAACAGCTTGTCACGCTCGCCTTGCAGCATCTTGTCGACCGGAATGCCGGTCCAGCGCGACACGATATGGGCGACGTGATCGGGGGTGACCACTTCCTCGACCATACCGACCTTGCCGTCTTGCGCCTCGGCCTGCGTCAGCTTCTTCTCGAGTTCCGGGATCTTGCCATAGGCCAGCTCGCCGGCGCGCTGGTATTCACCCTTGCGCTGGGCGATGGCGAGTTCGTTGCGCGCCTCGTCGAGCTGCTTCTTCAGGTCAGCGGCGAGCCCGAGCTTCTGCTTCTCGGCCTGCCACTTCGAGGTCAGTTCGGTCGATTCTTCCTCCAGAGCGGAAAGATCCTTTTCGAGGCGGGCGAGCCGGTCCTTCGACGCGTCGTCCTTCTCGACTTTCAGCGCCTCACGCTCGATCTTCAGCTGCATGATACGGCGGTCGATCTCGTCCAGCGCTTCGGGCTTCGAATCGACCTGCATCCGTAGCCGCGACGCGGCCTCGTCGACAAGGTCGATCGCCTTATCCGGCAGGAACCGGTCGGCGATATAGCGGTTGGACAGCGACGCTGCCGCGACCAGCGCCGAATCCGAGATGCGCACCTTGTGGTGCTGCTCATATTTTTCCTTCAGGCCGCGCAGGATCGAGACGGTGTCTTCGACAGTCGGCTCATTGACGAAGACCGGCTGGAAGCGGCGGGCAAGAGCCGCGTCCTTCTCGACATGCTTGCGGTACTCATCGAGCGTCGTCGCGCCAACGCAGTGCAGTTCGCCGCGTGCCAGCGCCGGCTTCAACAGGTTCGACGCATCCATGGCGCCATCCGCCTTGCCGGCGCCGACCAGCGTGTGCATCTCGTCGATGAACAGGATGATGCCGCCAGCGGCAGCGGTAACTTCCGAAAGCACCGCCTTCAGACGCTCTTCGAATTCGCCGCGATATTTGGCACCGGCGATCAGCGAGCCCATGTCGAGCGCCATCAACTGCTTGTCCTTGAGCGATTCCGGCACGTCGCCATTGACGATGCGCAACGCCAGCCCTTCGGCGATCGCCGTCTTGCCGACGCCGGGTTCACCGATCAGCACCGGATTGTTCTTGGTGCGGCGCGACAGCACCTGGATGGTGCGGCGGATCTCGCCAGCGCGGCCGTCGGCGGTGAGGTCGCGCGCGTACTTCTTCAGCGCATCATAGCCCTGCTCGGCGCTCGCCGAGTCGGCGGTGCGGCCCTTGCGGACGTCGTTGATCACCTGGTTCAGCGCCTGTGGGGTCACGCCGGCCTTTGTCAGGATATCGGCGGTCTTGGCGGATTTCTCGACCGCCAGCGCCGTCAGCAGCCGCTCGACCGTGACGAAGCTGTCGCCGGCCTTCTTGGCCAGTTCCTCGGCGGTCGAAAACACTTTGGCCAGCGGCTGCGCCAGATAAAGCTGGCCGTTGCCGCCTTCCACCTTGGGCATTGCCTCAAGTGCCGTCTCGACGCCAAGCTTGGCGTCGCGAACGCTGCCGCCGGCGCGCTCGATCAACGACGCGGCCAAGCCCTCGTCGTCGTCGACGAGCACCTTCAATATATGTTCGGGGGTGAACTGCTGGTGGTTGCGCGAGAGCGCCATGGTCTGCGCAGACTGGATGAAGCCGCGCACGCGCTCGGAGTATTTTTCAAGATTCATATCTGTCTCCTTCCGTCACCGGCCCGCTTTGCGGCACCGGATCAGATTGCGGTGACGGACCCGCCCGTTCGAGCCGGGTCCTGTTCACGCGAGATATGGTGCGCAAGTCACGGCCCCTCAAGACGTCCGATAATGGCGAACGCATAATATTCCACAGGCGCACGAACAAAAACGGCGGAGATTTCTCTCCGCCGTCCAAGAATGTCTGAAAACTTGCTCGATCAGTTGTTGACGTCGATGATGGCGGGCTCGCCACCGGCGTCTTCCGCTGGAGCTGCATTCCCATTATCGGCGCCAGCATTGTCGTTGCCGCCATCCACCTTGTCGGCAGTGACGCGCGGACGGCGCGGACGCCTGGGGCGGCGGGCAGCGCCGCTTTCGGCGGCTGCTTCGTTCATCTCGGCCTGGGCAGCGAGAGCCGCCGGCGAAAAGTTTTCGAGCTGCGGCGCGGGTTCGGCCACAGAAGCAGGCTCAACCGGAGACACAGCTTGCGCCTGTACGGGCGTTTCGTTCTGTACCGGTGTCTCGTTGCGCCGGTTCTGATCGCTGCGCTGTCCGCCCTGCTCGCCGCGCGCACCATATTCGCCGCGCTGGCCGTTCTGGCCGTAGCCGCCATTGGGGCGACGGTCACGATGGCGGCCGCCATTGTTGTCGCGTCCACCGTTGTCGCGCCCACCGTTGTCGCGATTGTCACGGCCGTTTTCCTGGTTGAACGCCAACTCGGCCGGCGTGCCGTCGATAACCGGCTGCGGGCCGGCACCGTGGTTGACCACCGGAGCCGCCGTCTCACCGACGTTGCTGTTGCCGGCATTGTCGAACTCGTCGCGATCTTCGTCGCCGTCATCGTCGAAATCGTCGCGATTCTGCTGAGCGCTCTGGATCGGTATCTGCGCCTGCGCGGCAGCGATGATGCGATTGTAGTGCTCGGCGTGCTGGAGATAGTTTTCCGCCATCACCCGGTCGCCGGAGCTTTGCGCGTCACGGGCAAGGGTTGCGTATTTTTCGGCGATCTGCTGAGCCGATCCGCGGATCTTCACGTCCGGACCGTTGCTCTCGTAGTTGCGCGTCAGGGGATTTGGGCCCTTGCGGTTGTTGTTATTATTGTTGTTGTTACCACCGCCGCCGCTGTTGTTGCGACCGCGCATGCGCCTGTTCTGCTGTTGTGGCCTCATTCGACTCTCTTCATTTTGAAATTTTCGAAAACTCTTCACGAACGGAGGCGCTCATGCAGCCAGCCGTTTCGTCTCTTCACCGGCGTTCGCCCGCATCGATTGCGTTGGCGCCACGTGTCATCCTGTTCCGGTTACATCACTTGTCGGACGATTCCCGCACGAAGCTTGGGCGTCGTTTGCGCAAGAAGGCAGCTATTTCCAAGGAAACCGAATCGCTAAGAGCACTGCCTGCTTCGTCTCATCCGGTTAAGGCGACCCTAGCCGCATTCCCCGGCATTGCCAAGCGTTTTTTCGCACTGCATCACGGCTTTGTCAGTTCAAAGATCAGAACCCTGTCGTTTCCGCCAAGATCGCGAAAAACCCCGGCCGAACCGTAGTCGGCTGCGGAGAATATGTCCGTGACCTCTTGGCGTTGCGTGTGGCCGATCTCGACCACAATCCTGCCCTCGGCTTCCAAAAAACCTGCCGCCTCGGCGGCAATGATCCTGTAGGGACTAAGACCGTCCACGCCGCCATCGAGGGCTTGGTGTGGATCGAAATCGCGGACTTCGTCCTGCAGATTTTCAATGTCTATGGAAGCTATATAGGGAGGATTGGCGGCAATTACATGGTATCGGCCAAAAACTTTTTCGAACCAGTCGGATTTGAGCACCTGGAACCGGCTGGCCAACCCCAATTCCCTTGCATTGCGCATGGCGGTGGCCAGCGCCTCTTGCGAAATGTCGACCCCAGTAGCGACCGTCGCCGGAACGGCGCTGAGCAGCGCCAATGCGATAGCGCCGGTGCCGGTGCCGAGATCGAGGATGCGGCATTCGCCTTGCCGTTCTGCCGTCGTCTTCACGAAGGGCAGCACCGCTTCGACCAGCGTTTCGGTATCTGGTCGCGGCTCCAGCGTTTCCGCTGAAAGCGACAGGCGCAAGCCGTAGAATTCGCGATGGCCGAGGATGCGATGCACCGGCTCGCCGGCGATGCGCCGTCTCAAGGCTGCATCGATCGCGGCAAGCGCACCGGCATCGACCCTGCATTCGGGATCGGCGATGGCTTGTGTGCGGGTGGTGCCGGAAAGATGTTCGACGATCAGCCTGGCATCCAGCGCCGGATCGGCGACTGCGGCAGCGGCAAGGCGTGCCCGCGCCGCTTTCAGCAGCGACCCGAGCGTACCGGGCAGCCCGAGTGTACCTGCCAGGTTGTCAGCCATCGACGCCGATATCGGCGAGCAGCTTCGACTGGTGATCGGCCATCAGCGCGTCGATGATCTCGTCGAGTTCGCCCATCATTACCCGGTCGAGCTTGTAGAGCGTCAGATTGATGCGATGGTCGGTGACGCGGCCCTGCGGGAAATTATAGGTGCGGATGCGCTCCGAGCGATCGCCCGAACCGACCTGCGACTTGCGCGATTCGGAGCGTTCCTCGTCAGCCTTGCCGCGCTCGAGGTCATAAAGCCTGGCGCGCAGGATCTGCATGGCTTTCGCCCGGTTCTGGTGCTGCGACTTCTCCGCCTGCACCACCATGATGCCGGTCGGCAGATGGGTGATGCGCACCGCCGAATCGGTAGTATTGACGTGCTGGCCGCCCGAACCCGAGGCGCGCATCGTGTCGATGCGGATGTCTTCGGCCCTGATGTCGATGTCGACCTCTTCCGCTTCGGGCAGCACGGCAACCGTCGCCGCCGAGGTGTGGATGCGCCCGCCGGCCTCGGTCGTCGGCACGCGCTGCACGCGGTGCACGCCGGACTCGAATTTCAGATGGGCAAAGACCCCCTTGCCTGAAATGGTGGCGATGATTTCCTTGTAGCCGCCGACCTCGCCCTCGCTTGCCGACGCCGTCTCGAAACGCCAGCCGCGTGCCGCAGCGTAGCGTTCGTACATGCGAAACAGGTCGCCGGCAAAGAGCGCCGCCTCATCGCCGCCGGTGCCGGCGCGGATTTCGAGGATGGCGTTCTTGTCGTCGGCGGCATCCTTGGGCAGAAGCAGGATCTGGATGTCCTTCTGCAGCGCTTCGATGCGTTCCCTGACCTCGGGCAGGTCGGCCTCGGCCAATGCCCGCATTTCGGCATCGGTGCTTTTGTCGGCGAGCATCGCCTCCAGGTCGGCCTGTTCACGCTCGGCGGTTCGCAGCGCCCTGATCTTTGCCACCATCTCCTGGATGTCGGCATATTCCGAAGCCATCTTGACATAGGCGTCCGCCGCCGGCCCAGCCGACATCTGCGCTTCGAGCATGTCGAAACGCTTGACGACTTGATCCATACGGTCGCGGGGCAGGTTGATCATGGTGGGGTACTACAACGGAATGGAGCGGTCGTCGGCAAAGGCTTGCAGCAGCGCCCGCATCGGCAATCCCTGGGACGGCGCCATCAGATTGTCATCGAAAAATGCTTGCAGCTCGGCCAGCGGCAGTTCCGTCAGCATCGCCTTGACCGGACCGATCGAGGCCGGCGACATCGAGATCGACCGGTAGCCAAGGCCAATCAGCGCCATCGCCGAGATCGGCTTGCCGGCCAGCTCGCCGCACAAGGTCACCGGGGTGTTATTGCGCACCCCGGCGTCGGCGACCTTCTTCAGAACGCGCAGGAACGGCGTCGACAGCGTGTCGAAACGGTCGGAGAGCTGCGTGTTGCCGCGATCGACCGCCATGACGAACTGGAACAGATCGTTCGAGCCGACCGAGACGAAATCGACGGCCTTCATCAGCTCATCGAGCTGGAACAGCAGCGATGGCACTTCCAGCATGGCCCCGAGCTTCAGGCTGGTCGGCAAATGATGGGCAAAACGCGACAGATGGCGCACCTCGCGATCGATGATTTCGCGCGCCTGCGCGATCTCGCCGAGTTCCGTCACCATCGGCAGCATAAGCTTCAGTTCACGCCCGCCGCACGCCTTCAGAAGCGCGCGGATCTGGGTGCGCAGCAGGCCCGGCCGGTCGAGCGTCAAGCGGATGGCGCGCCAGCCGAGCGCCGGGTTCTCTTCCTGGATCGTGTCCTTGAAGTAGGGCAGCACCTTGTCGCCGCCGATATCGATGGTGCGGAAGGTCACCGGCTTGCCGCGCGCCGCGTCGAGCACGTCACGGTAGAGCCGTTCCTGGGCTTCCGCACGCGGGAAGGTCGAGGCGACCATGAACTGCAGCTCGGTGCGGAACAGGCCGATGCCGGCGGCGCCCGCCTCGGCAAGCTGCGGCAGATCGACGGCCAGGCCTGCGTTCATCAAAAGGTCGACCTGGACACCGTCCTTGGTCACCGAGGGCTTCTTGCGCAGTTCGCGGTAGACCTCCTGCCGCCGCGCCCGGAAGCGGACCTTTTCGGCATAGGCGGCTTCGAGGTCGGGCTGGGGGCGCAAATGGATCGCGCCTTCTTCGCCGTCGACGATGATGGCGTCGCCGTTTTCCGCCATGGAAACGGCGCCCTTCATCTGGCCTGCGACCGGTATGCCCATGGCCCGCGCCACGATGACGACATGGCTGGTCGCCGCGCCGTCCTCCAGCACCACGCCGCGCAGCTTGTCTCTGGGATAATCGAGCAGTTCGGCGGCGCCCATCGAGCGGGCGACGATGATGGCGTCCTTCGGCAGCGAGGCCGCGACATCGTCCGGCCCGCGCCCCATCAACTGGCGCAGCAACCGGTTGGCGAGATCGTCGAAATCGCTCATCCGCTCGCGCAGATACGGATCGGTCATATGCAGCATGCGGGCACGCATGTCGCTCTGCACTTTTTCCACCGCCGCTTCTGCCGTCAGGCCGTTGCGGACCGCCTCTTCCAGCCGGCGCACCCAGCCGCTGTCGTTGGCGAACATGCGATAGGCTTCGAGCACCTGGCGATGCTCGCCCTCGAAGGCGACTTCGCGGCGTTCCAGCATGTCGTCGATGGAGAGCCTGAGCGAACCGAGGGATGCATCGAGCCGCTTGATCTCCTCCTCGCTGTCCTCGTTGAACAGATTTGTGACGACGATGCGCGGCTCGTGCAGCACGACATGGCCGAGCCCGACGCCCTCGTTGAAGGACAGGCCGGTAAAGCTCACCGGGCGGCGCAAGTCGAGTTCGAGCCCCGGCCGGGTCAGCCGCGCAAGGTCGCCGGTGGCGATCATCTCGGCGATCACCATCGCCGTCGTTTCCAGCGCCTCGACCTCGTCGTCGCGATAGTGGCGCATGGTCTTGTTCTGGACGACCAGAACACCGAGCGTGCGCCCTGCCCTGAGCACAGGCACGCCGAGGAAGGAATTGTAGATCTCTTCCCCTGTCTCCGGCAGATAGGCGAAGGCCGGGTGTTCCTGCGCGTTGGAGAGATTGAGCGGCCGTGCTGAGGCCGCGATCGTGCCGACGAGGCCTTCCCCCAGCCTGAGTTGCGCCAAATGGACGGCTTTCGGGTTCAGGCCCTCGGTGGCATAGAGTTCGAGCACCGAATCGGCGCGCAGCACATAGAGCGAGCACACTTCGGCGACCATGTTGGAGGCGATGTCGCGCACGATACGGTCGAGCCGCTCCTGCGGCTCCAGCGGCTCCTGCATGAGCTCGCGGAGCCGTTTCAGCAAAACGCGCGGGCCGCCGGCCGTATCACGCATCGCGGCTTGTTCTCCAATGGACATTCTGCCCGCCGCAGTTTCTCCCGCGACCGGCGCTCACGCAACAACTCAATTAGAGCGCCATGCATCCAATTGGACGGACAAAGGACGCTCTAAGACTTTCGATCTGCTGCATCGTGCTTTCCGAGAATCGACTCCGATCTTCGGGCCGATGCAGTCTGCTACTGCTTATCCAGACCGTAGACGGAATGCAAAGTACGAACCGCAAGTTCGGTGTAGGGACCGTCGATCAGGATCGAAATCTTGATTTCGGAGGTCGTGATCGCACGAATGTTGATCGATTTGTCGGCCAGCGCCCTGAAGGCGGTGGCGGCGACGCCCGCATGGCTCCGCATGCCGATGCCGATGACCGAGACCTTCGACATGCCGGCTTCCGATTGCACCACGTCGTAGCCGATCGTGGCCTTCAGCCGCTCGAGCACGGCAAGCGCCTTGTCGACATCGCCGGACGGCACAGTGAAGGTCATGTCGGTGAACTTGCCGTCCTCGGAAATGTTCTGGACGATCATGTCGACATTGATGTTGGCTTCGGCCAGCGGTCCGAAAATGCCGGCGGCGACGCCCGGCCGGTCGCCGACACGGCGCAACGAAATCTGCGCTTCGTCCTTGGCGTAGGCAATTCCGGTGACGACCTGCTGTTCCACGATCTCTTCCTCGTCGCAAATAAGCGTTCCGGGCGGATTGAGCAAATCCCCCATTCCGGGCGCGTCGGGATCGTCGAAGGACGACCGCACGAAAGTACGCACCCTGTGCACCATGGCAAGCTCGACCGAGCGTACCTGCAGGACCTTGGCGCCGAGCGAGGCCATTTCAAGCATTTCCTCGAAGGAAATCTTGGCCAGCCGCCGCGCCTTCGGTTCGATGCGCGGATCGGTGGTGTAGACCCCGTCGACATCGGTATAGATGTCGCAGCGGTCGGCCTTGACCGCCGCCGCGATGGCGACCGCGCTGGTGTCGGAGCCGCCACGGCCGAGCGTTGCGATGCGGTTGTCCGGCCCGATGCCCTGGAAACCGGCGACCACCGCCACCTGGCCCTCGCCGAAGCGCTTGATCAGGAACGCGCCGTCGATGTCGAGAATGCGCGCCGCGCCATGTGCATTGTCGGTCTTGATCGGAATCTGCCAGCCTTGCCAGGAACGGGCATGGACGCCGATGTTCTGCAGCGCGATCGCCAGCAGGCCGGCAGTCACCTGCTCGCCGGAGGCGACGACGGCGTCATATTCGCGTGCATCGTGCATAGGTGAGGCTTCGCGCGTCCATTGCACGAGCTCGTTGGTCTTGCCGGACATCGCCGAGACGACCACCGCGACCTCATGGCCGGCATCGACCTCGCGTTTGACATGACGCGCCACATTGCGGATGCGGGCGATGTCGGCGACGGAGGTTCCGCCGAATTTCATCACGATGCGCGCCATGGAAGCGAAATGCCTTTGACTGGATGCCGGGCCGACGGCCGAAAAGCGGAAAGGGAGCGTTCCGGCCGGGCCGGTCGCTGAATTCGCGGCCTCCTTAGCCAAATGCTTAGGGTTTCGCAAGGCATGCCGCCGTTTGCCTACTTGGGCGACGTGAGGCATATCAAGCTGACATATGCTGACAGATCGCAGTCAGCGTCGCCTGGCATCATGAGCACTGGCCTGTCGACAGGCGAAATTGCTGCCTTGACATTCGCTGCCTCGCGACCGACTTCCTAGCGCACCAGAGCGCGATCAGCAAAAGTCTTATCCGGTTTTGCACCCGATCGCGCTCTGAACTTTTGAGTCTGCGGGAGACACGCCATGCCAGAACCCCGACGGTCGACGATCGATGCCGGAGAAGTGGAGCGCTTTTCCGCCCTTGCCGCCGAATGGTGGAATCCGAACGGCAAATTCCGTCCGCTGCACAAGTTCAATCCCATCCGGCTTGCCTATATACGCGACCAGGTGGCGACGCGCTTCGGCCGCGACCCGCGTGCGGCGCGGCCGTTCGAAGGCCTGCGCTTCCTCGACATCGGCTGCGGCGGCGGGCTGTTGTGCGAGCCGATGGCGCGGCTTGGCGCCGAGGTGGTCGGCGCCGACGCATCCGCCACCAACATCGAAGTGGCCAAGCTGCATGCGGCGGAGGTCGGCGTGACAGTGGATTACCGTGCCACGACGGCGGAGGATCTGGCCGACGCCGGCGAGAAATTCGACGTCATCCTCAATATGGAAGTGGTCGAGCATGTCGCCGACATCGACCTGTTCGTCGCCAAATGCGGCGAGATGGTCAAGCCCGGCGGTATCATGTTCGTCGCCACCATCAACCGCACGCTGAAGGCGCTAGGCTTGGCCATTATCGGCGCCGAATATGTGCTGCGCTGGTTGCCGCGCGGCACCCACCAGTTCGGCAAGCTGGTGCGACCGGACGAGCTGGAAAAGGCGCTTGCCGGCGCCGGCCTGACCATCATCGACCGCACCGGCGTCGCCTACAATCCGCTCGCCGACCGCTGGCAGCGGTCGAAGGACATGGACGTCAACTACATGGTGCTGGCGGAAAAGGCATCCGCCTGAACTTTCTCACGCCGCCACCTTCTCACCCGTCTGGCTCTGCGCGTCTGTGGTGACCTGGCTTTGCGCTTTGGTGGTGATGAAGACGCCGGCGGTGATGATGACGGCACCCGCCCAGGTCAGCAATTGATAGTGCTCGCCCAAAAAGATCGTGCCGGCAAACAACCCGACCGCAGCCGCGACATAGCCGATCTGACTGAGATAGACCGGGCCGCCGACCGCCTGCAGCCGGAAGAAGAAGGCGAACATCGCCGCGGCTGACGCGACCTGCCCGACGACCACCAGCGGCACGCCGCCGAGCAGGGCGAGCGAACCCCCGCCTTGCAGCGTGAGGATACCGCCCAAAAGCAGCGCAGCCGCTGCCAGATGGCTGCCGACGGCAAGCTCGATCGGCCCGGTCCCTTCGGGCCAGTCGACGGTGCGGTAGATGTTGCCGGCGGCAAGGCTGACCGGGATGAGCAGTCCTATCGCTACCCAGAAAAATTCGGCCGGCTGTCCGGCCTCGCCGCGCGTCATCGCCACCAAGACGGCACCGACGAAGCCGACGGCAATACCGATGACACCAAGCAGGTTGGGACGGCGAACGCCGAGCAGGATCGAAAACACCAGCGTGATGACCGGCGATAGCGTGAACATGATGCCGGTGTAGCCGGCGCCGAGATGCGGAATGGCCGAGAACATCAAGAGATTGGGGAAGGCGTAGGACACTGCTGCGGTGACGAAGAAGTAGCGCAGCCTGTGCGGGGTGAGCCGGATGCGCTGCCCGCGCAGCAGCAAGGCGCAGAAAAGCACGCCGCCGGCGCCGAGCGAGATGACAAGGGCCCAGACCATGGCGGAAACGCCGGCCGCCGTCGCCATCTTGCCGAAAGGCAGCGTCAGGCCGAGCAGGCCGCCGGTGACGACCAAAAGGCCGAGTGCCGAATCCCAGAGAAATCTCATTCGTAGCCCTTTCGCCTATTTGCGGCTCTTGGCCGGCATTGCATCTTCAGATAAGACAGCGCAAAGATTCTTAACGTCAAGATATTTAGCGGTGAGATAGATGGATCGCGCAGCGAAGGCCATCGAGCAATGGAAAAGAGAACGGCCGGATCTCGATGTCTCTCCGATGGCCGTGCTTGGACGGTTGAACGAAGCCTCGTCGCTGATAGCACGAGAACGCCTCGCTCCGCTGTTTGCCCGTTTCGGACTGCAATCCGGGGAATTCGATGTGCTGGCGACGCTGCGCCGTTCCGGATCACCTTACGCGCTGACGCCAACCGCCCTCTATGAAGCGACGATGGTGACGTCGGGCGCCATGACCAACCGGCTCGACCGGCTCGAACAATCCGGATTGATCATGCGCGGGCCGCATCCCAACGATCGGCGCGGGATTGTCGTGCAACTGACCGCAAAAGGTCTCGCCTTGATCGATGAGGCGGTCGCCGCTCACGTCGCCAACGAACACGAGATACTTTCTGGCCTGACGCGCCCGGAGCAGGAGACGCTTGCTCGCCTGCTTGAGAAATTGATAGGCAGCGTGAGCTAGGGTGGAAATCTGACGGTTAGTACCCCAAACTAAACTACCGCTCAGGGTGGAAAGACGAAATTCCCATCCGTTCCCCCAACGGGGACAAACGCACCATGTTCGGACGTTTGTCGCCACGCTAAAGCCAAGGCCGGTATCGAACCAGACCGACAACAAGGGCCGATCCTTATAGTCCATGAACGCTGGTCGGAGCCGGCGGCCTTGGGCTGCCGTGAGCGTCGAGGTTTGTGATCACGGTTGGCGACCGTCAGCCTCGCAAAGGACCCGTTGGGCCGATTGCAAGTCCGATGTCGCGAATCCTTCGGTAAACTTGCTACAGAGGGGCGCGAGCAGGTCATGAGCTTCGCCGCCCCGATTCTGCGCGATCTGTAGTCGGCCGAGACTTGTCGCCGCGCGCAACTCCCACAAGTCGGCGTGTTGCCCTCGAGCTAGTTCGGTCGCGTGCCGGAGCCGTGCTTCCACCCCGGCTCGATCAACCATCGGCAGCTGAAGCATCAGTTCGCCTGTCAGCCGATGCAGCTCCGCCTCGAACCACCGCTCGCCGGTTTCGCGCACTTGACTCAGCGCGTCGGTCAGCAAATCTAACCCCATCTTAGCTTTGCCGGCTTGGGTTTCGAGATGTGCGAGCAAGCTTAGAAAAAATGGAACCAGGAATCTCGCTCCGGTCGCCTGCCACGACCCCAAACCTTCTTGAACCTGTGTGATGGCCGCCTGTAACTCGCCTGTCTCGCCCAGCGTCCAGCCTCGAATGACCATGCCTGCTCCAAGAAAGTGTGGAGAGCCCTGCGCTCTTGCGAGCGTGATCAGCGAATCTGCGCGTTCCCGGGCTTCTCGCCAGTCGCCGCGAAGCTGCGACAGGATGCAGCCATAAAGCAGGGCATAGCCGAGGGTGTTGCGGTGGGACAGGTCCCTTGCGTCCGTCAACGCCTCGTTGCTCTTCGTCTGGGCTCGATCGGGATAGCCAAGAGCGAACAGGGTCCAGGATAGGACGGACAGCCCTGCCACCCGGGGGTCCTGAGCAAACAGGAAGGCGAGGGAGCGGTGTTGCTGCGGGTCATAAAGGGCGAGCGACCTCTCCAGATATTCGCGAGCGATGACCATCTCGCCGCGAAGGAAGGCATCGGTTCCGACGATGCGGTTGCCGACGGTCTCAGCCGACACATCCCGTTCTTCCCGAGCGCGACGGAGCAGCTCCTCTCCTGCCTTTCGCCCCGCGTCCAACTCCGCGCGCACGACGTGGAAGACCCAGTCCCCGTAGAGGACAGGCAACAGCCGATTTGAGCCACCGAGCCGCTCGCATAATTCGCGCGCTCGCGCGTTGGTGCGCCCGACCTCCGGCGCTGCCCAACCCTTGGCAGTCATCAGGGCGACGCCAAGAGCGATTTGCAGGTCGAGTTCCTGCCGCCACCGTGCGGCATCATCAGGTAGGGCCTCAAGCAACTCCAGCCCTCTTGTCAGATGGGTGATCGCTTCCGCCGTTGCGGAGCGAGCAATCTCCGCTTGTCCGGCCCTGAACCAGTAATTGATTGCCGGTTCAGGCAATCCCGCCTCCGCGTAGTGCTGGGCTAGAAGTTCGGGTTGCCCCTGGACGATTTCCGGGAAACGGTGCTCGATCGCCCTGGCGATCCCCGCATGCAAGCGCAGCCGTTTCGTCCGCACAAGCGTCGCATAGGCCGCATCGCGTACAAGCGCGTGCTTGAAGCTGTAGGTCGCCTGCGGCGAAATCCCGTGACGGAACACCAATCCTGACGCAATGAGGTCGTCCAGTGCATCCTCCACCTCGCCCTTCGGCAACGCCGCGGCTGCCACGAGCAACTCGTGTGAGAATTCTCGTCCGATAGCGGCTGCAAGCTGTGCTACCTCCCTGGCGGGGGCCAGTCGGTCGAGCCGAGCCAGTAGCGACTCCTGAAGCGTGGCTGGAATTGCGATGGCTGACAGCGGACTGGCGAGAGCGTAGTGGTCGCCCTCGTCCTTGAGCAAGTTGGTCTCGATCACGGCCCGCGTCAGCTCTTCCACGAATAGAGGCACGCCGTCTGTCTTTGCGACGATCTCACTGAGCACTTCGGTGGGCAGTGCCCTGCCGCCGGTCATCCTCTCGACCATAGCTGTGCCTTGCCGCCGGCTCAAACGACTAAGCGTCAGCGCGGTGACATGAGCATAGCGCAGCCACGGTGGCAGGAACTCAGAACGGAATGTGATGAGCACCAATACCCGCGAGTCCTGCACGCGATCAATCACAAGATCCAGCAGCTCCAGCGAGGTCGGATCCGCCCAGTGGACGTCCTCATACACGGCCAAGATAGGCTGATGCGCCGCGAGCCCCATGAGTTGATCGACTAACGCCTCCAGCGTCTGCTCTTTCTGCCGATGCGGACTCAACTCCAAGGGCGGATAGCGGTCGCCCGCTGGAATCGACAACAGCACCGCGAGCAAAGGGGCCACGCCGGCGACGTCTTCAGTTGAAAGCGCGACCAGCGCCTCGAGTTTGTTCAGTCTCGCTTCGAGGGGATCGCCTGCGGCGAACCCGGCCGCCCGCTCCAGGAGGCCGATCACCGGATAAAGCGGACTGGTCTGATAATATGGCGAGCAGTAGTGACTCACAGTCGTATGCGGCTCGCTTTCCAGCCGCCGGCGCAGGGCCCGGACAAGGCGCGACTTGCCGATACCGGGCTCGCCCGCGAGCAGCACCACCTGGCCTTCGCCTTCCTTGACTGCTTCCCAGTGCTTCAGCAGGAGGCCGATCTCATGGTCGCGACCGACGAGCGGGGTCAGGGCCGCCCCGTGCAAGGCTTCGAAACGGCTTTCTGCAGCGCTTTCACCGAGCACGCGCCAAGCGCGTACGGAACTAGGAAAACCCTTCAGCGGCTGGAAACAGAGTTCGACAAGATCAAACAGGCCACCGATTAGCTGCCGGGTGCGGGATGCCACCACCACGGTTCCAGGTTCGGCCAGACTTTGCAGTCGCGCCGCTAGATTGGGCGTGTCGCCGACGACCGTCTCCTCACGCGCTGCACCTTCACCAACCAACTCGCCGACAACCACCAGGCCGGTGGCGATGCCGACCCGAGCTTGAAGCGTCCCACCGTGCGGTGGTTGCAGACCCCGCACTGCCTCGACCGCCGCCAGCCCCGCCCGCACGGCCCGTTCGGCCTCATCCTCGTGAGCACGCGGATAACCGAAGTATGCAAGCACGCCATCGCCCATGTACTTGGCAACGTGTCCCTCGAACCGCGCAATCGCGCCCGCCACCGCACCCTGATAGTGCCGCAGCAGTTCGCTCATCTCCTCTGGGTCAAGCCGTGACGAGAGCGCGGTCGACTCGACGAGGTCGACAAACATCACAGTGAGCTGGCGGCGCTCCGCCGCCGGGAGTGACATCGGCGTCCCGCTGGCGGCCGGTGCATCCCCGGCTGGGCTGGTCGCCTGTTGAACGGTCTCGCGCAGCGCAGCAATCGCGGCGAGCAGTTTACGGCGGTGACCTACTGAAATGACGCCAAGCCCAATCAGGTCTTCGGCGGTAAGATCCCGAAGTATTTCGGGATCGATGTCGTTTTGCTGGAACACTTCCTCGTACTGTTCCAGTCCTTGATCGCGCAGCCAGGAACCGACCTCCATGGCTCCTCCTCCGTCTGCTCGGAGCGCACGTCCAACAGCATACTCCAGAAGCCTTTGAACGGCACGAAGAAACTCTTTTGCGACGTTCGGACATGTGACGGAGACGACCGGATTGGGTCGGAAGCGGAATCCCGTCTCGGGTACCAAGCGTCCGGTTTTCACCGCTAGCCTGTCAGTTGCGCTCGTCGGGGAAGCTTGGGATCGGCATGAATTCGACGCCGTCCTCGACCAGGCTCTTCGCCTCCTCCAGCGTCGCCTCGCCATAGATGCCGCGCGGATCGCTCTCGCCGAAATGGATCTTGCGCGCTTCCTCGGCAAATTTGTCTCCGACATAGTCGGCATTCTCGCGCACCTTCTCGGCCATCGCCTTCAATTGTGCCAGCGCCTGCTTCTGGGCCTCGCCCATGGCGAGCGCGATCTTTTCCTGTTTGCGCCCGGTGGAGACGGCCGGGGCCATCAACGCCTTCTCGACCTTGTGCGAGCCGCAACTCGGGCAATCGACAAAGCCACGTTTCTTCTGGGTGTCGAAATCGTCATTACTGCGAAACCAGCCTTCGAATTCGTGCTCGTGCTCGCAGATCAGGGAAAAGCGGATCAAGATGCTGCACCCCTAAGCGGCAGTGCCTGAGCCGGTCCGCCGTTCACGGCAAAATCCCGCGCATTTTTCAGGTTTGGGATCTTCTTGCGCGCGGCGACCGACTGCGCCAGGTCGATCTCGGCGACGATCACGGCGGGCTCGTCATGTGCGGCCTCGGCGACGATGCGACCCCAGGGATCGACGATCAGCGAATGGCCATAGGTCTCGCGGCCGTCCTCGTGCAGTCCGCCTTGCGCCGCGGCGACGACATAGGCGCCGTTTTCGATGGCGCGCGCCCGCAGCAGCACATGCCAGTGCGCCTCGCCGGTCTGGCGGGTGAAGGCGGCGGGCACCGAAAGCAGGTCGGCGCCGGCCAGTGCTTCGGCGCGGAAGAGCTGCGGAAAGCGCAGATCGTAGCAGACGGCGAAACCCAGCCTCGCGCCATCGATCTCGGTAACGATAGCCTCGGTGCCCGGCTCGTAGGCGGCGGATTCGCGCCAGCTCTCGCCATTGTCGAGATCGACGTCGAACATGTGGATCTTGTCGTAGGTAGCAATCGTGGCGCCGTCCGGCCCGAACAGAAGCGCGCGGTTGGCGAGCTTGCCGTCGGCGCGCAGGATGGCGGTCGAGCCGATATGCAGGTAGACGCCAAGCTCTTTCGCCAGCTTGCGCGAGGTCGAAACGATGATGTCCTTGTCCTCGGACGTGAAGGAGGCGGCCCGCGCCTGTTTGTCGCGGACCAGGGCACCGGTCATTTCCGGTGACTGGATATAGGTGGCGCCTTGGCTTGCCGCCTCGCGCACCAGCCGCTCCAGATCGACCGCATTTCGCTCGGGGCTGGTGCCCGAACGCATCTGGATCGCCGCCGCCTTGAAAGCACCCATCGTCATGTCCTTAAATAGTCGAGCCGTTGGCGAGCAGACGGTCCAGCCGGCCCTCCGCCTCCAGTTCGTGGAGATCATCGGAGCCGCCGACATGTGTGTCGCCGATGAATATCTGCGGAAAGGTCGAGCGGCCATTCGCGCGGGAAATCATTTCCCGGCGCAGTTCCGGCGAGAAGGAGGCGTCGTGCTCGGTGTACGCGACGCCCTTGCGCTCGAGCAGCCGCTTGGCCGCCGCGCAATAGCCGCACATCACCCGTGTATAGATCGTCACGTCGACCATCGGTCAGCAATCCTGCCTTGTCTCAAAATCTTATATAGTCGCGGACTCGTCGGCCCGAAAGTCCCCCGGCAGCACGCGCGCAAAGGTCAGCACGTCGACGGTCCCGGCACCGCCCTTCTTCAGCGCCTTGGCGACCGCTCGGACAGTGGCGCCGGTGGTATAGACATCGTCGATCAAGAGCACCCGGCGGCCGGCGATCTCGATCTCCGCCTCCTCGGGCACTCTGAATGCAGCACGCACATTCTCCTCGCGTTCCCGCCGCTCCAGCCCGACCTGCTGGCGGGTGAGCTTGACGCGCCTGACCGCGGAGGGTGCGAAAGGCAGGCCGCCAAGCTGCGATACCGCCCTTGCCAGCTCCGCCGACTGGTTGAACTGACGCCTGAAAAAACGCCGCCAGTGCAGCGGCACCGGCACGACCACATCGGCTTCCGCGATCAGTTCGGCGCCGGCGCGCAGCATCCAGCGCGCCATCCACGGCGCCAGATCGGTGCGATCCTGGTATTTCAGCCCTTGCACCATCTGGCGGGCGACACCGGAGTAAGCGACCGCGGCCCGCGCGTGCTCGAAGGGCGGCGGGTCGGCGATCGCCTCGGCCGACAGGAACCCCTCGCCCATGTGATGGATGAACGGCGTGCCCATCACCGGGCACCATGGCCGTTCCAGAAGCCTGAGCTTCGGCCAGCAGGCGCCGCACAGCACGCCGGGCTGCGAGACATGCCGGCGGCAGCCGGCGCAAACCGGCGGAAACAGGATGCGCGCCGGCCAGTCCAATGCCTTTCGAGCGATACTCTTGATATCTGGCATTGGATCGGCCACGTGATTGGTTCTCCGCCACCCTATATCAGAGAGCGGAAACCAGGAACCTGCCGTTGCAGCCCATAGTCGACACCTCTCTCTGGCTGACGCACAAGCGCCGGGCCCTTGCCCGTCCGGCTGCCGATGCGGATTTCCTGATGCGGCGGGTAGCCGACCGGCTGGGCGCCGTGGAGCGTAAATTTGACAGAGCGGCCGTGCTGTTTTGCCAGACGCCGGCGGCAGTCGACGTGCTCGCGGCAAGCGGCAAGGTGACGGACATCGCGCGCGTCGAAGCGGATGCGGCGTTCCTGGCCGATGCCGCGGGATTGGTGGCGCCGCTGGAGACCGTGCCGTTCGAGCCGGAAAGCCTCGATCTCGCCGTGTCTCTTCTGTCCCTTCAGGCAATGAACGACATTCCCGGCATGCTGGTGCAGATCCGTCGCGCACTGAAGCCGGACGGTCTTTTCCTCGGCGCCTTTGCCGGCGCCGGTACGCTTTCCGAGCTGCGCGAAAGCCTGCTCGCCGCCGAGACCGAGCTTTATGGCGGCGCCAGCCCGCGCGTCATCCCGTTCACCGACGTGCGCGACGCCGGGGCGCTTCTGCAACGCGCCGGCCTGGCTTTGCCGGTCGCCGATGTCGAGACGGTGACGGTGCGCTACGATTCCCTGTTCGGCGTGATGGCGGACCTGCGGGCGATGGGCGAGACCAGCGCCCTTATCGACCGTAGCAGGCGACCCGGGACGCGAAGGCTGTTTGCCCGCGCCGCCGAAATCTATGCCGAACGATTTTCGGATGCCGATGGCCGCGTCAGGGCGAGTTTCCCGATCGTCTGGATGTCAGGCTGGGCGCCCGACGCCTCGCAGCAAAAGCCGCTGAAGCCCGGCTCGGCGAAAATCTCGCTGAAGACAATACTGGAAAATCCCGGCGGGCGCTGACCGGATTCTACGGATGCGGGTGCCCCCGTCGTGATCACTGCGCGAAAGCGTTGACAAGCCTGCTGTTGTTGTCGCTGAACAGCCATTTGAGGGCATCGAACACTTGGCCGGCCCCGCCAACGATGGCGAGCGACAGCACGGTCACGATGACGCTGTACTCTATGACCGTCGCGCCGGTTTCGTCTTCCCAAAATCGTTGCAGCAATATTTTCATGGCCGTCGATCCCGCCTGCCGGAACCCTAGTGCCGACCTGTTAAGAAAGGTTAATGGCACAGGCTTAACAGGCGATGAAACGACCGCTTTAAACCATGTCAGCAGTCGCCGCTGCGCTTGCCATTGTCGCGTATCACGCAGACCGAACTGGGCAGCGGCTGCAGCACGCTCCTGCGCAGCGTGTAAGTATGGCCGATCGGGCCTGTGTTCCCGATCGAGCCCGTGCTCATCCTGTCGAGGCCGCCGGCAAAATCGGCGCGGCCGGACTGCAATCGCGTCCGGCTGTCGAGTAACGGCGTCGCGATCAAGGCCAGTGCCACCGCGGCCGAGCCGAACAGCAGCGTGATCCGCAATATGCCCATCCCGACATGGACAGCGCTTTCACTGCGGTCGGGCCGGATCGAATCCCAGTCCCTGTCGAGGCTCATGCAGTCGCTCTCCGGCGAAGGCCTGAACATGGCCTTCCCTCGATTTCCATACCGTCAATTTTTCACGGCAAGATAAATCTTCCATTAACGCTGTCGGGCAGTGAACGCACAATCACAGAAGATCGATGAGGAACTGGATCAGCGGCGCGTCGGCCGGCGGCATCGGAAAATCGCGCATCTGGCGCGGCCGCACCCATTTCAGCACTTGCCCCTCCTTCGGCTGCGCGATGCCGCGGAAGCGACGGCAGACGAACAGCGGCATCAGCAGGTGAAAATCATCGTAGGAGTGGCTGGCGAAAGTGAACGGCGCCAGGCAGGGAATATCGGTGTCGATGCCGATCTCCTCGTACAACTCCCGGATGAGGCATTCTTCCGGCGTCTCGCCGGGCTCGACCTTGCCGCCCGGAAACTCCCACAGGCCGGCGAGCTGCTTGCCTTCGGGCCGCTGCGCCAGAAGCACGCGGCCGTCGGCATCGACCAGCGCGCAGGCTGCGACCAGGAGCAGGCGCTTACCGGCAGGATTCGGGCCGGTCATGCGCCGGGCGGCCGGCGATAGTGGTAACGGTAGACTTCATCGAACCCGAGCGAACGATAGAGCGCCAGCGCCGGCGCATTGTCGGCCTCGACCTGCAGCCAGGCCTCCCGGGCGCCGCGCAGCCGCGCCCATTTCAGCGCCGACAGGATGAGGTGGCGGCCATGGCCCTTGTTGCGCACCGATTTGTCGGTGGCGATCTCGAACAGTCCGGCAAGATCGCCATCATGGACGCAGATCAGCGTCGCCAGCGGCTCGGTGCCCTCTTCGAGCGCGAACAGCCCGGCTTCCGGCTGGATGGCGCCGATGATCTCCGACAGGCCCGGCCGCAGCGACACATCCGAGCCGCTCACCTTGAGCGACGCCCCGATGAAGCGGCTGATGTCCTTCAGCGGAATCTGGTCCATGGCGGCATCGAGCTGGGCGTCCGCGAGCGGCAGCCGCATGACTAGCGATTCGTCGAATGTGCTCCAGCCCTCGCTGTCGAGATGTTTGGAAAGGACCGGCCCTGACAGCGGCGATATGCGAAAGGTCAGCGGCCGGCCATAGGCGTCGAAACGGCGGCTGGCGCGGCCTATGCGATCGGCAATGTGCTGGATATCGCCCGGATCGAGCGGGTTGACCGAATTCAGTCGCTTGGCCGGATGACCCGCCGTCAGCCGCACCACCCAGGTGCCGTCATAATGGACGGCCGCCGCCGGCCAGGCGCGAAAGCCGGCCGCCTCGTAGCGCCGCACGATGGCAAGCACGCTTGCCGGATGTCTGGAAACCAACGCCATCAGCTCCGATAATCGCCGTTGATGGCGACATACTCCTTGGTGAGGTCGCAAGTCCACACCGTCGCCTTGCCGCGGCCGATGCCGATATCGGCATGGATGCGGATCTCGTCGCGCTTCATATAGGCCGATGTCGCCTCCTCGGAGTAGGCGGCATCGCGCTCGCCCTGATGCGCCAGCCTGATATCGCCGAACCAGATCGACAGAAGGTCGCGGTCGGCCGGTTCGCCGGCCTTTCCGATGGCCATGACGACGCGGCCCCAATTGGCGTCCTCGCCGGCGACCGCCGTCTTGACCAGCGGCGAATTGGCGATCGACAGCGCGATGCGCTTGGCCGAGCGGGCCGATTTTGCGCCGGTGACGGTGACCTCGACCTGCTTGCGGGCGCCCTCGCCGTCGCGCACCACTTGCAGCGCCAGCGATTTCAGCACCTTGCCGAGCGCGCGGCGGAAGGCGCCGAGGCGCGCGTCCCCGACATCCGTGATATCAGGCGCGCCGCGTCTGGCGGCAGTGCCGGTGGCGAACATCAGCAGCGTGTCGCTGGTCGAGGTGTCGCTGTCGACGGTGACCGCATTGAAGGTCTTGGCGGTGCCGCGCGACAAAAGATCCTGCAGCACGGGCGCTGCGATCGGCGCGTCGGTGGCGATAAAGGAGAGCATCGTCGCCATGTCGGGCGCTATCATGCCGGCGCCCTTGGCAATGCCGTTGATGGTGACGTCGGCGTCGCCGAGCTTCACCGTCGCGGTCGCCAGTTTCGGATAGGTGTCCGTGGTCATGATCGCCTTGGCGGCTTCAGTCCACAGATCCGGTCTGCCGTCCTTGACCAGTCCGGCGAGCAAATGGCTGAACTTGCCGGCATCCAGCGGCTCGCCGATGACACCGGTCGAGGCCAGAAACACCTCGTCCGGCGCGCAGCCCGCAGCCTTGGCTGCAGCCTCGCCAGTCATCGCCGTGGAGGCTCGGCCCTTCTTGCCAGTGAAGGCATTGGCGTTGCCGGAGTTAACGACCAGGACGCGCGCCTTGCCCTGCCCAAGGTTCTGCCGGCAGAAATCGACCGGCGCCGACGGGCATTTCGACTTGGTGAACACGCCGGCGACCGTGGTGCCGGCATCGAAGACCATGGTCAGCAGGTCAGTGCGGTTCTTGTACTTTATCCCGGCCTCGGTGGTGGCGATGCGGGCGCCCTCGATATCAGGCATTTTGGGATATTTCTTCGGCGCGAGCGGCGAAATCGTGGCTGACATGAAGGCCTCGGGCGGGGAAAACGCAAGGGAAACGCCGGTTTGCCCGATAGCGGGCGCCGGCGCAAGGGCGTTTTCCCGGCCGTTGCGGGCGGCACCGGCAGCTACGCCCTAAAGGCCGTTTCTGGAAAGGAAACTGCCGGCAGCACCCTCGCATCGTGGGGCAGGATTGAGGAACCCTCGGAACATCCTCTGCACGCCCGGAATGAGCCCCCAGATCATGATCGAGACCATCAACGGGGCGATGACCAGCGTGCGCTGCCAGATTTCCCATTCCTCGGTCAGCGGGAACACTGCATAGAGGATGGCTGTGATCAGCGGATAGACGCCGGCAAGCACCAGCAGGGCAAAGCGAGGGCGCGAGAAGCGGGTGGCGGCGGCAGTCGAGGTCATTGCTCTCTCCTTATCGTTACGAAACGTTCCGTTATATAAAACGGACCGTTCCGTTTTCGTCAAGAGGTCCTATATGAATGCTGAGGGGAAACTTGCCGGCGAGGGAAATGGCAGATGGGTGAGGACGCAGACCAGGCCCGCAAGTCAATTGGCGCGCGGCGTAACCCCGATAGCGCCGACGCCATTCTCGACGCCGCCGAGGCGGTGCTGGTCGAGGCCGGTTATTCCAGCTTCTCGATCGAAGCGGTGGCGCGGCGGGCCCGTGCTGGAAAGCCCACGATCTATCGCTGGTGGCCGAGCAAGGCCGCTTTGCTCTTCGACGTCTATCAGCGGCTCAAGCGCGTCGAGTACCCCGATACCGGAAACCTCGAGGACGATCTCGTCGGCTTCCTGAAGAACCTGTTCTCACACTGGCGTGAGACATCGTCAGGCAGCGTCTTCAGGTCGCTGATCGCCGAGGCACAGTCGGATGCAACCGTGGCCGCCGTCCTTGCCGACTACACGAAAGGACGCCATGCCCATACCGGCCAGATGGTCGAACGCGCCAAGGCAAGAGGCGAGGTGGCGGCCGACGTCGATCCCATGCTCGTCGCTGACCTGGTCGCCTCCTTTGCCTGGACGCATCTTTTGACCAATCGCCTCCACGAAGACGAAACGACCATACGCAAAGCGGTCCGCTACGTGGTACAAGGCATCGCTCACAAGCGTTGAATGGGGGGATCGGCGGCTTGCTTGAAAGAACATCTCCAGTGCTGCCCGTCAGCCTGATCATCGTTTCCGACTATCTGACGTCCGACGGCGACGCGGAATTGCGGCGCTCGTTGTGCGCCTACGCGCAGGACACGCGCGGCGTGCCGGCCGAGATCGTCATCATGCTGCCCGGCGACCCTGGTTCAGAAGGCGGGCATGCCTCAAAAAATGGGCATGCCTCCGCAATCGAGGCCGAGCTTGCCGGCAAGGCCGCATATCTCTGCCCGTCGGTGATCGTAGCCACGCATGACAGCGACGAATCCTCGCAACTGAAGGACGCTGCGCTGTCATACTGCCGCCATGACCTCGTTGCGGTGGTCGAAGCCGATTGCCTGCCCGGTCCGGGATGGCTAGCGGCGTTGTACGAGACCGTCGAGAAAAACCCGAAGCTCGACGCGGTTTCGGGGCGGACCAGCTACGGCGAAGAGAGCATGATGAAAAGGGTGATGTCGCTGCTCGACCGCGGCTTCATCGAGCGCCGCAACACACTTGGCCAGATCATTCATGCCAGCAACAATGGCGCGCTTTATCGACAGTCGGTGCTTGAGCGATATCGCTTCGAGGCCGACCATGGGCCCTTCGTCAGCTCGCATCTGCGCCAGCACGCCATGCTTAGGGACGGTGTGGCGATGGAGCTTGCCGCCCAAGCCGTCTCGATCCACGCCTATGAGGGACTGGGGTTCATCTGGGATGTCCGGCGCAACAAGGGCTTCCAGTTTGCGCGGATGCTGCTGCTGCGCAAGAAGCATCGCTGTTCCAGGCTCGGCCTGGCCGTTCGTGCCGTGGCGACATCGTTCAAGGAAAACCGCCAGACCGCGCAAGCCGTGGGCAATGAGTTCTGCCGATGGACGGACTGGCCGCTGTTCTGGGCAATGATGCTTCTGGTGCGGATCCCGGAATTCACCGGCGCACTCGCCGCCGGCGATCCGGCGGCATTCAAGGCGTCGACGCACTATAGGTAAAGCGACAGGACGCCGTGCGGCGCCCTGTCGTGGCGGAGCAATGGCCTACTTGGTGTTTTCCAGCGCGTCGACCGTCTTCTTCAGCTTTTCGTCCGGAATCTCGACTTTGGCGTCGGCGCGCAGCGTCTTGACCAGCGCGATGTACTTGTCGCGGATGACCGCCTGACGGGCCTGATCCTTGACCTGGTCGTATGCCGGCGGCTGCTTGGTGCGCTTGTCCTCGACCCGGATGACGTGCCAGCCGAACTGCGTTTGCACCGGCTGCTCGGTGTATTTGCCGACCGCCAGCGCGGAGGCCGCCTTGTCGAATTCCGGCACCATCTGTCCAGGACCGAACCAGCCGAGGTCGCCGCCGCTGGTCTTGCCGCTCGGATCGCTGGTGTGCTCGTTGGCGAGCTTCTGGAAATCGGCGCCGCCGTCGAGCTGCTTGATGATCGCGTCGGCCTCTTCCTTCGTCTTCACGAGGATGTGACGGGCATGCACCTCGTTGGTCGGCGGCGTGTTGGCGATTTCCTGGTCGTAGCGGGCGCGAACCTCGGCATCGGTGACCTTGTCGACGACATCCTTCTCGACCATTTCGCCATGCAGCGCGCGCTGCTGCAGGAATGCCATGCGGCGCTGGAAGTCGGGATCCTTGTCGAGGCCGGTGG
>NZ_SUEO01000129.1 GCF_004962925.1 Mesorhizobium sp. | reverse complement strand
CGGCCAGGTGGCCGCCGGCGTCGCGCATGAGATCAACCAGCCGGTTGCCACCATACGCGCCTATGCTGACAACGCCCGCGTCTTCCTCGATCGCAAGCAGACTTCGCCGGTCGAGGAAAACCTCGGCGCCATCGCCGCACTTACCGAACGCATCGGCACCATCACCGAAGAATTGAAAGCCTTCGCGCGCAAGGGCCGCACCGCTGCCGAACCGGTGAAATTGCGCGACGTCATCGAGGGCGCCGTCGTGCTCTTGAAAAGCCGCTTTGCCGGCCGGCTCGACGCACTGGCCATCGACCTGCCGCCGCCTTCCCTCAAGGTCATGGGCAACCGGGTCCGGCTCGAACAGGTGCTGATCAACCTCTTCCAGAACGCGCTGGAAGCGCTGGAAGGCCGCGACGACGCTCACGTGCGGGTTTCGGTCGAGGAGACGGCGGACGGCGTGACGGTCGGCGTGTCCGACAACGGACCGGGCATTCCGCCAGGAATTCTCAGATCGCTGTTCACGCCCTTCAACACATCCAAGGAAAAAGGCCTCGGCCTTGGCCTCGTCATCTCGAAGGATATCGTCGCCGATTATGGCGGACGCATCGAGGTTTCGAGCGACGACAGCGGCACCCGCTTCACCATCCACCTTCCGAAAGCAGTGTAATGGCCAAGGCTGCATGACCAACGACGACGCAGCGCCGGTCATCCTGATCGATGACGACAGCGATCTCCTCAAGGCCACGGCGCAGACGCTGGAGCTTGCCGGCTTTTCGGTATTGGCTTTCTCGGTAGCGGCCGAGGCCCTGGCCAGGCTCGACGCCGGTTTTGCTGGCGTGGTGGTGTCGGATATCCGGATGCCTGAGATCGACGGCTTGCAACTTTTCGACCGCATCCTGCGGTTGGACGCAGACATTCCGGTCATCCTGGTCACCGGGCATGGCGACATTGCCATGGCGGTCAAGGCGATCAAGGACGGCGCCTACGACTTCATCACAAAACCCTTCGCCGCCGACCGGCTGGTGCAGAGCGTGCGCCGCGCCGCGGAAAAGCGCCGCCTGGTGATGGAGAACCGCGCCTTGCGCGAGGCGGTCGGAGAGGCGCAGGACGGCTTGCCGCTGATCGGCCAGACGCCGGCGATGGAAAGGCTGCGCCGCACGCTGCGCCAGATCGCCGACACCGATGTCGACGTGCTGGTGACCGGCGAAACCGGTTCCGGCAAGGAGGTGGTGGCCAGCCTTCTGCATCGCTGGAGCCGCCGCGCCAGGAGCAATTTCGTCGCGCTGAATTGCGGCACGCTGCCGGAGACAGTCATCGAGAGCGAATTGTTCGGCCACGAGGCCGGCGCCTTCACCGGCGCGCAGAAGAAGCGGATCGGCCGCATCGAGCACGCCAGCGGCGGCACGCTGTTCCTCGACGAGATCGAAAGCATGCCGGTCTCGACACAGGTGCAGATGCTGCGCGTCTTGGAAATGCGCGAGGTCACGCCGCTCGGCACCAACGAAATGCGGCCGGTCGACCTGCGCGTGGTTGCGGCCGCCAAGGTCGACCTCGGCGATCCGCGCCAGCGCGGCACGTTCCGCGAGGACCTCTACTACCGGCTCAACGTGGTGACGATTTCCATTCCGCCGCTGCGCGAGCGCCGCGACGACGTCGCCCTGCTGTTCTTCTATTTCGCCGAGCGCGCCGCCGCGCGTTTCCGGCGTCCGGTGCCGGCAGTGCCGGCCTCAGTGCACCGCCATCTCAGGGAGCATGACTGGCCGGGCAATGTGCGCGAACTCGCGCATTTCGCCGAACGTTTTGTGCTTGGACTGGAAGAAGACGCTGGAGCGCCGTCTCCTGCCCCCGCCCAGCCGGACGCCGCCGTGAAGCTGCCCGAGCGGCTGGAACGCTACGAGGCCGACATCATCCGCGAGACGCTAGGCCGCAACGACGGCGACGTCAGGCGCACGATCGAAGCGCTGGGGATTCCGCGCAAGACCTTCTACGACAAGCTCCAGCGCCATGGCATCGTCCGCAGCGAGTTTTCCAGGTAGTGGTCGCCGGCGCGCTTCGGCCGCCTCGGCTACCGCCGCGCTCGAACCGATCGAATGGATGGTCGTGGCTTTGCCTCCAATGGCGTCTTCTTGCCATCAGTGATGGGTAAAACAGTGCGCGCAAATCACCCGTTTCCTGCCAAGGTAGCCGCCTCTCTATGAATGTTCATCGACATTCCGCATGATAGGTGATCGGCCGCAGGGCCTACACGGGCAAAACGCTGATGATCGGTGTGCTTGAACATCGCATTCGAAATGGAACTTGAGTCGATGCCCGCAACGATTGGAATTTTGCTTTTCGATGCCGCCGAGGAACTCGACTTTGTCGGTCCCTGGGAAGTGCTGACGGCGGCCGCTTCGCCCGACGACAGGGTGCTTACTGTGGCGGCATCGCTGCAGCCAATCCTGTGCGAGAAAGGCATGCGAGTCCTGCCTGATGTGACGTTTGAAACGGCACCGGTGCTCGATGTCGTGCTGGTACCGGGCGGCAGCGGCGCACGGCGCGTTCCCCATGAACCGACTGCGGCATGGCTGAGACTGGCCGCCACGCGGTGCCGGTGGCTGACCAGTGTCTGCACGGGATCCTTCCTGCTTGCCAATTGCGGGCTGGTGACCGGCAGCAAAATCACCACGCATCACCGATTTCTGAAGGACCTTCGCGCCCTGGGCACCTCAGAAGTGATTGCAGGGCAGCGCTTCGTGCGCGACGGCAATGTCGTCACCGCTGCGGGCGTCATATCGGGCATCGAAATGGCACTATGGCTTGCGGGCGAGGTTTTCGGCGCCAAGGCCATGGAGGATGCGAGGGACTATATCGCTTACGACTGGCCACCTCGCTGAGACCGGAGCCGGCTAGTCCTGAGTGAGACGAAGCGCTGCGATCAAGCCTTCTGGCGGTAAGCCTCGAGTTCCGGATCGAGGTCGACGCTCACCGCATTGGTGAACACGGTCGTCGCCACCATGATACCGGCGAAGGCAACCAGGTTGACGAGCAGCGGCTCATGGTAGCGGGCTTTCAGTTCGGCCCAGATCTCATCGGGAATGGCGTTGGCGTCAGTCGCGATGGCCCTGCCGAAGGCAATCAGCAGCGCCTCATCGGCCGTCGGCTCGATGCTCTCGGGATCAAGCCCCATATCGATCAGCGCGCGGCGAAAGAAGGTCACCGGTACCTCGGCCCTGCACGCCGCGGAAATCGTCAGCGAAAACAGCCAGATAGCGCGATCGTCGAGATCAGGCCGCAGCAGGTCGCGCAAGGTGAACCACTCGGCATAGATGCGATGGGCGGCCGGCGAATGCAGCAGGATGCGCTTCATGTTCGTCATCCGGCCGCGCAAGCGCAGTTCCTCGTCGTGCGCCGCACGGATTTCAGGCGAGGCGGTGTCATAGTCGATCAGGGAAATGCGTGCCATGCGCGGCCTCGGAGGATACGTGAAATTGGGCAATCAGGATGCGATCAGCCGGCAAGCGCAGTGACAAGCTCGGGCGTTTCACGCAGCGTGTTGCTGACCGTGCAGATCGTTTCGGCGTCCTCGACGATCCGCCTTTTCGTGGCCTCATCGAGATCGCCCGATATGTCGAGCGTGATGGTGAAGCGGCCGATGCGGGAAACGTCGCCCGCCGCCTTTTCGCCGCTCACATCGGCGCGGACCTCGCCGAGGCTGGCAGCCACACCCATGCGCGTGGCAGCGATGCGCGCGCTCAGCACCATGCAGGCGGCCACGGAGGCATAGAGAAGGTCGAGCGGATTGAAGCCAGGCGCGCTGGCTCCGGTCACGACGTCGACCATGCCGCCGGTCGGCGTGGTAACGACGGGCAAGCTGCCCGGCGACAGCACGGCAACCGCGCCGGTGGTTCGGGTCCTGACCTTGAGCTCACTCATTCTCAACATCCTTTCGGCCGGCCGGGTATGGCGTTGCTCCTGGCATGCTCGGGCCGGATACCGCAGCATCCGCCGACGATCGTCAAGGTAGCCGGTCCAGCAGTGCCGCTTGAGCTCCCCAATATGCGTCAAATACCCATATCTCGCCTGCCAACAAGATCGTGACTGAACAAGATGATAGAGGCACATCCTGCCGGATTGCATTGGGTCAGGCCGTATCCGTCTGTCAGGAATGCGCGCCGGACCCGATTCCGGTTTTCAGGGTCATGCGCTAGACTGGCTACAACCGCAACCGGGCCACTCGCATGATCGTCCAGACCTGCATCAATGGCGCGCGCGGCGCCGACTTCCACCCGCAGCTGCCGCTTGACGCAGACGCCATGGCGCGAGACGGCGCGGCCTGCGTGGCCGCCGGTGCGGCCGAGCTGCATGTCCATGCGCGCCGGCTCGATGGCGGCGAAAGCCTCGCGCCCGAGGCGATGGACCCGACCATGCTGGCGCTGCGCCGCGCCTGCCCGGGAACGCTGATCGGCGTATCGACCGGCGCCTGGATCGAGAACGATGACGAGCGGACGCTGGCGGCGATCGCCGGCTGGCACGAATTGCCGGACTATGCCTCGGTCAATCTCAGTGAGACGGCGGCGCCGCTGGTGATGGAGAGCCTGCGGCAGCGCGGCATCGGCATCGAGGCCGGGCTTGCGTCGATCGCCGACGCAGAGCGCCTTGTCAGCCTCGACCATGGCAGCCAGGTGCTGCGCATTCTGATCGAGATCTCGGAGCAGGAACTGGATGTGGCACTGGAAGTCAGCGACGGTATCGCGGCGGTGCTCGACCGCGCCGGGATGCGTCGCGCCATCCTGCTGCACGGCGCCGACGCTACGGTGTGGCCGTTCGTGCACAGGGCGGCGGAACGCAACTGGTCGACGCGTGTCGGGCTGGAAGACGGCAAGCAGCTTCCGGACGGCACCACGGCATCAGGCAATGCCGCACTGACGGCCGCGGCGGTGGCGATCTTCCGGGCCGGTCGCTGATTCATCCTATAGGTTTCGGGCGCCTTGCCCGACCATGATCTTTTCGGAATCCTGCGTCAGGCCACGTCCCGCAAAGTCGAACGCGGCGTCGCCGACTTGACGCCGGCACGGTCCTCGTGAAGCGCGAAACCCGCGGCGCCCGGATCGCCCAGTTCGGAGCGGAGCTGCATGCTTGGGATGTGGTAATCCCCGCCATTCTGCTGCCGATAGGGAATGGGCCGGATTGTCTCGAGCGTCCGCATCCTTTCGCGCAGCCGTTCCGCGACAGGCTCGAAATCGGCCTCCCCAAAACGATCCACTCTGTAGACCACGAACGGCGGAAGCACGTCGTAGCCCGGATAATAGAGAATCCCGTGATTGATCGGGAACAACAGGTCGTCGATCGGGCCGTTGACGCCGCGGGCGGAGTAATGCTCCTCCCAGCCGCCAGTGGTCACGATCAGCATCGCGCGCTTGCCGGCGAGCGTTCCTTCGCCAAAGCGGTCACCCCATCGCTTGTCGCTGTGCTCGCCGACGCCATAGGCAAAGCCGTAGGCATACACCCGGTCGACCCAGCCCTTGAGGATCGCCGGCATGGCGTACCACCACAGCGGGAACTGGAGGATCAGCGTGTCGGCCCACAGCAGCTTGTCGATCTCCGTTTTGACGTCATCGGTCAAAGTGTTGGTCGCAAAAGCTTTTTTGGAGGCCCCAGCCGGCAGGAAGCGTGCTTCGGGCGGCCACGACGGAAAATCGGCACGGTCCACCTCGGATTTCCAGCCATCGGCATAGAGGTCCGATATGCGTACCTCGTGGCCCTGGGCCTCGAGTTCCCTGATGGCGACGTCACGCAGTGCGCCGTTGAGCGAACGCGGTTCAGGATGAGCAAAAACAAGCAGGACTTTCATGGGTCAACTCCGAAGAAGGACAATGAACGCTAAAGGTAGCCAGCCCCGGGTTGATCCGCTATATCTAGGCAATGCATAAGATTAAGCCGAATAATGGATAAATCTGATGTGACCCTCGAGCGCATGCGCACCTTCGTTCGCGTCGCCGAGCGCGGCAGCCTGTCGGCGGTGGCGCGCGAACTCGGAGTTGGGCAGTCGACGGTCACACGGCATCTGCGCGAGCTTGAGGAGGCCATCGGCGTGCCGTTGCTCAGCAGGACCACCCGGCGTGTCACGATGACCGATGAAGGCAGCCGTTACTATGCCGACAGTATCCAGATCCTGCGCCTCGTTGAGCAGGCAGGCGACGAGGCGCGGGGCACGCGCGGCGCGTCGGCCGGCACGATCCGGATATCCTGCACGGCGGCGCTCGGCGTCTTGCACGTCAGCCGCCTGATCTTCGCCTTTCAGGATCGCTATCCCGACATCGGGATCGATCTTAGCCTCACCGACGAGCGCATCGACCTTGTGCGGGAGGGCGTCGACATCGCGCTTCGCCTCGGTCCGCTCACTGACAGCTCGATGAAGCTCCGGGCGCTCGGGCAGTCCCGGCGTCTGCTAGTGGCGGCACCGGCCTATCTGGCGGCGCGAGGCAGACCGGCTGTCTCGCAGGATCTGCCCGGCCATGAAGGCATCCGGATGTCGAACATAGCGGGAAGCGACACACTTGCCCTGCAAGGGCCAGGCGGCGAACGCCACGCGGTGCCTTTTGGCGGCCGATTTCGGGTCGACCATGGGCTTGCCGCGCGCGAAGCCCTTGTCGCCGGACGCGGTATCGCACCTGCCCATCACTGGCTTGTCGACGATCTCCTGGCGGCCGGCCGGCTGGAAGTGATACTGCCAGACTACGCCCCGCCTCCCGTACCGCTAAGCATGCTGATCGTCCCAGAGCGCGCGGGCATAGCCCGGGTCCGGCTGCTGGTCGACTTTCTCGCCGAGCGGATCGGCGGCATTCCGGGTATCGAGAGGCCGCGTTAGTCGGCATGCCCTCTGTCGACCACGGCACTGGCAACGCCCTCCCGCCTCCTGGGATACACCATTCGGCCTTGTTGACAGGCCGCCACCAAAACCGCGCTCAACGCTGCGCTGCAACAATCAGCATCATCGGTCGTTCCAGCTCGTCGGCAAGATCAGGGGCCTGCGCGACCCGATCGGCCGTCGGACGCCATTCCTCGACCCGGCGTATGGTGAAACCCGCTTCGATCAGCGCGTTCAGCGTCGTTGCGAGCATGCGATGCTGCTTGAGCACACCCTTGGCGAGCCAGTCGGTGGTACGCGGACCTTCGACGCAATAGCGATTGACCGGCCACGTCTTGCGGCCGTCGACATCGACCGACCAGCCCGGGTGAGACGGTGCCATGTAGATCGGGTGCTCGATGGTGAAGACGAAGTGCGCGCCTGGAAGGAGCGCATCATGCACTGTCTTCACCAGCCGGTCGAAATCCTCGATGTAGTGGAATGCAAGCGAGCTGTAGGCGAAGTCGAACGATGCCCCGGGCAGGTCGAGGCGGTAGATGCGCTTGCCGTCGAGATCGGGAAGCAGTGCGCGTATTGCCGGCCATTCCGGTGCGCCGTCCAAGCCGTGAACAGAGCGCGCCATCTGGCTGTAGCCGGCAAAGAATTCGGGACTGTCATGGATATTCTGTGCCATTGAGCTTCCGTCTTGGGGACTTGGAGATCACCTCTGATTTCAGGTTGATGCTTAGTGCCGATGGACGAGACGCCGCAAGGCAAAAGCCCGTGCCTGCGCTTCGGCGATGCCCAGTTGGCTCCCCGCTTTCCAAGTTTCCGGCGATCGGACGTTGTTGACAAGCGGCCAAACGCTCTTGCAGTTTCGAGAAATAGTCCCTAGACTATTTTCACATCAGAAAGAAAACTCCTTCAATAATTCCATTTTATGAAAGCCTGAACGCTGCGGGAACATCTCGATCAGACCGACCGGCGACTGGTCAAGCTGCTGTCGCAGGATGCGCAGCTTGGCGTCAATCGGCTCGCCGAGAAGATGGCCGTCTCGGTGCCGACGGTGCGCATGCGCTTGCGCAACCTGCTCGACCGTAACCTGCTCAAGATTGTCGGGCTGCTGAACCTGACCGAGCGCCCCGAACTGATCTCGGCCATCGTCGGCATCAATGCGCAGGGCCGCGGCCGGGCACGGGAACTGGCGCAGCGCATCTGCGAACTGCCTTTCGTGAACTCGGCCTCCGTCGTCACCGGGCGCTTCGACATCATCGTCGACGTGACGGTAGCCGGCGATGTCGCCGATCTCTACCGCGTCACCAGCGAGTTGATTCCCGGCGCGGGCGAGCCGGGCGAAGTCGTGCGCAGCGAGACCTTCGTCGTCATGGCCTCCTGCAACAAATGGGTCAGCCTGCCGGAAGGCTGCTGGTCGGACGAGACCAAGCGCGACGAAACTGGGCGAAAGGAAATGGCATGAAGATCGCGGTTCTCGGCGGCCTCGGCCTGCAAGGCCGGGCGGCAATCGCCGATCTCGTCGCCAGCGCTGGTGTCGAAGAAGTCGTCTGCGTCGATACCGCAGCGGACGGCGCGGCCCGACTTGGCGGCCTGACCGACCTTGCCCGCGTGCGTTTCGTCGTGCCCGAAGGCGCGATCGCCCCTGTGTTGGCAAATGTGCTGGCGGGTGTCGACGCCGCCATCGACCTGTTGCCGCAGCCGCTGATGCGCGAAGCGGTGCAGGCCGCGATCGCGACGTGCACGCCGCTGGTCACCACCAATTACGGCAAGACGATCGCCGACCTCGCCCCAGCGGCGGAAGCGGCCGGCGTTTCGATCATGACCGAATGCGGGCTCGACCCCGGCATCGACCTCGTGCTCTACGCACGCGCCGCAAGGCAGTTCGACGCCATCACCACAATCGATTCCTATTGCGGCGGTATCCCCGAGCCGAGGGCGATGGCCAAGCCGCTGTGCTACAAGGTGAGCTGGAACTTCGACATGGTTCTGGTCAGCCAGAACCGCGACAGCGTGCTGGTCGAGGACGGCCAACGGGTCGACGTGCCGGCCGGCCAGCAACACGATAATCGCTTCATCCATCAGATCGAGGTTGCGGGGCTGGGCAGACTGGAAGCCTTCCCCAATGGCGACGCGCCGCACTATGCCGGCATGCTTGCCGCCGCCAAGGGGTTGCAGCGCTCTGGCCGCTATTCGCTGCGCTGGCCGGGCTGGTCAGCGTTCTGGGCGCCGCTGAAGGAGCTTGGCTTCCTCTCCGAAGACAAGGTGCCTGGCGTTGGCGCCAGCCCACGCGAATTTCTCGGCCGGCTGCTCGGGCCGCAACTGCAATATGGCGCCGACGAAAAGGATCTTTGCGTGATGCGCAACGTCTTTACCGGCACCCAAGGCGGTCGCCGCAAGACGGTGACGTCGGACCTGATCATCGAACGCGATCTCGCCTCCGGCCTGTTCGGCATGAGCCTCGGCGTCGGCTATCCCGCCAGCATCGTGGCGCAGATGCTGGCGCGGGGCGAAATCACTGAACCCGGCCTGCTCAACCCGCTGCTGCATGTGCCCGACGGCCGCTTCCTCGACGAACTGGCCAGACGCGGTATACGGGTATCCGAAACGACCAGCTGGAACTGAAGGATTTTCGAACGGTGGCCGCCGCCGGCAATGGCGCTGCCGCTCAAAAAGCACCCCCAAGGGGTGGAACAACAAAGTGGAACAACAAACGACTACAAGGAGGAATGCCCAATGAAGCCAATGAAGATTGCGAAGATTGCCAAGCTTTTCATCGCAGGCCTTGCGCTCGCCGGCCTCACTGCCGCGGCCAGCGCCGGAACGCTCGACGAGATCACCAAGCGTGGTGAGTTGCGCGTCGCCGTGCAGACGCAGGGACCGCCCTTCTCGCTCGTCGGTGCTGCCGGCGAACGCACCGGCAGCTCGGTCGAACTCGCCGAACTGATGGCCAAGGAAATGGGCGTCAAGATCACCTTCCTCGATTTCGATTGGGATGGACTGATCCCGGCGCTGCTGTCGGGCAAAGCCGATCTTCTGGTCGCCGACATGACGCCGACGCTGGCGCGTGGCATGAAGGTCGCCTTCACCAAGCCTTACATGTATACGGGCAGCACCGTCTTCACCAAGGCCGACGGCAAGTTCAAATCCACCGAGGACTGCAAGGCCAAGGGCACCAAGATCGCCGTGCTGCTCGGCGCCACCGGCGAGAAGGAAGCCAAGAACGCCTTCCCCGATGCCGACATCAAGAGCTACAAGGGCGGCGGTCCGCTGCTGCTCGACGCCGTCAACAACGGCCAGGCCGATTGCGGCGTCAACGACGTCTCGGCGGTGAAAGGCCAATCGACCGCCTATCCGGCCGGCAGCTTTACCATCATGCCGGACCTGCTGTCGAAGGAACCGCTTGCCTTCGCCACCCGCTATGACGAGCCGGACCTGCTGGTCTGGATGAACCTGTTCCTCGACCAGGTCAGCGTCGACGGCCGCCTGCAGAAGAACCTCGACTACTGGGTCAATTCCGAAGATTGGAAGAAAGACCACTAAGCAGCAATAGACCCGAACGGCTTCGCGCGCCTCGCGCCGCGAAACCGTTCGGAATCCGTTTCGCCCGGGGGAAATCCGTCCAGCGATGCTCGAAAATTTCAGCTTCCGCACCATCGTCGAATATCTGCCCTTGTTCGGGCAGGGCCTCGTCACGACCGTGTGGCTGTCTGTCCTCTCCTTTGCCGGGGCGCTCGCCGTAGGCATCGTGCTCGCCGCCATGAACCTGCAGCGCGGACGGCTGTTCCGCATCCCGGCCAAAGCCTATATCGACGCGGTGCGCGCCACGCCCTTGCTGGCGCAGCTCTATTTCCTCTATTTCGGCCTGCCCCGGCTCGGCATCATCCTGCCTGAGCTCGTCGTCGGCATCCTCGCTTTGTCGTTGAACAGCGGCGCCTATGTCGCCGAGATCATTCGCGCCGGCATCCTGTCGATCCCGCGCGGCCAGGTCGAGGCCGGTGTCGCCTCGGGGATGACCTATGTCCAGCGCATGCGCCTGGTCATCCTGCCGCAGGCGTTCAAGGTGACGATCCCGCCGCTGCTCGGACAGGCGATCGTGCTGGTCAAGGATTCGGCCCTGCTGTCGCTGATCGCGGTCGCCGAACTGACGCGCGCCGGGCAATTGCTCGCCTCCGACCGCTTCATGCCGGCGGAAGGTTTTATCACCATCGCCGCCTTCTACCTCCTGCTCTACTACGGGCTGAAGGGACTGGCGGCGCTGTCCGAGCGCCGGCTCGGCCTAGCGGGGGCACGGACATGATGTGGCAGCAGCTGCAAAGCATCGCCGGCAGCTATCCCCTCGCCCTGCGCGGCCTCGGCATGACCGTGATGCTGTCGCTGATCAGCCTGGTGCTGGGCACGCTGATCGGCTTTGGCCTCGGCATCCTTAGAACCGGCGGCAACCGGCTAATCGGCGGCGTGATCGGCGCTTGGGTCGACCTGATCCGCGGCACGCCGTTCCTGGTGCAGATCTTCCTGATCTTCTTCATCCTGCCGGAACTCGGCATCGAGCTCGACGCCTTGACCGCCGGTATCATCGCGCTGACCAATCTGGCCGCCTGCTTCATCTGCGAGATCGTCGTCGCCGGCATCCGCTCGGTGCCGACCGGCCAGGTCGAGGCGGCGCTGGCGTCCGGCCTGTCGCGTTGGCAGCGCATGCGCCAGGTGGTGCTGCCGCAGGCGATGCGCATCGTGCTGCCGCCGCTGGTCGGGCAATATGTGCTTCTGATCAAGGATTCCTCTGTCGTCTCGGCCATCGGGCTCACCGACCTCACCCGCGTCGGCTGGCTGGTGGTGCAGCGTGTGCCGAACGGCCTGCTGGTCTTCTTCCTCGTCGGCCTCGGCTATTTCATCGTCTGCTATCCGCTGATCATGCTGGCCCGCCGGCTGGAGCAGCGCATGGGTGCGGCCCATGGCGAGGTGCAGTTATGACGTCGAACCGCAGCAAAAATGGTACCGGCATGATCGAGTTTCGCGGCGTCAACAAGTGGTTCGGCACGCTCAATGTGCTCAAGGATATCACGCTCAGCGTCGAGCCGCGCGAAGTGGTCGTTGTCTGCGGCCCGAGCGGCTCGGGCAAGAGCACCTTGATCCGTTGCATCAACGGGCTGGAGACGATCCGCGACGGCGACCTGGTGGTCGACGGACAACGTCTCGGCGACCCCGCCACCAACATGACGCGGCTGCGCACCGAGATCGGCTTCGTCTTCCAGTCGTTCAACCTTTATCCCCACAAGACGGCGCTTGAGAACGTGACGCTGGCGCCGATCCATGTGCGCAAGATCCCGCGCACTGAGGCCGAGAAGGCCGGGCGCGAGCTGCTTGCCAAGGTCGGCCTTGCCGACAAGGTCAACGCCTATCCGGCGCAACTCTCCGGCGGCCAGCAGCAGCGCGTGGCGATCGCCCGCTGCCTTGGCATGCGCCCCAAGATCATGCTGTTCGACGAGCCGACCTCGGCGCTCGACCCCGAGATGATTTCGGAAGTGCTCGACGTCATGGTCGCGGTCGCCGAGGAGGGCATGACGATGATGGTGGTGACCCACGAGATGGGTTTTGCCCGCAAGGTCGCCCAGCGCGTGGTGTTCATGGATGCCGGCGCCATCGTCGAGAGCGGCACGCCCGACGAGTTCTTCTCGCATCCCAAGACCGACCGCAGCCGCGCCTTCCTGAGCAAGATCCTGCGGCATTAGAGCAATTCCAGGAAAAGTGTGAAACGGTTTTCCCGGGAAAAGCGCGTAGCGCTTTCCCTGGGGAATTGCGCAAAAACAAAGAGATAGGAGCGTCTCGGCGTTTCCGTGAAGCGATGAACCGCTCTAGGATTGCCGGAAGCGAAGTTTCGCCGCCTGAAGCCTTGCAAAGCTATTTCACCTTGATGACAACCTTGCCCTTGGCGCGGCCCTGCTCGATGTAGGCCAAGGCCTGATTGGTCTGCTCAAACGGGAAGACCCGATCTATGACCGGGTGGATGACGCCCGACTCGACGAGAGACGTGATTTTGGTCAACTGCTCCCCATTGGCCGCCATGAACAGGAACGAATATCGGACATTTGCGCGTTTGGCCCGCCGCCTGATGCCGGCGCTCAAAACGCGCATGACCAAGTTCAGCACCACACTCAGACCCTTCTCCCTGGCAAACGCAGCGTCGGGCGGACCGGAGATCGAAACGGCGAGACCACCTGGCTTCAACACACGCAGGGACTTTTCGAGGGTCTTGTTGTCCTGGCTGTTCAGGACGACGTCGTAGCCCGAAAGGACTTTCTCGAAGTCATCCTTCTTGTAGTCGATGATGACATCGGCGCCCAGATTCCTGACCATATCCGTGTTGGACACGCTTGTTGTCGTGGCAACCGTCGCGCCGAGGTGCTTTGCCAATTGAATGGCGAATGTTCCCACTCCGCCGGAACCAGCCTGAATGAAGACCTTCTGTCCTTTCTTCAGGTTCGCCCTTTCAACCAGCGCCTGCCAAGCGGTCAGCCCAACCAGGGGAATGGACGCCGCCTCTTCCATACTGAGGTTCTTCGGCTTCAGAGCCACGTCCGCATCATTTATCGCGATGTATTCAGCGAAGGTCCCGACCCGACCGTCGCGCGGTCGCGCATAGACCTCGTCGCCCGGTCTGAACTGTCGAACCTTCGAGCCGACGCGAATGACCGTTCCGGCCACGTCATGGCCTGCAACGAAAGGCGGGCGATAGGGCAGAATGAGTTTGAATTCTCCGTCCCTGATTTTGGAGTCCAGCAGATTGAGGCTGGCGGCATGGATCTGCACCAGCACGTCATTCTCCCCTACTTCCGGCTCCGGAACCTCTCCAAGCCTGAGGGGAGCGCTCTTTGCGTATCGATCGACGATGAAGGCCTTCATTGTAGCTTTCCCAAATTGAGGAGACCGGAGGACGTGCCCCTATTGCATTACGATCACTTAATGATAATATGACCATAATGCAATAGCTAATCGAAGGAGAAAAACATGCGTTACGAGAAGGGCAGGAAAGACGCATCGCGGCAGCGGATCATGGATGTGGCGACCGAACGGTTTCGTTCCGACGGCATCGCTGCATCAGGTCTCGCCGGCATCATGGGCGAGGCGGGACTGACCAATGGAGCTTTCTATCCCCATTTTCCGTCCAAGGCAGCGCTTGTGCGTGAGAGTGTGGCGACGGCCCTGGAGGTTCAGGCGACCCAGATTCAAGAGCTGTTGGCCGCCGGCGGCTTGTCAATGGCCATCGACGCGTATCTGTCGGCGGAACACCGAGACAATCCCGGCAAAGGTTGCGCTTCAGCCGCGCTGTTGCCCGAAATTGCGCGTGAGCCGGCCGATACGCGTCAAGTCTACGCCGAACACCTGCTAAAGCTCGTACGCCAGGTGGCGGCCGAACTCACGCCCGACGCCCGCAACCCCGAAGATGTCGCGTTCGGCGTCTTTGCGACCCTGATCGGCACGCTTGAGCTGTCGCGCGCGGTGAACGGAACCGAACTGTCCGATCGCATTCTTGAGGCTGGCGCGGTGGCGGCGAAGGCGCTGCTCCAGCCCCGCGAGAACGACAAGCCACAAGAAAGGAAAACATCATGAACGTGCATCAGCTATCGCGACCCGCCGCGATCATCAAACACAGCGACGTGCCGACGAAAACGGTCGACGTCGGCGGCACGAAATTCGCCTACCGGGAGCTCGGGCCCACAACCGGGGTACCGGTGATCTTTCTTACCCATCTGAGTGCGGTTCTCGACAATTGGGATCCCCGGGTCGTCGATGGTATTGCCGCAAGACGGCGAGTTATTACCTTCGATAACCGTGGTGTTGGCGCATCAGGCGGCTCCACTCCCAACACGGTGGAGGCGATGGCCCGCGACGCGATCGCCTTCATCCGGGCCCTCGGTTTCGAGCAGGTCGATCTTCTCGGCCTATCTCTTGGCGGCTTCGCCCAGGTGATTGTTCAGCTGGAGCCCAGTCTGGTTCGCAAGATCATCCTCGCGGGAACCGGCCCAGCCGGGGGTACCGGCATCGACAGGGTGACGTTCGTCACCATCTTCGACATGATCCGCGCCGCGCTGACCATCAAGGACCCAAAGAACTACCTCTTCTTCACCCAAAGCCCGAACGGCAAGAAGGCCGCGCGCGCGTTTCTGCAGCGATTGAAGGAACGGACCAATGACCGCGACAAGCCCATCGCGCTCGGCGCCTTCAACCAGCAGCTCAAGGCAGTCCGTGCCTTTGGCCACGAGCGCCCTGCCGACTTATCGCGTATCCGGCACCCGGTCCTCGTGGTGAATGGCGATCACGACAGAATGGTGCCCACCAGCAATTCCGTCGACATGGCGCGGCGCTTTCCCAATGCCGAGCTGGTCCTGTATGAGGACGGCGGGCATACGGCCATTTTCCAGTATCACGGCGCCTTCGTGGAAAAGGCCCTGGACTTCCTCGAGGCCTAGCGCATCGGCCGCTTGGTCCGATCCATCGGGTGACGACCAGCTGTCGTCTGCAGATGCAAGGTTGAACGCCTCCAATGGGGTCATGGGCGCGAGCTGCTTGCCAAGGTCGGCCTGCCTCGGCATGCGCCCCAAGATCATGCTGTTCGACGAGCCGACCTCGGCGCTTGACCCCGAGATGATCTCGGAAGTCCTCGACGTCATGGTCGCGGTGGCCGAGGAAGGCATGATCATGATGGTGGTGACCCACGAGATGGGCTTTGCCCGCAAGGTCGCGCAGCGGGTGGTGTTCATGGATGCCGGCGCCATCGTCGAGCGCGGCACGCCGGAGGAGTTCTTCTCGCATCCGAAGACCGACCGCAGCCGCGCCTTTGCAAGATCCTGCGGCATTAGAGTTCAGGCTCAGCCAGCTGGATGCCGATGGCCGAGATGGGATGGAAGGCGACCCGTCGCTGGACGTTCCCTAACATGACAGATACGCGCCCAGGTTTCTCTTTAGGGCGGCCATTGCCGCACTTCCACCCGTCGCTTCCCTCATGCGGGCATCAAATCGATGACCCGCATGATCGCGACCGCACTGCTCGTGTTCTGGGTGCCTTCTGTAGTAGCGCCATTAGCGCAGGCCCAAACATCGCCCTTCTTGACTGTGAACTTTTCTTTGTTGTGAACGACCGAAAGTTCTCCCTCAGTCATGTGGCAGAGCATGTCGTTCGTCATCATGTTGTCAGCTGTCTTCGCACCGGGTTGGATAACAACATCGCGCAGTTTGACCGTTGCATAGGCTGGTATAACCGATTTGCGCTCACCAAGCGCTACAACTCTGACGCCGGGTGAAACCTCCTTGCCCTCATCGGGGCCGTAAGTCTGGGCGGCTGCTGGTGTCGCCCAAGTGATCAGAGGCGTTGTGGCCAGTGTAAGACCGAGTGCAAGTGTGGATCTACGATTGACGGCTTCCATTGTTTCCTCCCTGTTCAAAAGTTGGTCGGAAAGGTAGGCCAACAAATCAAGGATGGGCCGTTGCAGCCAAGAGTCAATTGACCTTCCGAGATAGCTCTGTCTCGCTCGGCTAGCGAGTTTCACAACCCACTCGGGTCGTTGTGCGAGGCGCGTCGCACCAGCCGGGCGCGTCGGCTTCGATTGATGTTCGGGTCGTTCCTCGGTCAGAACCCGCACGTCCTCTTGCCTCGGGGAAGGTCCGGAAGGGGTCGTACTCGGTCGTTCAGAGTGACTGGATTTTGACCCTAGTCCAAAGTAGGCGGAAGCTTCCGCTCAGCCTGTCAAATGTACGCCATCACTGCGTGTCGGCATCGGCTCTCAATTCTGCCCTCTTCTCGTCGGAGACGACGGAGAGGTCCAGCACCTTCTGCAGTTCGGCGGCATGGCGAAACGACGGCTCGGCCTGAACGCCGTTGCGCACCGCATCGACAAAGCGCTGGTAGTTCGTCGGCACCGTCCCGGCATCTAGGACCTCCCATTTGGCGTTCTCGATGTTCTCGCCCATGCACGCTTTCAGCTCCGAACCGGTCAGATTATGCACGACTTCGATGCCGCCCTTGTCGCCATAGATGCGCAGCCGCAGTTCGTTGAGATGACCGGTTGCCCAGCGGCTGGCATGGACGACACCGAAGGCGCCGTTGCTGAAATCCAGCGCCATGGTGAAGCTGTCGTTGGCGTCCAGCTCGTACTCGCCGATCCGGTTGCCGGGCGCCTTGTCGAAGGACCTCAGGCGGCAGAACACATTGTCGATGTCGACCGCCGCGCCATAGCTGGCGAAATCGAGGATGTGGATGCCGACATCGCCCAGCACGCCGTTGGAGCCGTGGCCGCTCGACAGGCGCCAAAGCCATTTCGGATCGGTGCGCCAGTCGCCCCAGAATTTTGAGACCAGCCAGCTCTGCAGATAGGACGCTTCGACATGCCTGACCTGGCCGATCTCGCCGGCCAGCACCATGGCGCGCGCCTTCTGCAGCGGCGCGACGTTGCGATAGGTCAGGTTGACCATGTTGATGATGCCGGCGCGCTCGGCGGCATCAGCCATTTCACTGGCCCTCTGGTAATTTTCGGCCAGCGGTTTTTCGCACAGCACCGGCTTGCCCGCCGCGACCAGCATCATGGTGGTCGGATGGTGGATTCGATCCGGCGTCACGTTCGCCACCGCGTCGAATTTGTCCCATGCGAGCGCGTCTTCCAGCGACGCGAACCGATTGGGGATACCGTTGATGTCCGAAAACTTGTCGACACGCGCGCGATCGAGATCGACGGCGCCGATCAGTTCGACGCCCTCGATCTTGCTGAACTGCCTGGCGTGCTCTTCCGCCATCCAGCCGGTGCCAAGTATCAGGAGACGCATGATTCTTATCCTTAGGATGAGGCTTTATCTTATTGTTCGACCGTGGATTTTCCGAACCGAAGGTCGGGATCATGGTCTAGCGATAGCCGGCTTCGCCTTCGGCATGGAGTTTTCCGCCGCGCTCGACGATCGGCTCGAGCGCCTTCTCCCCCGGCACGTTCGGCGCGTCGAGGATGGCTGGATTTGACCCCTGCGGGTTATGCGCCCATTTCACCGCGTTGCGCAGCACCTTGTGGACGGTGGCGTCGTGATAGGTCGGATAGGTCTCATGGCCGGGCCTGAAATAGAAGATGTTGCCGGCGCCGCGGCGATAGGTCAGCCCCGACCGGAACACTTCGCCGCCCTGGAACCAGGAGATGAAAACCGTTTCCAGCGGCTCCGGCACGGCGAACTGCTCGCCATACATCTCCTCGTTCTCGAGCTCGAAATACTCGCCGATCCCGGCAGCGATCGGGTGGTTGGGGCTCGTCACCCAGAGCCGCTCGCGCTCGCCGGCCTCGCGCCATTTCAGTGTGCAGGGCGTGCCCATCAGCGTCTTGAATATCTTCGAGAAATGGCCGGAATGAAGGACGATCAGCCCCATGCCTTCCCAGACGCGGCGGGCCACGCGCTCGACGACTTCGTCGGCGACGGCGCCATGGTCCTTGTGTCCCCACCATAGCAGCACATCGGTTTGCGCCAGACGGTCGGCCGGCAGGCCATGCTCCGGCTGTTCCAGCGTCGCCCACGACACGGAGATTTCGGGGTCGAGCTTCAGCGCGTTGGCGATCGTTGCATGCATGCCCTCGGGGTAGATCCCCGCGACCACCTCATTGGTCCGCTCATGGATATTCTCGCCCCAAACGACAGCGCGTATAGTCATGATATCCTCTTTGATTGGTTGAAGCCGCCGCCCCGGTACCTCCAGTCATAGTATCCCCGGACAGGATTGAAAACGGTTTCAAGGCGGGCTGCTGACAATCTGTTGGAAATCCGGCGATGCCGGCGGGACAGCGCCCCCT
>NZ_SUEO01000128.1 GCF_004962925.1 Mesorhizobium sp. | reverse complement strand
AGCGGGCACCGGCGGCCGGCCGCATGGCGCGACCCGAAAACAGCTCTTGCAGAAGCGTAACGATCGCCATGAGCAGCAACGAGCCGACGAAGGCCGCACCGGTGATCGGCAGGATTTTTGGGAAATAGGGCTCGGACGGCGCCACTGCGCGGGAAAAGACACGAGCATCGACCGGCAGATAGTTGCTGTCCTTGCGCGAGGACGCCTCACGGTAACGGGTCAGGTAGGATTCGAGCAGCTGGCGCTGGGCAGTCGCTTCGCGCTGGAGCGCGTCCAGTTCGACCTGCTCTTCGCCGGCGTGCGCCGATGCGGCCTTCAGCGTGTTGACGTCGGCGACGAGCTGGTTTTCGCGGGCCTGGGCGGTCTGCGCCTGCGTCATCAGCCCTTTCATGAGCTTTTCCGCCTCGTTGCGGATCTGGCGGTCGAGATCTGCAAGCTGCGACCTCAGCGCCCGGATGCGCGGATGATTGTCAAGCAAGGAGGTGGAAAGGTCGGCGATGTTGGTCTTGAGCTCGACCTGCCGCTCACGTAGGCGCTGGATCAATTCGGAAGACAGCACCTCCGGTACAGCATCCAGCGAGCCGCCATTCTGCAGGGCCCTGCGCACGCTGTCGGCTGTCGCTTCCGCCGAGGCGCGATTGGCGCGCACCCGCGATAGTTCGCTGGACAGTTCGGAAAGCTGTTGCGTGGCGAGCACCGAATTGTTGCCGCCCATCAAAAGATCGGACTGGGCGCGGTAGCTTGCTACCTTGCCCTCGGCATCCTTCACCCGCTTCGACAGGTCGGCGATCTCAGGCGCCAGCCAGTCGGTTGCGGCTGAATTCGATTCGGTCTTGGCATTGCCCTGCACGGAGATGTAGGCGTCAGCGATGGCGTTCGGAATTTCGGCGGCGAGCCTGGGGTTTTCCGAGGAGAATTCGATGACGATGACGCGGGACTTTTCAACGCGATAGACGTTGAGCTTCTCACGCATCTTCTTCAGCACGCGCTCTTCCGGCGGAATCTCGTTGGGGTCGCTTTTCAGGCCGGCGATGACGAGCAGACGACTCAACACCGGCATCTCAGCCGCCTCGTCGAACTCGGGAAGCCGCGACAAAATGAGCTTCTGCGCCACCTGCTTGAGGATGTCGGTCGAAGAAATGACCTCGACCTGACTGGTCACGCCTTCCTCATCGAGAATCGGCCTGTCGTCGTTGTTGGTGCCGTCGGGGCGCGTGTAGACGGATTCGCGCGTTTCGATCAAAAGCCGTGTTTCGGCCATGTAATGCGGCGTGGCGAGCCAGGTGAGCGCGAGCGCCAGGCCGGTTACTACAAGCGCGATGACAAGAATGCGCAGCCAGTTCCTCGCCAGGCTTGCGAAGAGCTGCCTGAGATCGACGTCGACATCTGCGGCCGTGGATTGAACGGACATGCATCCTGCTCCGGTACTTAAAGCGTCGCGTTGAACAGGTTCATGCGACGCGCTTTAAGCTCTTGTTTTCATGCATGTCATTGTCCCAAAACCGTTGCGCACTTTTGGGCGACATGCATTGGTCAGGATGCACGGTAAACAACTATGGTAACTCAGCCGTTAATATCGCGGTAAGCATCTGTTAGGTTTTACTCGCAAGCGGCAATAAAAGCATTGGAACCGGTCGCCTTTTGTCGGATGCCGCCGCTTCCGCTGCGCGCCTTTACCGGCCATTAACCCTAACGGGATGATAACGGACCTCGACCCCCAAAGTTTGCCGCGGTGTAACAGCGGCCAGTCGAAGGTACGTGTCCGGTCATGAAAAGCACTGCTTCCCTCTTCCACGCGCTGCTCGCCGTGTCGTTGCTTGCCGGCTGCTCCAGCTATCGGCCGGCGCCGGCCGCCTTTCATAAAATGCTCGATCAGCCCTATCGCCTCGGCGCCGGCGACCGGGTCCGCGTCACCGTGTTCGAGCAGGAAGGATTGACTAACGTCTACAGTGTCGACCAATCCGGCTACCTGTCCATCCCGCTCGTCGGCGCCGTACCGGCGCGCGGCCACACCGCACAGCAGCTCGAAGGCGAGATCGCCGACAAATTGCGCCAGGGTTACCTGCGCGATCCCGATGTTTCGGTCGAGATAGACCGCTACCGGCCGATCTTCATCATGGGCGAAGTCGGTGCCGCGGGCCAATACTCCTATGTTCCCGGCCTGACCGTGCAAAAGGCGATCGCCATCGCCGGCGGTTTCAGCCCGCGCGCCAACCAGGAAAGCGTCGACATCACCCGCGACATCAACGGCAAGGTCATGACCGGTCGCGTGGCCACCTCCGACCCGCTCCTGCCCGGTGACACGGTCTACGTTCGCGAACGCTTGTTCTAGACCACGTGGCGGACACACTCAGGATCGTCCACTGCTTTCGCTCACCCGTCGGAGGGATTTTTCGTCATGTGCGCGACCTGACCGAGGCGCAGGTCGCCGCCGGGCATTTGGTCGGCATCGTCTGCGATTCGACGACGGGCGGCGATTTCGAGGAACACCTGTTCGAACAGATGAAAGGCAGAATGGCGCTCGGCATCCATCGCACACCGATGCAGCGGCATGTCGGGCCGGGCGACCTCGCTTCGGCCTGGCGCACCTTTGGGATTATCAAGGAATTGCGGCCGGACGTGCTCCACGGGCACGGCGCCAAGGGTGGCGCCTATGCCCGCCTGTTCGGCTCATTGTTGCGGGTATCAAGGTCTCGCGTAGCCCGCGTTTATTCGCCCCATGGCGGCTCTCTGCATTATGACGAGACCACCGTCGCGGGGAAGCTGTTCTTCGCGCTCGAACGGTTCATGGCGCGCTTCACCGACTATCTTCTGTTTGTCTCCGACTATGAAAGACAGACCTATCGCAGGAAGGTCGGCGAGCCGCCCACGCCGAACAACCTTGTCCACAACGGCTTGCGAGCCGCCGAGTTCGAGCCGGTGCGGACCGAGCAGAATGCGGCCGATGTCCTCTATATCGGCATGATGCGCGACCTCAAGGGGCCGGACATCTTCATCGATGCGCTGGTTCATGCCGGAACGCGGCTTGGCCGGCCGTTGAAAGCGGTGATGGTCGGCGACGGCGACGACCTGCCGCGCTACCATGCGCAGGTGAAGCGGCTCGGGCTCGAAGGCCATATGCGCTTCCTGCCGCCGATGCCGGCGCGCAAAGCCTTCGCGCTGGCCGAACTGGTCGTCGTTCCCTCGCGCGCGGAAGCCATGCCTTATATCGTTCTGGAGACGCTCGCCGCCGGCAAGGCGATGATCGCCACCGCCGTTGGCGGCATCCCGGAAATCCTTGGTGCCGGTTCCCCTGCCCTGATCCGGCCCGACCCGCGCGAACTCGGCGACAAGATGAGCGCGGCGCTCGCCGACCTCAAAGCCTATGGCGCTCTGATGCCCGACACCGCCGACCTCAAGGCGCGATTCGGGGCCGACGTCATGGCCGCCGCGATCGAGACGGCCTATTTCGCCGCGCTCAAGCGCTAGCCCCAAAAGCTTCTCCAAAGCCACCTGTTGTTTCAAGGGTTTCTTAGCTCTCTTTTGCTATTCACCCGAGGGAAGCTTGGCGGATACAACCCATGAACGAGATCGATCCCGCACGCCGCTTTTCGATAGACGCGGTGCGCAAATTCGACGGCCCGGCGAATGGCGATAGCCTTGGCGGGATGAACGACGTCGCCCGTCAGGTCGCGTCGCAATACCGGCGCGATACCATGTCGCCGATCATGGTCAGCGGCGTCTTGCGCATGGTCGAATTCGCGCTGCTGTTCGTGTCGGGTCTCTGCGTCTATTTCTACTATGTCGGCTTCTTCAGCCATCTCGCCTGGCAGTATCCGCTGACGATCGCCGCCGCCTCGTTCCTCGCCGTGGTGCTGCTCGACGTCACCGACTGCTACCAGATCGTCTCGCTGATGCGGCCGCTCGCCAATTTCGGCCGTCTCCTGCTGGTCTGGGCCGGCACCTTCGCCTTGATGGCGCTCACGGCATTCGCCATGAAGACGTCGGAAGACTATTCGCGCCTGTTTTTCGGCACCTGGTTCGTCGTCGGCTTCATGCTGATCTTCGGGCTCAGGCTGCTGATGTCGAAGCTGATCCGGCGCTGGGCGCGCGACGGGCGCATGGAGCGCCGCGCCGTCATCGTCGGCGGCGGCCCGGCGGCGGAAGTCCTGATCCGCTCCGTCGAAAAGCAGCCTTACAACGACATCCGCATCTGCGGCATCTTCGACGACCGCGGCGACAAGCGTTCGCCACCCATCGTCGCCGGCTACCCGAAGCTCGGCACCGTTTCCGAGCTCATCGAGTTCGCCCGCATCGCCCGCATCGACATGCTGATCGTGTCGCTGCCGCTGACCGCCGAATCGCGCGTCCTGCAGCTTTTGAAGAAGCTGTGGGTGCTGCCGGTCGACATCCGGCTCTCGGCGCATTCGAACGCGCTGCAGTTCCGGCCGCGCGCCTATTCCTACATCGGCTCCGTGCCGATGCTCGATATCTTCGACAAGCCGATCAACGACTGGGATTCGGTCGCCAAGCGCGCCTTCGACATCGTCTTCTCGATCATCGGCATCATCGTGTTCTCGCCGGTCATGCTGGTGACCGCGATCGCCATCAAGCTCGACAGCAAGGGACCGGTGCTGTTCCACCAGAAGCGGCATGGCTTCAACAACGAGATCGTCGAAGTCTACAAGTTCCGTTCGATGTACACCGACAAGGCGGACCCGACGGCCAGGCAGACGGTGACCAAGAACGACCCGCGCGTCACCCGCGTCGGCCGTTTCATCCGCAAGACCTCGATCGACGAGCTGCCGCAGTTCTTCAATTCGCTTTTCGGTTCACTGTCGCTGGTCGGGCCGCGCCCGCACGCCATTGCCGCCCAGTCGCACAACCTTCTCTACAATGAGGTGGTCGACGGCTATTTCGCACGCCACAAGGTCAAGCCCGGCGTCACCGGCTGGGCGCAGATCAATGGCTGGCGCGGCGAGATGGACACCAATGAAAAGATCCGCATGCGGACGGAGTATGACCTCTATTATATCGAGAACTGGTCGCTGCTGTTCGACCTGAGGATCCTGTTCCTGACACCCATCCGGCTGCTCAATACGGAAAATGCCTATTGAGCGCCGTCACGCATGAACTGCCGCCGGCCGCAGTCAACGCCAAGCTGATCGCGCTGATTGCGTCGGGCGCGGTTTTCCTAGGTATCTTCCTGTCCGGCTTCGTCATTGCCGAGCCTGCCCCATACGACCTCTATATGGCCGGCCTGATCGTGGTGTGGGCCTTGTTCGGCCTGCGCATCTCGCGCGCGGCGGCGCCGCTGCTGGTGCTGCTGGTGATCATGAACATCGGCGGCATGATCTCGATGACCCAGATGTCGGATATTACCGGCGCGCCGCTCTATCTCTCGGTGTCGCTGTTCCTTGCCTTCACCGCAGTGTTCGTCGCCTCGGTGACATCGGTCCAGTCCAGTCTCTACCGGTCGATTTACTTGGCCTATGTGATGTCGGCGGTACTGACCTCTCTGCTCGGCATAGCAGGCTATTTCCATGCCTTCCCCGGGGCGGAGATCTTCACCAAATACGACCGCGCCACCGGCGCCTTCCAGGATCCGAACGTGTTCGGGCCGTTCCTGGTGCTGCCCGGCATCTATCTGCTCTATCTCATGCTGACGGGCCCCGTCTCACGCATGCCGTTGCTGGCGGTGCCGCTGCTGATCATCACGGCCGGCATCTTCTTCTCCTTCTCGCGTGGCGCTTGGGGCATGTTCGGCGTCTCAGTGATCCTGCTCACCGGCGCTCTGTTCCTGCAGAGCGCCAGCGGCACGTTCCGGCTGCGCGTCGTCGTCATGACCATCGCCGCCATCTCGCTGCTGGTGATCGCGATGCTGGTCATCCTGCAGCTGCCGGGCGTTTCGGAAATGTTCTCCAGCCGCGCCCAACTGGAACAGAGCTACGACACCGCCCGCCTAGGCCGTTTCGCCCGCTACACGATCGGTTTTCAGATGGCGCTGGAGCATCCGCTCGGCATCGGCCCGCTGGTCTTCGGCACGATTTTCGGCGAGGACACGCACGACATTTGGCTGAAGATGCTGATGGACTATGGCTGGCTGGGCTTCGTATCGTTCCTGGCGCTGACCTGCTGGACGATAGCGGCCGGCTTCCGCATTCTCCTGCGCGACAGGCCGTGGCAGCCCTATCTTCTGTGCGCCTATGTCGCCTTCATCGGCAACATCGGGCTGGGCACCTTCATCGACATCGATCACTGGCGCCATGTCTATCTGCTGCTCGGGCTGATCTGGGGCGCCATCGCGCTCGAATACCGCCATCAGCGGCAGTTGCGGCCCGTGGCGCTGCCTGCGCAGGCAGCTGGATTTCTGGGGGGCAAGTCTAAGGTTTGAAATGGTCGGAGTGGCCGGATTCGAACCGACGACCCCTTGACCCCCAGTCAAGTGCGCTACCGGGCTGCGCTACACTCCGGACCGGTCGCGATGTATCGTGATAACCCGGTTCGGGTCAACCGAATTCGGCGGCCGTCACGCCGATGCCCGGCGCGATGGATTTGAAGTTCCTGCTCTGTTGCATGTCGTCAGCACTCAGGAACTTCAAATCCAGAATCACACTCGTTTGTTCGTATGATTTGATGCTCAGGCGTCGCTGCTATGAGACGGGTCGACTTTCCGCGGATTGTGTCAGCACGGGTGTATTGACCAGCGCGTTTTCCGGAAGCCTAAGCGCAGAGGCTATTCGTCGAAGCTTCGACGGATCGGCATCCTTGCCGCTCTCGATGTCTGCGATTTCATTGATTGACAGGCCACACGTCAGAGACAGCTCTTCCATGCTGTATCTCCTGGTTTCCCGGATGGTTCTGAGGGCGCTGTGATCAGGCGCAGCTTCGATTGCCGCCAGTTCGGAGAAGGGTTCTTTTTTTGCTATTTGGGACATTGGCAACTCCGTGGTCTGAAAGAGTTTGATCAAATAATGATGTTGCCTGGGACGGCCGCGACAATGCCCGGTCATTAACGATTTGCCAAGCACCAAAGGGACCGTCACGGCATCGTGATACCGGACCGGCGCGGCCCGGCATCGGTCTCAGCGGCGCCGGCGCGGGCGCCATCCCGGTCAAGTTCTTCGACTGGCCGATCGTCGAATTCTTCGACGGTTCTGAGCCGCTCGCTCGTTAGGTGACTGTCGCCGGCACGCCAGCCGTTTTGAAAGGATCGAAACCGCGGCGGGAGCTTGACGCAAATGCAGAACGCGTCAGCGAATTTTTTGAACCGCGTGAACCTTTCCTCTCCGAGCCGCACCAAGACGGTATGGACGCCAAGAAAGGCGCTCCCCAACCGGAAGGACGCCAGGACGGCGATCCTCGATCCAAGAGAAGGAAATGCTCAAATGACCAATATCTCGAACTTCAAGCGCCTGTCGCTCGCCGCTGCCATCGTCGTCTCGGCCTTCAGCTCGGTTTCCGTTCCGAGCTCAGCCTTCGCCGACGGCACGCATCCGAGCGGCGGCGGTGCGGTTTGTAAGGGTGCGGGTCATTGCCTGGTGCTGCAGCTCGACTGCAAGGGCACATACACCGATGCCACCGACTCCAACGGCACTGTCTACGGCAAATGCAGCCAGACCGCCCAGGTCAGCCCGAAGAGCAGGATCAAGCTCGCGCGCTGATCACCTCGACGAAAGCGGCGGCTGTCCGCGGGATGGCCGCCATTTTCTTTGTCTCAACGTGCCGATCTCGACGTCGCTCGCGACGTTTTCTGCTGTCGGCTGAGGAGCAGGCTTGCGACAAGGCCGACCACAACCAGCCCGACAGCGGCGGCTGTCGCCGGGTGCTCGCGGGCTGTCTTTTCTACCACCCTGCCATGCCTCCTGATAGCAGGCAGAGCCTCACTGAAGCGCTCGGCAAGATCCGCGTAATAGTCCGATGCGGTGTCACGCCCGTCCTCGTAGTAGGCGCCGCCCCGCCTGGATACGGCTTTCCTCAGCGCCGCCAGTTCCCTGGAGAGGGCCGCGACCTGCTTTTCAAGGTCGATGTCGGAGAGGGTCGAAAATGATACCATGATATGCTTCCTTCCTTTCCGGGAGGAACGCATGATTTCGGAAGCAGTTCCGGTTCTGCCGGCGATCGATCGGCTCTTAGCGCACCTGATCGAGCAGGCGCTTGCACTCCAGAAGGTCGAACAGTGCTTCCTGCAGCAGAGCGCGATTGTCGCGCGAGAGTTTCGACGTGCCCGGCTGCACCGGGCCTTCGTCGTCGGTCTTGCCCAGGCCGAAAAAGCGCCGGCTGGGTTTCACCTTGGGCTCGCCGACCAGCATCTCATCATCGGCGCCGCGCGGCTGGGCCGCCGGCGTCAGCGGCACCGCATCGGCCTGTCGACGTTGCGAGATCGCCTCGACGGCCGCCATGTCGCCATTGCCGATAGCGACCAGGAAGTGGTTGCCGTTCTCGCGCAGCAGCTTCTGCACGCCCTTGATCGTGTAACCCTGGTCGTAGAGCATGTGGCGGATGCCCTTGATCAGTTCGACATCCTGCGGCCGGTAGTAGCGGCGGCCGCCGCCGCGCTTCATCGGCTTGATCTGGTTGAAACGCGTTTCCCAGAAACGCAGCACATGCTGCGGCAGGTCGAGATCTTCTGCGACCTCACTGATGGTGCGGAAAGCATCGGGGCTCTTGTCCATGGGCGAAATCCTCACGCTGGAGCATGATCCCGAAAAGTGGGAATTCGGCTTTCGGGCAGGATCATGCTCAACAAAGAACCATTCCGATCCGGATTGTTCTGCCGAATCGGGCCTTATTTCAGCGGTTTATGAAACAATATTCAAGCCCGGCGTCAAAGGGGGCGACCGTTTTCAACCGGGCTTTGAAGCGCAGGCGCTATTTGCTGCCCTTGGCCTTGCTGTTCTGGTGGGCGCGCAGGATGCGGTTCTTCAGCACATTCGATGATTTGAAGGTCATCACGCGGCGCGGCAGGATCGGCACTTCCTCGCCGGTTTTGGGATTGCGTCCGATGCGCTCGTTCTTGGAGCGGACATGGAATGTCGCGAACGACGACAATTTCACTGTCTCACCGCGAACGATCGCTTCGCAAATCTCATCCAGAACCGCTTCGACGAGCTCGGCCGATTCAGTACGCGACAAGCCGACCTTGCGATAAACGGCTTCAGCAAGATCGGCGCGCGTAAGTGTCTTTCCCCCCATGCGAACCGTCCCATCAGCTCAAAAATATAAATCGATACAAGCAAAGATAGAGCCTAAGTAATTGATCCGGCAAGGTCAAGGACCGAACCTGTCAGTTCGGCAAACTTACCAGCGAACCAAAACCGCGCCCCAGGTGAAGCCCCCGCCCATCGCCTCGATCAGCACCAGGTCACCCTTCTTGATGCGCCCGTCAGCGACGGCCACCGACAGAGCCAGCGGCACGGAAGCAGCCGAGGTGTTACCGTGCAAATCGACCGTAACCACCACCTTTTGCTCTGCTATCCCGAGCTTTTTGGCGGAAGCGTCGATAATTCGCTTATTGGCCTGATGCGGTACGAACCAATCGAGATCCTCAGCGGTGATGCCGGCAGCCGAGAACGTCGCCTCGATGACGTCGGTGATCATGCCGACCGCGTGCTTGAACACCTCGCGGCCCTCCATCCTGAGATGGCCCACCGTTCCGGTGGTCGACGGTCCACCGTCGACGAACAGCTTGTCCTTGTGGGCCCCGTCGGAGCGCAGGCTGGCCGCCAGCACGCCGTGGTCGGCAATACTGCCCGCCCCCTCTCCTGCTTCCAGCACCATCGCGCCGGCGCCGTCGCCAAACAGGACGCAGGTCGAGCGGTCGCTCCAGTCGAGGATGCGCGAGAAGGTTTCCGAGCCGATCACCAGCACGCGTTTGGCCAGGCCGCCGCGGATATAGAGGTCGGCGGTCGCCACCGCGTAGACGAAGCCCGAGCATACCGCCTGCATGTCGAAGGCGAAGCCGTGATGCATGCCGAGCCGGTTCTGGATCTCGACAGCGGTCGCCGGAAAGGTGTTGTTGGGCGTCGACGTCGCCAGCACGATCAGGTCGATATCGGCTGGCGTCAGGCCGGCATTGTCCAGCGCTGCGCGCGCCGCCGCCTCGCCCAGTGAAGCCGTTGTCTCGTCGTCGGCCGCGATATGGCGCTGGCGAATGCCGGTGCGCTGGGCGATCCATTCATCTGACGTCTCGACCATGCCCTCGAAATCGGCATTCTTCATAATGCGGCGGGGCAGCGCGGCGCCTGTGCCGCGCACGACTGATCTGATCAAGGCTCTTTCCTATTCCTCTGCGTCGGCAACGACATCGGATTTCCTAGATGTCTGGGCATGCGGATTGCGCGCATGGAACAGGTCGAGATCGGCTTCGATGCGATCGAGCAGATTGTTGCGCACCATGTCGTAGCCAAGCTCGATCGCCGCCGCGAAGCCGTCCGAATCGGCCCCGCCATGGCTTTTCACCACAATGCCGTTCAGCCCCAGGAAAACACCGCCATTGGAGCGGCCGACATCCATCTTTTCGCGCAGGCGATCGAAGGCGCCCTTGGCGAATATATAGCCGATCCTGGCCATCAGCGTCCGGTTCATTGCGGCGCGCAGGTAACCGGCGATCTGTCGTACCGTGCCTTCTGCCGTCTTCAGCGCGATGTTGCCGGCAAATCCTTCGGTGACGACCACGTCAACGGCGCCCTTGCCGATGTCGTCGCCCTCGACGAAGCCATGGTAGTTCATCGAGGCCATGTTGGCTTCGCGCAACATGCGTCCCGCCTCCTTGACCTCTTCCTGGCCCTTGATCTCCTCGACGCCGACGTTGAGCAGGCCGACGCTCGGCCGTTCGATGCCGAAAACCGAGCGAGCCATGCCGGTGCCCAGAATGGCAAAATCAACCAGTTGATGCGCATCCGCGCCGATGGTGGCGCCGACGTCCAACACCACGCTTTCGCCACGCAATGTCGGCCAGAGCGCCGCGATCGCCGGGCGGTCGATGGTCGCCATGGTGCGAAGGCAGAACCTCGACATCGCCATTAGCGCGCCGGTGTTGCCGGCCGAGATGCAGGCGTCGGCAGTGCCTGCCTTGACCGCCTCGACGGCTTTCCACATCGACGACTTCCAGCGACCATGGCGCAGCGCCTGGCTCGGCTTGTCGTCCATCCTGACTGCTATCTCGCAATGGATGAACTCGCTCACTTCCGCCAGCTTGGGGAATTTTGCGAGCTCGGGGCGCACCGCCTCCTCGCGACCATAGATGACGAAACGGATGTCGGGACGCCGGGTCGCGACCGTCATGAGCGCCGGGATGACCACGCTTGGTCCGTGATCGCCGCCCATGGCATCGATGGAAATCCTGATCACGCGGTATTCATCTCACAGTTTGCTTGAGCGAGCGCCTGGCGCTGGCAACGGTTTGGGGCTCGCGAAGGTTCGGCGAAAATAGCGTTTTTGGGCTGCCGCACAACCGGCTTTCTCCGAATCGGTCGGCTTTTCAGGATTTTCCCAGCAGGGAACGCAGCTTTTGCTGGAATTCGCTTTCCGCAGTCCCGGCATCGTCGGCAGCCTCCATCGAAACGCCTTGCTTGCGCGGATAGGGGTTGATCGCCAGTCCAAAGAACTGCTCGGCGAGCGCCCCGACATCAATCGTATTGCCGGAAAACGTCTCCGGGCTGTCCGGCCCTTCGGCATCAAGCAGAATCTCGCCGCCGCCCTCGAAACCCTGCCGCCCGAGCTTGGACTGCTCCGGCAGGAATAACCCGTCGACCGCCTCGTCGATATGCGCCGCGACCGGGTCGAGGGTGACGATGCAGGCCTGGGTGATATCGGCCTCGACGCGGCCGCTCACCTTGACGCCGTTGCGCTTCCATGGCGTCACCAGGAGTTCGGCGCGGTAGTTCTCGACCGAGAGCAACTCGTGCTCGCCCGCCAGCGCGGCGCGCTGCGCGGCGTCGGCCTCGATTACAACAGGCAGTCCTTTTTGCGGCAGCCGGGCGACATTGGCCACGAAGGACACAGGGCTCTGGGAATCGGCGTGTTTCATCTTTTCCTTAGATAGTCTTGGGGACGGGGAATGCCACCGTGCCGGAAACAATCGATTCTGTCGGCTGTTCCGCGAGTCGCCTGGAGACATCGGCGACATAGCCGGCCAGATCCGTTGCTTGCGGCCAGGCGCCGGCATCGGGCCTAACATTGCGGGCAAGGGCAACAGAAAGTGCGTCGTGGTCATTTCGCTCCAGCGCATCGTCATAGGCAGCGGTGCGGCCGTAGAACATCTTCGCCAGTTTCTTCATGCGCTTCGGCACACCGACGTCGCCGACGCCCAGTTCCCGCAGCGAATGCTCGACATCCATGAAGAACTCGTCGATCAGCACCTGCGCGACCTCCCCGGCAACGCCGCCCTCGCCGCGCAGCCGGTGCTGAAACAGGAACATGTGCAGCGACAGCATCTCGAAGCGGCCAAGCGGCGTGTCCGGTACATTCCAGTCGGAATAAAACACGGTTTGCCGCGCCGCTGCCACGATTTGTGCGTAAAGCGCCTCGGTGATAGCGCGGTTGGCGTGACGTTCGCGACCAAAAAGGCGCTGGAACATTGAGGGTGGTCTCCCGGGGACCGTTTGTTGAATTGGCCTTGTTGCATCGGCGAGCAAGCTGGTTTACCGGTTTTGCGGCCCAGCGCAAGTTGCGGCCAGCTAATGGAGTTGTAGTTGCGCGCGCTGAAATTCAAGTCGACTTTTCTGCCCAGGTCCGCTTTGTCCAGGTCCGCCGGCGCGATCTCGCTGCTGGTGGTCGCTTCGGCGCTTTCCGCCTGCAACTCGTCGAAGATGATCGGTGATCTCAATCCGAGCGAGACGCTGACGCAGGGCTACGTTATCGACCAGCAGGCGATCGACCTAGTGCCGGTCGGCTCGAGCCGCGAACAGGTGCTTCTGGCGCTCGGCACCCCGTCGACGAAGGCGACGTTCGACAACGAGGCCTTCTACTACATCTCACAGACGCGCAAGCGTTACGTCGCCTTCGACAAGCCGAGGCTTGTCGACCAGAAGGTACTGGCGGTCTATTTCGGCGAGGACGGGCGCGTTACCCAGATCGCCAATTACGGCTTGAAGGACGGCAAGGTGTTCGACTTCATCTCACGGACCACGCCGACCGGCGGCAAGGACCAGAACTTCCTCAGCCAGATCATCAACGGCGCCAGCAAGCTGGCGCCCGGCCTCCCCGGCGGCGGCAGTTCGTTGGGCGGCTGATCCTTCTTTTCTTTCGCTTCCCTGGAAGCTGCAACATCTCAGGCGACCGAAAACCCGCGGGAGCGATCCTGCGGGTTTTTGTTTTGAGGCAGCAGCCATTGTCGCGGGCGAGGCGAAGCACCCAAAAATGAAAAACCCGCGGGATCGCTCCCGCGGGTTCGATTCTGGGTTTCGGCCCTGTTAAGGCCGAGCGGCCTCAGCCGTGCGCGAGCACGGCCAGCAGCAGCAGGGCGACGATGTTGGTGATCTTGATCGCCGGGTTGACTGCCGGGCCGGCGGTGTCCTTGTAGGGATCGCCGACCGTGTCGCCGGTCACCGAGGCCTTGTGCGCCTCGGAGCCCTTGAGATGCTTGACGCCGTTCCTGTCGGTGAAGCCGTCCTCGAACGATTTTTTCGCGTTGTCCCAGGCGCCGCCGCCGGAGGTCATCGAGATGGCGACGAACAGCCCGTTGACGATGACGCCGAGCAGCGAGGCGCCAAGCGCTGCAAAGGCAGACGCCTTCGAGCCCGAGATCAGCAGCACGCCGAAATAGACGACCAGCGGCGCCAGCACCGGCAGCAGCGACGGGATGATCATTTCCCGGATCGCCGCCTTGGTCAGAAGGTCGACCGCACGCGCATAGTTCGGCTTCGACGTGCCGGCCATGATGCCCGGATCTTCGCGGAACTGCTTGCGCACCTCTTCGACGATGGCACCCGCCGCGCGGCCGACAGCCGTCATGGCGATGCCGCCGAACAGATACGGGATCAGGCCGCCGAAGATCAGGCCGGCGACGACGTAAGGGTTGGAGAGGTCGAACGAGACTTCGCCCATGCCCTGGAAGTAAGGATATTTGTCGCCATTGGCGGCAAAGAACTTCAGATCGTTAGAGTAGGCCGCGAACAGCACCAGCGCGCCGAGACCGGCCGAACCGATGGCATACCCCTTGGTCACCGCCTTGGTGGTGTTGCCGACGGCGTCGAGCGCATCGGTGGATTGGCGCACTTCCTTGGGCAAGCCGGCCATTTCGGCAATGCCGCCGGCATTGTCGGTGACCGGGCCGAAGGCGTCGAGCGCGACGATCATGCCGGCGAGGCCGAGCATCGTGGTGACCGCGATCGCCGTGCCGTAGAGGCCGGCGAGCTGGTAGGTCGAAATAATGCCGCCGACGATGACGATCGCCGGAAGTGCCGTCGATTCCAGCGAGACCGCAAGGCCCTGGATGACGTTGGTGCCGTGACCGGTGACCGAAGCCTGGGCAATGGAGTTCACCGGGCGCTTGTCGGTGCCGGTATAGTATTCGGTGATCACCACGATGAGGCCGGTCACCAGAAGGCCGACAAGGCCGCAGATGAACAGGTTCCTGCCGGTGATTGCCATCCCGGCGACCGTGCCGATCTCGCCCCAGCCCAGCGTTACCGAGGTGGCGACGCCGAGGCCGATGATCGACAGCAGGCCGGTGACGATCAGGCCCTTGTAGAGCGCGCCCATGATTGAGCCGTTGGAGCCGAGCTTGACGAAGAAAGTGCCGACGATGGAAGTCAGGATGCAGGCGCCGCAGATGGCCAGCGGATAGAGCATCGTGGCGCCGAGAACGGCGGTGCCGCCGAAAAAGATCGCGGCGAGGACCATGGTGGCGACCACGGTCACCGCATAGGTCTCGAACAGGTCGGCGGCCATGCCGGCGCAGTCGCCGACATTGTCGCCGACATTGTCGGCGATGGTGGCCGGATTGCGCGGATCGTCTTCGGGAATGCCGGCTTCGACTTTGCCGACGAGATCGCCGCCGACGTCGGCGCCCTTGGTGAAGATGCCGCCGCCGAGACGGGCGAAGATCGAGATGAGCGAGGCGCCGAAGCCGAGCGAAACCAGCGAGTCGATGACGACACGGTCGTTGGGCTGAAGGCCCATGAAATGGGTGAGGATCAGGTAGTAGATCGAGACGCCGAGCAGGGCCAGGCCAGCGACCAGCATGCCGGTGATGGCGCCCGACTTGAAGGCGATCTCGAGGCCGGCAGCGAGGCTGTTGGAAGCCGCCTGCGCGGTGCGCACATTGGCGCGCACCGAGACGTGCATGCCGATGAAGCCGGCGGCGCCTGACAGAACGGCGCCGATCAAGAAGCCGATGGCGGCGGTGATCGAAAGCAACCACCAGGCGAGCAGCAGGACCACGACACCGACGATGGCGATGGTGGTGTACTGGCGCGCCAGATAGGCCTGCGCGCCTTCGCGGATGGCCGCGGAAATTTCCTGCATGCGTGCATTGCCCTGATCGGCCGCGAGGACCGAACGTGTCGCCCAGATGGCGTAAAGGACTGAAAGCAGACCGCAGGCGATGACAGCTGAAATTATGGTCATTGCCGGATTTTCCTCGATTGATGACCCAAAAGAACCCCTCCCTGGGCCGTTGAGACAGGGGAGCGGATTCCGCGCGCGGAATTCGCTCCCTTCGCCCCGGCTTATGCGAAACAGGGCTGCGAACGTCAAGATATTGTTCGGTTTTTGCCCGGCTTTCGCCCAAAAGCTATGGGCAGCGACACGCTCGCCGGCGCGGCCGCCCGATTAGATCGATTGAAATCAGCTGGCGGTCGTCAGTCTTTGCGCAGGTCGCCGTCCGGCTGCGGACCTCGCCCGAGGCGCTACGCTGTCTCTTGCCCCATGCGGCGCGCGGTATAGCGCTCGATTGCCGACAACCCGTCATAGATGAGCACGGCAAGGGCTGCGACGATCAGGCCGCCCTGCAGGATGAAGGCGAGGTTGTTCGACAACAGACCTGCGATGATCACCTCGCCCAGTGTCCTCGCCGCCACGGTCGAGCCGATCGTCGCTGTGGCGAGGCTGATGACCACCGACAGCCGGATGCCGCCGAGAATGATCGGCGCGCTGAGCGGCAGCTCGACCTTGACCAGCCTTTGCCAGCCGGTCATGCCGGCGCCGCGCGCCGCCTCGACCACATTGACCGGCAGCGTCGTTAGCCCGGTCAGCGCGTTCTCGAAGATCGGCAGCAGTCCGTAGAGAAACAGCGCGATCAGCGTCGGCTTCTCGCCGAAGCCGACGGCCGGCACGGCAAGCGCCAGCACCGCCACCGGCGGAAAGGTCTGGCCGATATTGACCAGGCTGCGCGACAACGGCAGGAATTCGACGCCGGCCGGCCTGGTCACCAGGATGGCGAGCGCCACGGCAACGATGGTCGCGGCCACGGTGGCGATCAGCACGGTCCTCAGATGCAGCAGCGTCAGCGACAGCAGGCTGCCCTGGTTGTAGATCACTGGCGCGTTGTTCTCGGTCAGCGGCTTCAACAGCGGCTCGAACCAGCCAGGATTGGTCACGAAGGCAACCAGCAGCACCACCAGGACAAGCCTGAGCAGCGATGGAAGCCAGGCTTTTAAACCAGCCTCTTTCATGCCGGCCTCGCCGCGCGTTTCACCAGCCCGTCCACTGTCACGCGGCCGAGCGGCTTGCCGTCGGCGCCTTTCACCGGCAGCGCCGGGCGGCCCGACCAGAGGAGTTCGGCCAGCGCATCGCGCTGGCTGGCATCGCCGGGGATCGCCTCGCCTTCGGCGGCGCCCCTCTCCACCGCGTCGCGCACGCGGCCGAGTGACAGCAGCCTGAACGGTTTTTCGCTGGCGCCGACCAGGCTCTCGACGAAGGCGCTGGCTGGCTTTGCCAGAATCTCTGCGGGCTTGGCATGCTGCACCAGCTTGCCGGCATCCATCACCGCGATCTTGTCGCCCATATGCACCGCCTCTTCCATGTCATGGGTGACGAGGATGATGGTGGTGCCGAAGCGCTTCTGGATCGCCAAAAGATCCTCCTGCGCCTTGTTGCGGATGATCGGATCGAGCGCACCGAACGGCTCGTCCATCAACAGCACGTTCGGCTCCGCGGCAAGGGCGCGGGCGACGCCGACGCGCTGCTGCTGGCCGCCGGAGAGCTCGTGCGGATAACGTGGCCCGAACGCCTGGGGATCTAGCTGGTAGAGCGTCATCAACTCGTCGACACGGGCCTTGATGCGGGCCTTGTCCCAGCCGAGCAGCACCGGCACGGTGGCGATGTTCTGCGCCACTGTGCGATGCGGAAACAAGCCGTGACCCTGGATGGCGTAGCCGATGCTGCGGCGCAACTCGTAGCCGGGCAGCGAGCGGTTGTCGGCGCCGTCGAGCTTGATCACGCCCGCGGTCGGCTCGACCAGCCGGTTGATCATGCGAAGCAGCGTCGTCTTGCCGGAACCGGAGGTGCCGACGATGACGGCGATGGTGCGCGGCTCGATCACCATCGACACGTCGTCGACCACTGTTGTCGCATCGTAGCGCTTGGTAATGCCTTCGATCTCGATCATGCCGGTTGCGCCTCGCGTCTCTTGGTGGAGGTCATTTCGATCACCGCGTCGAGGATGATCGCGGCGGTAAAGGCCAGCGCCACCGTCGGGATGGCGCCGAGCAGCACCAGGTCCATCGCGGTCTGGCCAACGCCCTGGAACACGAACACGCCGAAGCCACCGCCGCCGATCAGCGCGGCAATGGTGGCAAGGCCGATGTTCTGGACCAGCACGATGCGGATGCCGGTGAGGATCACCGGGAAAGCCAGCGGAAATTCGACGCCGAACAGGCGCTGGCGCTCGGTCATGCCCATGCCGCGGGCGGCGTCGTTGGCGGCGCGCGGCACGCCGGCCAGCCCGACCACGGTGTTGGCCACCACCGGCAGCAGCGAATAGAGGAACAGGGCGACGAATGCGGGTGCGGTGCCGATGCCGCGAATGCCGAGGGAGGCCGCGCCAGGCACATGCGTGGCGACCCAGCCGAGCGGCGCGATCAACAGGCCGAACAACGCGATCGAGGGAATGGTCTGGATGATGTTCAGCGCGTTGAGCACGCCGGCCCGCAATTTCTCGACACGGTGGCAGAGGATGCCGAGCGGCAGGCCTGCGATCACCGCCGCCGCCAGCGACCCCAGCGCCAGCGTCACATGCTTGGAGCCTTCCGCCCAGAAACTGTCGGCACGGTTGGCATATTCCTTGAGGATCGACAGGCTGTTCCAGCTTCCCGAGACCAGCAGCAGGCCGATCGCCGCTGCCGCGACGACGAGCACGCCGATCCGCGCTCCTGGCGACAGGTTCAGTCTTGTCAGCACATCGGCGAGCAAAAGCGTAAAGGCGAAGATGAGCAGCCAGAAGCCCGAGGCCGGCGAGATGCGGGCAAAGGTGTTGCCCTCGGGCGTCAGGAAGCTGCCGGCGACACCGATCAGCAGCGCCAGCGCTGCAAGCGCGACCACACTGACGGCAAGGCGCAGGATCAGCGGTGTCTTCAACAGCGCGATGAGCGCCGCGGCTACGACGATTGCCAGCAGCAGCGCGCCTGTCGCCGAAGGCAGAGCGTCGAGGATCGAGCGCGCCTCGCCGGGCACGATGCGATTGGCGCGGAAGGTGGCGAAGGGCGCCGCGAAAGCGGCATAGGCAACGATCGCGGCGATGACCACGCCAAGCTTGTCGAACCGGATGGTCATCGGAGCCCCCCGAACGGGGAGATCGGCAGCTTCGTGGAGAACGCCCGTCCAGTGACCTTGGAGATTGGCGAAACCCGAAGTGACATCCGATCTCCCCCCTTGCGGGGGAGATGGCCGGCAGGACAGAGG
>NZ_SUEO01000127.1:9801-18831 GCF_004962925.1 Mesorhizobium sp. | reverse complement strand
GTGGAAGGACGAAGGCCTGAGCGTCGGCTTCACCAATGGCTGCTTCGATATCCTTCACGCCGGCCATGTCAGCCTTTTGCATGCGGCGCGCAGCCAGTGCGACCGGCTGGTTCTCGGCCTCAACAGCGACGCCTCGGTGCGCCGGCTGAAAGGGCCTGGACGCCCGGTCAATGACGAGCATGATCGCGCCTGCGTGCTGGCAGCGCTTGCCTCGGTCGATGCCGTCGTCATCTTCGAGGAAGACACGCCGCTCGCGCTGATCGAGGCGCTGAAGCCCGACATACTGGTCAAGGGCGCCGATTATACGATCGATCAGGTGGTCGGCGCCGAGGTGGTGCAGAAGGCGGGCGGCCGCGTTGTGCTGGTCGATCTCGTCGCCGGCAAGAGCACCACCGGCACCATCGGCAAGTTGCGCGCCGGCAGTACAAACTGAGGGTTTCATGTCCGAACTGAACGATTATCTGGTCCGCTCGGCGGCCGCGATCACCGCGATGGTCGAGCGCGACCTCAGCAGCGAGATGGAGCGGGCGGTTACCGCCGTCGTCGCCGCACTTTCGCAAGGGAAGGCGCTGCTGATCTGCGGCAATGGCGGTTCGGCGAGCGACGCAATCCACATCGCCGGCGAACTGGTCGGCCGCTTCCTGAAGGAACGCAAGGCCTACAACGTCATCGCGCTGCCGGCCAATGCGGCGGTGCTGACCGCCTGGGGCAATGATTACGGCTTCGACACGGTGTTTTCACGCCAGGTCGAGGCGCATGGCTCGGCGGGTGCTGTGCTGCTCGCCATCTCGACCAGCGGCAACTCGGCCAGCATTCTTGCCGCCGCCGAACAGGCGCGCATGATGGACATGACGGTGATCAGCCTGACCGGCGACACCGGCGGCAAGCTCAAGCCGCTCTCCGACATCCTGCTCAACGTGCCCTCGACCTTCACCCCGATCATCCAGCAGGGGCATCTGTGCCTCTACCATCATCTATGCGAAATTGTCGAAGCGCGCCTCTGCGATGGCTGATATTGGCCGTGTCGTGAGCTCGAATCCGTACCCGCTCGAAGAGCCGGGCCTGTGGGTCGAGCGGATCGGTACGTGGGTCTTTCGAGCCGGCACGCCGGCGCTGTTCCTCGACCGTGACGGCACCATCAATGTCGATAGTGGCTATCTCGGCGATCCGGCTGACATCGTGCTGCGGCCGGAGATGCTGCCGGTGATCCGAACGTCCAACATCGCAGGCCTTCCTGCGATCGTGGTCTCCAACCAGTCGGGTATAGCTCGCGGTTATTTCGGCTGGCCGGATTTCGCCGCCGTTAATGCTCGGCTGCTGGCGCTTCTCGAAGCGCAGGGTTGCCGGATCGATCTGGTGCTCGCCTGCGCCTACCATTCGAGCGGGACGGGTGAACTGGCAGTCGGTGATCATCCGATGCGCAAGCCCAATCCGGGCATGCTTCTGCGCGCCCGCGATCTGCTGGGCGTGGATATCAGCCGATCAATCATCGTCGGCGACAAGGCTGATGACATGGAAGCCGGACGGCGAGCCGGACTATGTGAGGGCTGGCTGGTGCACGGTAGACTCAACCGGACTTCCGGCGACGGTACTTTCACGATGCGCAAACTGATGACCGGCAATGATCACAGGAAACTCTGCGAGACCATCGCTGAGCTCGGCGGGGATTAGGTTCTCATTTCGCTGAAAGCAACCAAGCCTTCGTCCTTGACCCGGCGGATGGTCAGTGCAGTGCGCACCGTGTCGACATTCGGCGCCGAGGCCAGTTCCTCGATGACGAAGGTCTGGAAGGCGCCGAGGTCGCTCGCCACGCAATGCAGCAAGAAGTCGGATTCGCCCGACACCATCCAGGCGTCGCGCACGATCGGCCAACCGCGGGTGCGTTCGGCGAAGGTTTTCAGCTCGGCGTCGGCCTGGTGGTGCAGGCCGATGAGGCAGAAGGCGACGACGTCCAGGCCGAGCGCCGGCGCATTGAGCAAGGCGCGGTAGCCGCGGATGATGCCGGTCTCTTCCAGTCGCCTGACACGGCGCAGGCATGGCGGCGCCGAAATGCCGACGCGGCTGGACAGCTCGACATTGGTCATGCGCCCGTCGTGCTGAAGCTCGCGCAGGATCTTCCAGTCGATGGCGTCGAGATCGGCTTTGAGCGGCATGGATACCTTCGGCGCTTCACGCAAGAATCTTTCGTGATTTTGTAATTAAACGACTTCGGTGTCCATTCCATCCCTTCAGTCGCTGATTTTCGGACAGTCACCGCGCAAGATGTTCGTGGATCGTCTGTTTGTGCGGAAGCTTTCCGGGGACGAAGCCCAGGTCGTCTTGCTGGCGTCGCCTGCAACACCTAGATTAGGGCCGATATCGATCCCTGTGCCGGACGCTTCATTAGCGTCCGGTTGTTGTGAAAGCCCGTCCATGATCACCAAGCATGCACCCGTTCTCATCATCGGCTCCGGCCCCGCCGGCTATACGGCGGCAATCTACGCCGCCCGCGCCATGCTGAAGCCGATGCTGGTCGCCGGCCTGCAGCAGGGTGGCCAATTGGTGATCACCACCGATGTCGAAAACTATCCGGGCTTCGCCGATCCGATCCAGGGTCCGTGGCTGATGGAACAAATGCTGAAGCAAGCCGAGCATGTCGGCACTGACGTCATCAACGACATCATCACCGAGGTCGATCTCAATGTGCGGCCGTTCCGCGCCAAGGGCGATTCCGGCACCACCTACACGGCCGACGCACTGATCATCGCCACCGGCGCGCAGGCGAAATGGCTGGGCATCCCGAGCGAACAGACCTTCATGGGCTTCGGCGTATCGGCCTGCGCCACCTGCGACGGCTTCTTCTATCGCGGCAAGGATGTCGCCGTGATCGGCGGCGGCAATTCGGCGGTGGAGGAGGCGCTCTATCTTTCCAACCTGGCAAAGAGCGTGACCGTCATCCACCGGCGCAGCGACTTCCGCGCCGAGCGCATCTTGAGCGAGCGGCTGTTCAAGAAGGACAATGTCCGCATCATCTGGGACACCGTCGTCGACGAGATCACCGGCCAGTCCGGCAAGATGCCGCTGCCACCGTCGGTGGAAGGGCTGAAGCTGCGCAATGTGGTGACCGGCCAGGAGATGCATCTGACGGTCGATGGTGTATTCGTGGCGATCGGCCATGCGCCGGCCGTCGAGCTGTTCGCCGGCAAGCTGAAGCAGAAGCCGAACGGCTATCTGTGGACGGCGCCGGATTCGACCTGCACCGACGTGCCGGGCGTGTTTGCCGCCGGCGACGTGACCGACGACATCTACCGCCAGGCGGTAACGGCGGCGGGGCTCGGCTGCATGGCCGCGCTCGAGGCGGAAAAGTACCTCGCCGGGATCGAAGTTCACCGCGAAGCAGCGGAGTAAGAAGGCGGCCGAGAAAAGCCGCGTAAAAGCCTGATTTTTCATTCAGACGCCAAAAAACAGAACGAGGGGCATCATGGCGTTGGACTGGGACAAGCTACGCGTGTTTCACGCTGCCGCGGAAGCTGGGTCATTTACCCATGCCGCCGAGACACTGCATCTGTCGCAATCAGCAATCTCGCGGCAGGTCAGCGCGCTCGAACATGACGTCGGCGTGCCGCTGTTCAATCGCCATGCCCGCGGCCTGGTGCTGACCGAACAGGGTGAGATGCTGTTCCGCACGGCGCATGACGTGCTGATGAAGCTGGAGACGATCAAATCGCGATTGACCGAGGCCAAAGACCGGCCCTCCGGCGTGCTCAGGGTGACGACCACGGTGGGGCTCGGCGCCGGCTGGCTGACCGAGCGCGTGCAGGAATTCATCGAGCTCTATCCCGAGATCAGCCTACAACTGATCCTGGCGAACGAGGAGCTCGACCTCACCATGCGCCGGGCAGACTGCGCGATCCGGCTGCGCCAGCCGCAGCAGCCTGATCTCATCCAGCGCCGCCTGTTCACCGTGCATTTCCATCTCTACGCGGCGCCCTCCTACGTCAACAAGTATGGCAAGCCGGCGTCGATCGCCGAGTTGAAGGCCCATCGCATCGTCACCTTCGGCGTGCCGGTGCCGGCGCATCTGTCGGAATTGAACTGGCTGGAAACGGTCGGCGATTTCGAAGGCGGGCAAAGGGTTCCGACGCTGCAAATCAACGACATATTGTCGATCAAGCGCGCGGTACAGGGTGGCGCCGGCATTGCCATGCTGCCCGACTATGTGGTCAGCAAGGACTCAGGGCTGGTGCAGTTGCTGCCGGAAACCGAAGTGCCGTCCTTCGACACCTATTTCGCCTATCCCGATGCGATGAAGAACCAGGCGAAACTGCACGTCTTTCGCGATTTCATCATCGCCAAGGCCCGAAGCTGGTCGTTCTAGACTAATCCCTTCTGCAAATCGCTTGCTGCTTTTTATCGCGGACGATCATCTGTTCTATCTTGCTGGCCGCGCCATGGCGTCAGGCGGGGCAGCCAGCCTGGAACGGCGTGGCGGTAGGCCTCGTAGTCGGCGCCATAGCGGCGGGCAAGCGTCGGTTCCTCGTAGAGCTTCACGAACGAGACCATGGCGATGGCGGCGATAGTGGCATAGGCGACCAGAGCCCAGCTCGAAAACAGTAGCACCTGGCCAAGGATGATCGACAGCACCGCCAGATACATCGGGTTGCGGACATGGCGGTAGATGCCGCCGACGCCAGCCGTTCGGTCGGCGCGACCGGGGCGGGCGTGCCCAGGCCTTCGACAGCAAAACGGGCGAAGGCATGAAGCAGCAAGGCCGCTGCGACGACAATCAGGACCCAGCCGACCGGGACCAAGCCGGGCAGGGTCGACCATGGCAGACGATAGCGATCGGTCAACAGCCAGGGCAGCAATCCCGCGACCGCGCCGGGCGCTGCGATGAAGAATAGCGCGCTGCCGGCGATCGCCCAGGGTGTCCTCATCGAGGCTTCCTTCTAGAGCGACGTGCTTCCACTTGGACGCGCAAGGTACGCTCTAGCACTTTGAATCTGCGCATCGTGTTTCCGAAATCGATTCCGATTTCGGGCCGATGCGCGGCTGCCGCAAAAATAAACGCGTGCTGCCTGATTCGACATCATTCGCTGTTTCTGCGTTCTGGGCTGAGAATCGGCTCTGATTCGCTGTTTGACAAAGACTTTTGCCTGGCTGCGCACCGCATTTCGATGATTCTGCTGGTCCTAATAGGCCAAGGAATGGGTTAGACCACAGCCTGTGTCATTTTGCATGCGTGTGTTGCAAAATAGATGCTTGTTTCTTGGGCATGATGAGCACATATATAGATCATCTCCTGGGCGCGTTCTCCTCCCATTAGCGCCCTCGAGTGTTCCCCTCTGGAGGTTAGCCCTAACAGGCACTTCCAATCAAACTCAGCCGGATCTTCATTGATCCGGCTTTTTTGTTGCCCGAAACCTGCTGGCGCTGAGGGAAAGCCAACCGAAATTGTCACGTAACAGTGACATGTAACCTCAGGTAACCTGTCACAGGCGCCCAGCATCGACTAAGCAGATCATAGGACGCGGTGTGGTTCGTGCGGGAGATGGGGGCATCACTCGGACGATCCGGGCTCAGGCGGCTACCGCGTCCGAACCATTCTTCCGCTGAGGCCGTCAGGCGCTGGCGGCATGTGCGGCGGACCTGCCGTTTCGCCTCCCACGAAGACGGTCCGCAAGAGAGCGGCGTCCGGATCATTCCGGACGCCGTTTCCTTGTGTTCTGCAGCCTGCGATACTGGCGCCAAAATCCAGTGTCAGGCGGCCTTGCCATTGGCGTTCAACGCCTCGTCGGCCAGGCGACCGGTGAGTTCGGCCATATGGTCGAAGGCGGCACGATAGCTGGCCACGCCCGCGGTGGCCGAACGCAATTCGATGATCAGGTCGCCGATCTCGGCCTGCGGCATGGTCGCCTCGACGACATCCCATCCCGGCCAGCCGGGCCGCGCATCGTAGCCGAGAATCTGGCCGCGCCGCTGCGGGATCAGGGCGATGATCTTCGACGTCGCGTCGGACGGCGTGACGATTTCGACCTTCATGACCGGTTCGAGCAGCACCGGCGAGCAGGCCGCCATGCCTTCCTTCATCGCCAGCTTCGCCGCCATCTGGAAGGCCATGTCCGACGAATCGACGGCGTGGTAGGAGCCGTCGGACAGGTTGACGGCAACATCGACCACCGGAAAGCCGAGCGGGCCGGATTTCAGATAATCGCGCACGCCGGTCTCGACCGACTGGATATAGGTTTTCGGCACGGCGCCGCCGGTGATGGTGTCGGTGAACTGGAAGCCGGAGCCGCGCGGCAGCGGCTTGATCTCGATCACCACGTCGCCGAACTGGCCATGGCCGCCCGACTGCTTCTTGTGGCGGCCACGCTGCTGCGCCGTTTTGCGGATCGTCTCGCGATAAGGCACGGCTGGCGGATGGCCCTCGACCGGGATCTGGTTCTTGCCTTCCAGTCGCTCGCGCACGACGCGCAGATGCATCTCGCCATGGCCCGACAGCACGGTTTCGGCCGAATCCTGATTGTGGCGCAGGCTGAGCGAGGGATCTTCTTCGGCAAGGCGCTGGATGGCCGCCGACATCTTCACCTCGTCCTTGCGTTCCTTCGGGCGCAGCGCGAAGGCAAAGACCGGTTGCGGCGGCGCCAGCGTCACCAGCGGCTTGATGCCGCCCTTGGCCGAGCTCAGCGTCTGGCCGGTCGTGACGTCGTCCAGCTTGCCGAGCGCGACGGTGTCGCCGGCCTTGGCCGAGGCGAGCTTGGACTGATCCTTGCCGAGCATTCTGTAGATGCCGGAGACTTTTGCCGTGGCGCCATCCGAAAGGAAGAGCTCGGAGGCGTCGGCAAGCTGGCCGGACAGTATGCGCGAGACCGACAGCTTGCCGCCATGCGCGGTGTGAATGGTCTTCATCACCTGAACCACAGTCGCATTTCCGTCCGGTGCGCCGAGGCGCTTGCGGGTCGCCTCGATGTCGGGCGCATCGTGGCGGATCGTCTTCAACAGGCGCAGCACGCCATTGCCTTTCTCGGCGGTGCCGATCAGCACCGGCGTGACCGCGCCGTCACGCAGGTCGGCGGCAAGGTCGTCGAAGATCGCGTCCTTCGGCGGCTCAATCTCTTCGAGAAGCTGCTCCATCAACTGGTCATCATGATCGGCGAGCGTCTCCAGCATGGAAAAGCGAGCCTCCAACTCGCGCGCCTTGTCGTCGCCCGGTATCTCGGCGACCTCGCTTTCGGCATATTCGCGATAGATGTAGGCGCGCTCCAGAGCGAGATCGATCGAGCCGATGACGACGCCGTTCTTGCGCAGCGGAACCTGGCGAAGCAGCAACGGCACCGAGCTTGCCGGCTGCAGCATCTTCAGCGTGTCGCGCACGCCTGATATCGCCTTGTCGACCTTGTTGAGGAACATGATGCGCGGCACGCCGAGATCGTCGAGCTTGCGCATGATCAGCTGCAGGGCAGGAATCTTCTTCTCGTCGGCCTCGGCGACGACCACCGCTATGTCGCAGGCGGCAAGAACTGGCTCTGCCTCGAAGGAGAATTCGATGGAGCCGGGACAATCGACGAAAGTGAGTTGCTCGCCCATGAATTCGGTGGTGGCAAAGGTCGCCTCGACGCTCATGGCGTGGGCGCGTGCCTCGGGCGAATGGTCGGAAACGGTGTTTCCCGAGGAAACGGAATTCTGGCGGGGAATGGCGCCCGTGCGGGCCAATATGGCTTCGAGAAGTGTCGTCTTACCGCTTGCAAAGGGACCGACTATGGCAATGCATTTCGGTCCCGTGCGTCGTCCTCCGGCGCGAGTTCCCATGACTGACCTCCACTCAGGCGTTTCCCTGGGAGCGGCGGCCGGCCTGTCGACCGTCGCGGGCGGGGCTTTTTTCAGTTCGCCACCTACCCAAAAGCATCGTCCCACGGGTTAGCCGGGAGGGCAAGGGATTTGAGGATCGCCTGACGTCGCGGATGTCGAGCCGTGATCGGTGGAGTCGGATGCGAGCCCAGGCTTCCCATCAAATCCCGTGACAGGGCCCGTCGCCGAACAGCCGCAAAAGCGGTTGCGCCATGACCGGTATCGGACGAAAGTGCCCGTTTCTTGCGACAAAAGGAGCGGTCGCCGCCGACCGATCCGCCATCAGCTTAAGGATTCGCGACGATGAAGATCATTGCCTGCGGCAGCGTGCCGACCGTCATTGCGCCGGAAAAGTACTTCACCGGCCGCGTGTTGCAGACGCCGATCATCGAGAAGGAAGCCCCAGCACGTCTGCGCGCCATCATGGTCAGTTTCGAGCCCGGCGCACGTACCCACTGGCACATGCATCCGCTTGGGCAGACACTCTACGTCGTATCTGGCGCCGGCCTCGCACAAAGCTGGGGCGGGCCGATACAGGAGATCCGGGCCGGCGACGTTATCTCGTTTGCGCCTGATGAAAAGCATTGGCACGGCGCTGCCCCGAAATCGGCGATGGAGCATATCGCCATGCAGGAGGCGCTCGACGGTGTCCATGCCGACTGGCTGGAGGAGGTGACGGACGAGCAATATGGCGGCTGAGCCGGGACGCGACGGGCAGCCGTTGATCGGTCCTAAAACGCGTCGCGTCTGATGACATTCATGCGACGCGCTTCATGTTTGGAGTCGTCATGTCGAACCGTCGCTTGCCTCTTGTTGCCGCTGTCTATTTCGGCACATTCGTCGCGCTCCTCGACGTTAGCATCGTCAACGTCGCCCTGCCGACGATCCAGATTGCGCTCGGCATCGACTTCGCCGGGCTCCAATGGGTGATCGATGCCTATACGCTTTGCCTGTCCGCCTTCATGCTGTCGGCAGGCCTTATCGGTGACCGTTACGGGCGCAAGCGCTCCTGGCTGGCAGGCATCGGCATCTTCGTTGCTGGTTCTGCCATCTGTGCAATCGCACCTAACCTGCCGGTGCTGCTGGCGGGCCGAGTGGTGCAGGGGATAGCCGGATCGCTGATCATTCCGGGCGCGCTGTCGATCCTGACGCAGGCGTTTCCCGACACCCGCGAGCGCGCCGGCGTCATTGGCGGCTGGG
>NZ_SUEO01000127.1:0-9791 GCF_004962925.1 Mesorhizobium sp. | reverse complement strand
TCGTTTGCCGCCATCTCGCTGCTCGTCGGCCCCGTCGTCGGCGGCCTCCTGGTCGAAGCCGCCGGATGGCAGAGCATTTTCCTGATCAATCTGCCGCTTGGCCTCGCCACGATCGTGCTGGGTGCAGCTTCGATCGTAGAGACTTCGCATCCCGACCATGCCCATCTCGACCTTGTCGGCCTGGCGCTCAGCATTCTGTGGCTGGGCGCGCTGACCTTTGGCCTAATATCGGCAGGCGAAAACGGTTGGGGCGATCCGCGGACGGTCACGGCCGTTGTTGCCGGCCTGGCCGGCCTGGCAGTCTTCCTTGCCTTCGAGGCGCGTACGCCAAGGCCGATGCTGCCGCTTGGCCTGTTCCGCGACATTCGCTTTGCCGTCGCCAACGTCGCCTCGTTCGCGCTCGGGCTCACCTCCTACACCAGCGTCTTCCTTTATTCGATGTTTCTGCAGCAGGCACAGGGCTGGTCGCCGACACAGACCGGCTTGCGCATGGCGCCGCTGTTCCTCGTCCAGATGGTCGTGTCGCCGGCGATCGGCAGGCTCAGTCAGCGCTACGGACACTCGGCGTTGATGGCCGCCGGCTATCTTTCGAGCGGTCTTTCCATGCTGGGCATGTGCTGGGTTGGACCCTCAAGCCCCTACGCCACGATCGGCCTGCTGTTTGCGATCGGCGGCCTCGGCAACGCGCTGTCGATCCCGACCGGCAGCGCCGCCGCGATGTCGTTTGCGCCGCGCGAGCGGTCGGGCATGGTGTCGGCGGTGATCAACGCGACCCGCCAGGGCGGTACCGCCATCGGCATCGCGCTGCTCGGCGCCCTGATGAGCATGCGGGCAACAACCCTGCTGACGGCGCATCTTGAAAATGCTGGGATCGCCAATGCTGGAGCGCTGGCCCGCGCCGCCGTTTCAAGGCACGATTTCGCAGCCGATGCGGCGATGGGCGAGGACGGCCTGCGCGCTCTGTTCGCAGTCGCCTATGCCGGCGGCTTCCATGCGGCGATGCTGACGGCGGCCATCGTTTCGTTCGTCACGGCCGGGCTTCTGGTCGCGGTTTTGGCGCCGGCCGAGGCGCGTTCGGCGCGCGAAACCAATCAGCAGGGATGAGGCTGATGCCAACGGCCACCAAACCCGGCCCGCGGCCGGGTTTTGGTGTTCGGATGCGCCTGATCAGGTCAGCGAGGCGGTGAAGCGCTGGATGCGCGTACAGGCCTCTTCGAGCAACGCCTCCGATGTGGCGTAGGAGATGCGGAAGTTCGGGCCGAGGCCAAAAGCCGAGCCGAACACGACCGCCACGCCCTCCGCCTCGAGCAGCTCCGAGCAGAAGGCCTCGTCGCTGTCGATCACCTTGCCGGCTTTCGTCTTCTTGCCGATCAACTTGGCGCAGGACGGATAGACATAGAAGGCGCCTTCGGGCGATGGGCATGTGATGCCGCGCGCCTGGTTGAGCATCGATACGACGAGATCGCGCCGAGCCTGGAAGATCGCCTTGTTTTTCGCAATGAAATCCTGCGGACCGTTCAGCGCCTCGACCGACGCCCACTGCGCGATGGTGCAGGCGCCGGACGTCTGCTGGCCCTGGATCATGTCCATCGCCTTGATCAGCGCCACCGGCCCGGCCGCATAGCCGATGCGCCAGCCGGTCATGGCATAGGCCTTCGACACGCCGTTCATGGTCAGCGTGCGCTCATAAAGCTTCGGCTCGACCTCGGCGATGGTCTTGAAGACGAAGTCGCCATAGATCAGGTGCTCGTACATGTCGTCGGTCAGCACCCAGACATGCGGATGCTTCAACAGCACGTCGGCCAGATCGCGCAATTCAGCCTCGGTATAGGCGGCGCCGGACGGGTTCGACGGGGAGTTCATCAACAGCCATTTGGTGCGCGGTGTGATCGCCTTTTCCAGCGCCGCCGCCGTCAGCTTGAAGCCGTTGTCGATGGAGGTGTCGGCAAAAGCCGAGGTGCCGCCGCAGATCGCCACCATCTCGGGATAGCTGACCCAATACGGCCTCGGGATGATGACCTCGTCGCCGGGGTTCAGCGTCGCCATGAAGGCGTTGAACAGGATCTGCTTGCCGCCGGTGCCGACAATGGTCTGCTCCGGCCGGTAGTCGAGATTGTTCTCGCGCTTGAATTTTTTCGCGATCGCCTCGCGCAGCGGCACAATGCCGGAAACCGGCGGATATTTCGTTTCGCCGCGGCGGATGGCGTCGATCGCAGCGTTCTTGATGTTGTCCGGCGTGTCGAAGTCCGGCTCGCCGGCACCCAGCCCGATCACGTCACGGCCGGCGTTTTTCAGCTCGCGCGCTTTCTGCGTCACTGCGATGGTCGCGGAAGGCTTAACGCGGGAAAGGACGTCGGCAAGAAAGGCCATGACGATATTGTCTCCTTTGGGATGCAGGCGGTCCATCCAACCGCGGCGCATCTCATGTCGCATCATTCCGCCAAGCGCAAGCACTGTCGGATGAGCCAGATCTCAAATCCCCGGCAATCCGGCAACAATAAATTCACTTACCGGCGGTAAAACCCCGAGTGGCTGGATCACGACCCATTCCGCCAGTCTCGCAAAGCGAGGAATCGTGTCGCGCAGCATCGGACTTGCCCATATCGTCCGTCATGACGACGGCACCGCCAGCGGTGTCTGGGGCACCTATACGTTGCAGAGCGCTTTCCAGCCGATCTTCGCCTTCAGCAAAGGCAAATTGTCGGTCACCGCATTCGAGGGGCTGATCCGGCCGTTCCGCGATCGCGAGCCGCAATCGCCGATGAGTTTTTTCAACACCTGTCCGACGGTCGACCGCCTGCATATCGAGGCGCTGACAAGGACGCTGCACCTTCTGAACGCCGGTGCCTGCCTGCCGCCAGAGGCGTCCATCTTCATCAATTTCGACCCGTCCGTGTTCACCGATCGCAGCATCGCCGACAAGGCGCTGCGCGACATGCGGCTGGTGCTGCATGAGGCTGATATCGATGCAAACCGCGTCGTCTGCGAGGTGACCGAGCAGAAATCGGCGTCGCAGGAAACCCTCTACAGTTTCGTCGAGGCGCTCAGGGCCAATGGATTTCGCATCGCCGTGGACGACTACGGCGCCGACGAGTCCGACATCAATCGCATCAAGGAGCTCAGGCCTGATATCGTCAAGTTCGACGCTCGCTGGATCATGCAACTGATGGAGTCCGGCGCCGGCTTCGCGCTGCTGACCGCCATGGTGGCAAGCTTCGAAGAGCAAGGCATCCGCACGGTGTTCGAGGGCATCGAGGAAGGCTGGCAGCTTGAACTGGCCGAGAAATCGGGAGCCTCGATGGTGCAGGGATTCGCGCTGGCGCGCCCGGAGCTTGCGCCGACCAGCTTTCACGTCTTCGGCAAGGACAGGCAGATGCCCGCGGCAGTGCCCAATGCCGGCGACGCGGCTGCGACCGTGCCGCCTTCGCTGCGGCCGAAACGGGCTTTCGGCCGCAAGGTGGCGCCATGACTGGGCGGCACGACAGGCGGCGCAATGTCGGCGAGGCGATCTTCGCCGACGAGGTTGGGATCGAATATGGCGTCTACGGCGCGTTCCGGCTGAGGAGCGCCTATCAGCCGATTTTTGCGCCGCGCGGCAGGTTTTTGACCGCCGTTGCGGTCGAAGGCCTGATCGACCCGCACCGCGCCGGCAGGTCGGTCGCACCACCCGTGTTTTTCGAGGGTGTACCCCTGCCGGATCGCCTGTTCGTCGAGACGATGTGCCGGGTGCTGCATCTCCGGAACTTCCGCAACATCGGTGTCGACGGGCTCGACCTGTTCTTCAACTACAATCCGCTGCTCAATGATGACCCCGGGCGGGCGCTGGCCGAGATCAGGCTGATGACCAGGCATCTCGCCGGGTTCGACCTGCACCCCGGCATGCTGGTCTGCGAAATCACCGAACAGGCGGCCGATGACAAGGTGCTCGTCAGCCTGGTGCGCGAGATGCGGCGTGACGGCATTCGCATCGCCATCGACGATTTCGGCACAGGGCATTCGACGGAAGAACGGGTCGCCCTTGTCCAGCCTGACATCGTCAAGATCGACGGCACCTGGTTTGCGGAATTCTGTCGCCATGCCGCCGCCGAACGATTTTTCCGGCCGCTGGTTTCGGCGCTGCACGACCGCGGCACCAAGGTGCTGGTCGAAGGAATCGAGAATGCCACTCGTTTGCGCGTCGCGCTGGATGGCGGCGTCGACCTTTTGCAGGGTTACCATCTGGCGCGGCCGGCGTTGGCCGGCACGGTCTTCGACGAGGAGCCGCTGCCCATCGACCGGCTGCTTGGCATGGACAACAATGTCGTGCCGTTGTTTGGGTGACCTATCAGCGGCGCTGATGATTGCGCCAAAACAAATCACTGGATGAAGCTGTTGCTGCCGGGATAATTGCCGGTAAAGGCGCCCCGTAGGGGAGCGGCGATGGGAGCAAAAATGACCATACTTTATGGAATGATCGACAGCGGCAATTGCTACAAGCCGCGCCTTCTGATGGCCAAGCTGGGCATGGCCTTCACCAATGTCGAGGTGAGTTCGCATACCGGCGACACCCGCAAGCCCGACTATGTCGCCAAGAACCCGAACGCCATGGTGCCGCTGCTCGAGCTCGACGACGGCAGGCGCCTTGCCGAATCCAACGCCATCCTGCTCTATCTCGCCGAAGGCACGCGGTTCTTGCCGGCCGACAGATATGAACGCGCACTTGCCTATCAGTGGCTGTTCTTCGAGCAGTACAGCCACGAGCCCTATATCGCGGTGCGCAAGGCGCTGCTGACCTTTCCCGAACGGGCCAAGGACGCGACGCCGGAGCGGCTGGCGGTGACGCTAGAACGGGGCAACAAGGCGCTCGGGGTGATGAACAAGCATCTGGCGGGCAATGCGTTCTTTGCCGGTGATACATTGAGCGTCGCCGACATCGCACTCTACGCCTATACGCATACGGCCGAGATGGGCGGTTTTCAGCTCGACGCCTATCCGGCGGTGGCGGCCTGGCTAGAACGGGTCGAGGCCGATCCGGGGCATGTGCCGATGGAATGGCTGCCTTAAGTTCTGTCCTCACGCTCGTCGCCGCTTCGCGGCTCGCTCCGGACGGGGCGCGCCACGAGGCGCGACGCCCGGTCGGGCTTTGCGGCCTTCGGCCGCGACACGAAAACCGAGCAGGGATGGAATCCCGACAGCAAAAAGGCGGGATAAATCCCGCCTTCCCATGCTTGGTAGCCTGATCGGGAGCGTTGGGTCCGGGCCGGCAGCAATCTGCTGCTTCGGCTTGTCGGGGTCTTTCCGCTCCGGTGCGCTTCTCGCGCGACCGTCAGTACATCCGTGACTTGCCGCGCGCCCCGAACTATCGCCCGGCGCGCGCCATTCGCAAAATCAGGCTGCCTTGCTCAGAGATCCAGCGGACGACTTGCCAGTGCGGCGGTCCTGCTCGATCTCGAAGTTGATCTTCTGGCCTTCGACCAGGGTCGACAGTCCAGCGCGCTCGACTGCGGAGATGTGAACGAAAACGTCCGCGCCGCCGCTGTCAGGCTGGATGAAGCCGAAACCCTTGGTGGAGTTAAACCACTTGACCGTACCTGTTGCCATTTCGATAGTCCTTATTACGTTTGCTTTAGTTTGACCGAACCGAAATTCAGCCGGTTTGTATCGAGATTTTGGAGATAGACGTCAGCAAACGCGAATATCGCGAGGCCCGGATCGATCGGCCGAAATATCAATGGACCTCATATAGTCCGCTTCTCCGCAAAAAACAAGACTGCGCGAAAAAAGGCGCTGACGCGGCGCTGCCCAACGGCCGCCTCAATCGCGTGAAAGCCTTGTAACGTCGCGCGTTGCGGAGGGTCGCATCGTTTATCGCGCACGCTGCGGGGAAGGATCGTGCCGCCTTCGAGCGTCCGGTCCTGTTTTGGGAGAGGACCATGAAAACTGTTCTGCTTGCCGCCTGCCTGATGCTGGTGGCCGCCGAGGCGCAGGCGATCTCGCGCTATGACCCGAGCCGCATGAGCTGCGACAGGGTGCAGGCGACGATTGCGCGGGAAGGCGCCGTCATCTTGCGTTACCAGTCGACGCGCACGCCGGGGCTGCCGCTCTACGACCGCTATGTGCGGAGCCAGCGTTTCTGCAACATGGGTGAGGTCAGGGCACGGGCGTCGGTACCGAGCGCCGATACGAGGTCCTGCGTCGTCTACAAATGCAAGCGGGTGGACACAGACCGGCGTTTCCGCCGGCGCATCTTTCCGAACTAACACCCTAGAAGCCGAATGAGACCTGCGCCGGCGGCGGCGGGCCGACGCGCACGCCTTCCATCGCCAGCATCTTTTCCTTGGTGGTCGAGCCGCCCGGCGCGGAAAAACCGCCGATCTTGCCGCCGGCAGCAAGAATGCGGTGGCACGGGATGACCAGCGGCACCGGGTTGGCGCCGAGTGCTGCGCCCGTCTCGCGGGCCAGCCCGGCGTGGCCGGCGCGCTTGGCCAACTCGCCATATGTGGTGGTCTCGCCAAAGGCCAGCTTGCGCGCCGCGTCGTAGATGGCGAGGCGGAAATCGTCGACGCCGGTGAGATCGACCGGCACACCGGAGAAATCGACGTCTTCGCCGGTTGCATAGGCCTTTATCGACGCGATCAGCTCGGCAACCCATTGCGGTTGGGCGCTCGAATCGGCGCTTCCAACATGGTGCAAGAGCCGGCGTTCCACCGCATCGCGGTTGCGTTGGGGCAGGCAGAGCCGAGTCAGTCCGGCGTCGCTCCAGGCGATGCCCATGAAGCCGATCACGGTTTCGAAGACCACGTGGCCGGCGGTGGCTTGAGAGGTGCTTTCCATGACGTGCTCCTTTCCGAAGAAACGGATGGGAATCCAGTACATATCGGGAACGAGATATCGCATTTTCAGGTGGCTGTTGCCACCCGAAAACCATCGGAGGTCCACAACAAGCTGCGGATTGCGGGGGGAAAGGTGCTGGTGTAAGGATTTTCTTAACAGACGAAACGGACCGAGCGCGGCTTGCCAGCAAAAATCATCTTTCCCGCGATCGGCGTGATGCTCGCTGCGGCCGGTCTCAGCGGCTGTACCTCGACCTCGCAGACGAAGCCGGTGCCTTCCCTGACTGAAACCGCCGCCGCAGCCGGTAGTGATGCCGGCTTTACGCTGGTGCTGCCCGACACGGTTTTGGTGCTGCCGGAATCGTCCGGTGTCGCGCCTGTCCAGGCGGCGGCGCTGGCTGTCGACCCCGCCGCAACGCCTGCCCAGCCAGCTGCCTTTGCCGGCCCGACCCCGCTGGCCGCAACTGCACCTGCAGCCATTACGGCCGATGCCGCGCCAGCCAGCGCAGCACCTGTCTATGCGACGGCCACTGTCGCCATGCCGGCCACCGGCGAGCCGGGCAAGACGATGCCCGGCGTGCAGCAGGCCGCCTATGTCGTGCCCGAGAATCCGTCCGCCCTGCTTTCGACCAGCCCTGCCAGGGAGTACTCGACGGGGCCGCGCGGCGAGATCGAGCGGCTGATCGAGAAATATGCCGTCCTTTATGAGGTGCCGGTCGATCTGGTGCGCCGCGTCGTCAAGCGCGAGAGCACCTTCAATCCCAAGGCCTACAATCGCGGCCATTGGGGGCTGATGCAGATCAAGCATGCGACGGCGCGCGGCATGGGCTATGAGGGGCCCGCGAGCGGATTGTTCGACGCCGAGACCAATTTGAAATATGCGGTGAAATATCTGCGCGGCGCCTGGCTGGTGTCCGGCGGCAACGCCAAGCGCGCCGACCGGCTCTACCAGAGCGGCTATTATTACGACGCCAAGCGCAAGGGCATGCTGGAAGAAACCGGCCTTGGCCGCGACCGCGGCCGCCGTCGCATGCAGCCCGGTGCCTGACCACCATGCCTGAGCCGCGCCCGCCGGCGCCAAACGAGATAAGGCTGCGCAAGATCCTCGACGACACGCTTGCCCCGCCGCGCTGGCCGGAAGGCTTCGTCATGCGCGGCTTCGAGGCCACCGACGCGTTCGCTTTGCATGCGCTGCTGACCACCGTGTTCGACGATGGCGCCGACGGGCCGTTCGACGAATGGTGGCCGCGCATTTCAAGCGACGTGGAATTCGACCCTGCTTTGTGTTTCCTGGTTATCGACAGCAAGGGTCGGCTGGCTGGCGCGGCGCTGTGCTGGACGCGGGCGTTCGTGAAAGACCTTGCCGTCCATCCCGAGGCGCGCGGCCGAGGCATCGCCGAAGCGCTGATGTGGCACGCCTTCGCCGCCTTTCACGCACGGCGCGCTGCGCATGTCGATCTCAAAACCAACACGGTTGAGAATGCCGCCGCCGTCAGGCTGTACGAGCGGCTGGGGATGTTCGAAGTCGACTGGGCGGGCTAGTCCCGCTCTGTCGGCGGCCCTTACGCTGCGGAAAGTGCATCGTTTGTGAACTGCTTCACATAGGTCGCCAACGGCAAGTGCTAATACCCTGCCACGCCGTTCGGTCGGGGTACCGAGCGGAAGATGTCGGAGGGGGCTGCACCGGCATGTGTCAGCCGCACTCCACGGCGGGTCCCGAGGCGGGTTCGGGATCCGCCTCATCGTGCGCTACCGAGCACCGCCCGCGAACCTTCCCGTTCCAAGGCCAACCTGCTTGTTATCGCTCAGTCAGGCGCGTTGCCGATCTTCTGCTTGAGCTCTCGCGCCCAGGCCCGGCCTTCGTCGCCACCCCACAAAAGCCAGGCGATGTAGCCGGCCGACGGGTTTTCTTCGCTGCCGAAGTTGCGGCCCTTCTTGTCGACCCCATGGCGGGCGAAATAGCTGACCATGCGCTGGATGGTGGTGAGCGAAAGCTTATCGCGGTTCTTGAGCTCGGTCGCCCGCGCAACCCCGACCTCGGTGCCGCCGCGGCCAAATATGCCGCGCAGCCTGAGGCCCATGGCGGCATTGTCGGCGACGATCTGCGGACAGCGCAGGTCGATTTCGTCATTGTCGGCTTCGCGCATGGTTTCTCCCCGATATGGACCTATAGTCCTGAACGAAGAATGCGGTGAGATGCATCCCGTCCCGCAACACTATTGCTTCGCAGCCGTCGGAGCCGGTCTGAAAGGAACTGTCCACCAAGGCGACAGACTGCATCTTGCCTGTATTCGTCTCACGGTTAAGCTTTGTTACAGCGGGAGCTTTCGAAATCGGAGAAACACGATGCGGCTTTTGCTTTCGAAAACGGGTCTGGCCAAAACGGGTCTGGCCAAAACCGGCCTCGTCACCTTGATCCTAGCGGTTCCGCTGCTTGCCAACGCGGCGCGAGCCGACGATTGCGCCAACGCGCAGGATCAGGCGACCATGAACGAATGCGCCGGCAAGTCGTTCACCGAAGCCGACAAGAAGCTCAACTACGCCTACAAGCAGATCGAGGGCCGGCTGAAGGACGATGCGGCGTCAAAGAAGCTGCTGGTCGATGCGCAGCGCGCCTGGGTCGCCTTTCGCGATGCCGAATGCAATTTTCAGGGCGGCCCGCGCGAGAGCGCCGGCAGCATGTATCCGATGGTGGTCGCCGGCTGCCAGGAGGCACTCACCGCCGGCAGGCTGAAGGATTTCCAGGGCTACCTCAACTGCCAGGAAGGCGATACTAGCTGCCCGGTACCGGTGGCGCCGTAGCTTCGGCCGATTGGCAATCGCATAGGAGGCCCACTCATCCGGCCGCGGAGCCTGTCCTCGGGCTTGCCGGACGCAAGACCCGTGGGCGCCCACCTTCTCCCCGGCGGGGAGAAGAGGCTGGCATCGACGGCGGCAATCTCCTCTCCCCTCGGGGAGAGGTCGGATTGCCCCGAATTG
>NZ_SUEO01000126.1 GCF_004962925.1 Mesorhizobium sp. | reverse complement strand
TTACCCAAGCGCCCGAATTCTGGCTCGATTGGCGCTTCAGGTAGGTGTAGTCGGTAGTGGTCCAGGACAGCACCCTGGTCTCCAGATTGTCGAGGATGAACTCTCCGAGGCTGGTGCGCACGGTCAGCACCGCATGGCCGTCTCCGTTCGGCTGGCGCGCAACCGTCATCAGCAGGTCGCCGGCCGGAACGCCGATGTTCATCAACGCGCGGCGCTTTTCCAGCGCATAGTCCTCGCAGTCGCCGAAGCCGCTGTTGGGATAGGACCAGACTTCTTCCTTGCCCCAAAGCTCCATGTCGGTGCGCGGCGCGATCTTGCTGTTGACCGAATTGTTGATGCTCACGATCTTCGCCCACAGCTTGCGGGTCAGCTCGACCGGTGCCTGCTTCGGCGTCCGCTCATTGCATTCCTGCGGAATCTTCTGGCAGAACTCGTAATGGCCAACCGGCTGTGTGGTGCGGCTGCCGGTGTGCATGAAGGCAGGTCCCGCTGCGTATGCCGTTCCCCAGGCGGTAAGCTGCATCGCCATTGCCAAGAGCAACAGCTTGCCCCTCGTCTTCTTCATCGTCCAGATCTCCCCGTTTGAGGAGACAATGACACGATTGGATTTATTCGACGCAAAGGCTCGAAGTAGATATTAAGTAAAACGCCTGTAGAATAAACATAAAATTTGAATCATTTCAGTATAAAATTGTTGAGGCATTTTCGCGGAGCCGAATTGTCGCGGCGTGCCTTGGCGCGGCATCGTTTGGCAAGCCGCGTCGGCCCGTGCGGGACAACAAAAAACCGGCCAAAATGGGCCGGTTCGATTGCGATAATGTGGTGTTGTTTGTCAGGTGCCGGATGCGTTGAATTCGGAATCGAGCGTCTCGGGCCGCTGGATGACGGCGAACTCGATGGCGACGCCGTCCTCGAAATGGCGCACCACCTGGCCGCGCATGGTGCCCAACATGACCTGGATGCCGATTGCCGGCTTGACGTTGATCTCGACCGCGGCGCCCGAAAGCGACAGGTCGATGATGCGGCACTGGTACTGACGCCCGTCGGCGAGTTGAAGCACGCTCGTCGGATTGCGCGGCGCTACGCGTTCGTGGCGGCGGTCTTCCGGCAGATCGAGCTCATGCTTGTTGGCAAGCCAGGTCAATTGCGCGGCAAGCTTGTCCTTCTTGCGTTCCGACGCGATGACCGTCATCGCGAAACCATCCTGCAAGATACGGGTGACAACGCCTTCGATGCGGCCGATGTGATCGATATAGGCGATGACCTTCTCGCCCGGCATGCCGATGCGCTCGGTGCGAAGCGCAACATTGCCCGGCGACATGTCGACCACCTGGCACGGATGTTCGGTGCGATCCTCCAGCATGAAGCGCCCATAGATCTTCACGCGGACGCGCTGAAAGTTACGCCTTTCAGCTTGGGACGGCGCGGTGTCGACCGCCGCTGACCTCATGACTGCCTACACCCCGTCTGGCATTCCGCGCGTTGATGCGAGGAACTTCGGCGGAAAACTACAGCAAAGCAGGTTAACAAAGGGGAAAGCCTGGCACCGTTACTTTAGCGTTCGGGATTATTCCTCGCGCCCGCCGTCGAACACCACCAGATGGCGGATGCGGCGCGACTGGCCGAGCGCCGAAATCGTCTGGGGCGGATCGAGATCCGACGGGACAAGTGAAGGAACCTCGATGGCCGGCCGGTTCTTCAGAAATAGCGATTCCTTCTCCGGATCGACGACGCGGATCGAATCGATCAAGGCGTCGGCGATCGGATCCGCGCCCAGCCAGAAGGGTTTTTCAGCGGCGCCTATCACGCCGAGGCAGCGCGGGTTTTCAACGCCGCCGTCAAGCGGCAGGGCGAGCATCTCGAACTTGCTGGAACGGTCGGTGCGACTGAAACCTTCATAGGTGATGAGCACCACGGATTTCTGATCGAAGACGCCATGGATCAGTTTTGAGACAAGCCGCTGGTCCTTCTCCCGCCACAGCGACGGGAAGGAAAACCCCTTGAGCTCACGGCCATAGACCGCGCAAAGCCTGGTGCCGGCGAGCCGGAACACCGCTTCGCCGCGCGTATCCTTTTCCAGGATGAATGTGTCGGCGAGCAGCGACTTGATCTCGGCTGGCTCGACTTCCGAACGCTTCGGGGCAGGGCGCCCGTCACGCAGCCGGTTCCAATAATGGAACAGCGTGATCGATCCGTTCTGGTTCATGCTATGCTGCTCCGCGCAATCTGTCGTCTGATGTCCCATCGGTGAACAGAAGGGCGCCCTCCGAGGACCTACATGCGTTGCGGAGCAGGATGCGTGCCAGCATCGTTAACACTTGTTCACGGGTCGGGGTCGTTAAGGTTAACAAGTGGTTTACGTTGCGTCCCGCCCAAGCCCGTGGCACGCTAAAACCACTCCAGAAGCGGTCGTTTCGCAGCGATCGGCAGCATTTCAGTCAAGAGTTTTGGGGAGCATGGGGGCTCGACCAGCCGTTCAAGGGCAACCTTGGACGGCTTCTTTTTGATTCGCGCCGATTTTGATTCGCGTCGATTCGCCCTTTGTGAATCGGGTGACCGTGATCTACATGCTCGCGAAGGCGAGCGACTGAGTGCAAGGCATATGAGCGAACCAGCAAGCCCATCGGAAATCGAACAGGGCGAGGGCGGACCTGTCGGCCGCGAGCCGGAGCGGCGCCGCGAGCCGGTATTCAACATGCCGCCCGTTGTGCTGGCGGTGATCGGCATCTGCGTCGCCGTTCACCTGATCCGGTTCTATTGGCTCACCGACGACCAGGATTTCTCGCTGGTGATCCGGACTGCCTTCATTCCGATTCGCTATTCGGGTCGCTTCGACCTCGATTTTTACGCGTTTTCGAGCCCCTTCACCTACGCCTTCCTGCATGGCGGCTTTGCTCATCTAGCCATCAACATGGTGTGGCTGGCGGCTTTCGGCTCGCCGCTGGCGAACCGCTTCGGCGCGCTTCGGTTCAGCCTGTTCTTCGCGGCGACGGGGCTGGCAGCGGTGGTGCTGTTCTGGGCCATGCATCCGCTCGGCCAGGCGCCGCTGGTCGGCGCATCGGGAGCGATTTCCGGCATGATGGGGGCGGCCGCCCGCTTTGGCTTCCGCACCGACCGCTCGTCCGGCAAAGCCGCCTTCGCCGGCGCGCCGCTGCCGATGGCGGCGGTGTTCCGCTCGCGCGGCGTTATGACTTTTCTCGCCATCTGGATGGTGATCAATCTCATCACCGGCCTCGTTGCCTTCGCGCCCGGCATCGACAGCCAGATCGCCTGGGAGGCCCATATTGGCGGTTTTGTCGCCGGCTTCTTCGGCCTGCGCGCTTTCGATCGCCGGCAGCAGGCGGATGAATTCATGGCCTGAACCTCGCCGCACTTGAAAAGCGATCGATCGCGGCGCACGATGTTCACTACAGCGTCCTTCGCGCGTCCTCTTGGACGCGCGAAGGACGCTGTAGAACTTTGATTTTGCGCATGATCCTTTCGGAAAATCGAGGCCGATTTTCGGGGTCATGCGCAGGAGGAAAGCCGGTCAGGGCAGGAACCGGCAAGTAAACTGAGGAGGACGCCATGACTGTTAAGGCAATTCTCGAGCAGAAAGGCCATGACGTGTTGACGCTCGGGCCGAACGAAAAGCTGAGCGAGGCCATTCGCATCCTGACCGAACACAGGATCGGTGCGCTGGTCATCACCAATGGTGACCACAAGATCGTCGGCATTCTTTCCGAGCGCGACGTCGTGCGGGTCCTCGCCAGGGAAGGAGCCGCCGCACTGGACATCGCGGTGCGTTCGGCGATGACGCCCAAGGTGAAGATCTGCAACGAGAACCACACCGTCAACGAGGTCATGGAGATCATGACCAGTGGCCGTTTCCGCCATCTGCCGGTGGAAAAGGACGGCCTGCTCGACGGCATCGTGTCCATAGGCGACGTGGTCAAGCGGCGCATCGAGGATGTCGAGCGCGAAGCAGCCGAGATCAGGGCCTACATCGCGACGGCTTGAATGCGGCGAGAGCGACGGCGGCCGGCGAGACTCGGTGCGAAAGCGCCAGCTTCGGCTTTGCGCTTGTCTCTTTTCGTGGTTTGCACTAGCGAATGACTTTCACGTCCGACGTGGCGGAATTCACGCCTTGACGTGAATTCCGCCACCGAAAGTTCGCAGGCCACTATGACCCTCATCGATACCCGCACCCCCGAAGCCAAACGCTTGATATCAGGCGCCACCGGCGACTGGGAAATCATCATCGGCCTCGAGGTCCACGCGCAGGTGACTTCGGAGGCAAAGCTGTTCTCCGGTGCCTCGACGGCTTTCGGCGCACCGCCGAACGCCAATGTCAGCCTCGTCGATGCGGCGATGCCGGGCATGCTGCCGGTGATCAACGAGGAATGCGTCAAGCAGGCGATCCGCACCGGCCTCGGGCTGAAGGCCGAGATCAACCACAAATCGGTCTTCGACCGGAAAAACTATTTCTATCCCGATCTGCCGCAGGGCTACCAGATCTCGCAGTTCAAGCAGCCGATCGTTGGCGAGGGCAAGGTGATCGTCTCCGTCGGCCCGGACCGGCAGGGCGAATTCGAGGACATCGAGGTCGGCATCGAGCGCCTGCACCTGGAGCAGGATGCCGGCAAGTCGATGCACGACCAGCACGCGACGATGTCCTATGTCGATCTCAACCGCTCCGGCGTGGCGCTGATGGAGATTGTCTCCAAGCCCGACATGCGCTCCGCCGACGAGGCCAAGGCCTATGTGACCAAGCTGCGCACCATCGTGCGCTATCTCGGCACTTGCGACGGCAATATGGACGAAGGCTCGCTGCGCGCCGACGTCAATGTCTCGGTGCGCCGGCCCGGCGGCGAATTCGGCACGCGCTGCGAGATCAAGAACGTCAACTCGATCCGCTTCATCGGCCAGGCCATCGAGTACGAGGCGCGCCGCCAGATCGCCATTCTGGAAGACGGCGGCAAGATCGACCAGGAAACGCGGCTGTTCGACCCCAACAAGGGCGAGACGCGCTCGATGCGTTCTAAGGAAGAAGCGCATGACTACCGCTATTTCCCGGATCCCGACCTTCTGCCGCTGGAATTCGACCAGGCCTATGTCGATGCGCTGGCAAAGGACCTGCCAGAACTGCCCGACGCCAAGAAGGCGCGGCTGATCTCCTCGCTCGGCCTGTCGACCTACGACGCCTCGATCCTGGTATCGGAAAAGGCGGTCGCCGACTATTTCGAGAAGGTGGCCGCTGGTCGCGACGGCAAGCTGGCGGCCAACTGGGTCATCAACGATCTGCTGGGTGCGTTGAACAAGGCCGGCAAGGGCATTGAAAATGCTCCGGTTTCTCCCGATCAGCTTGGCGCGGTCATCGACCTGATCAAGGAGGGCACCATCTCTGGCAAGATCGCCAAGGATCTGTTCGAGATCGTCTGGAACGAGGGCGGCGATCCGCGCCAGCTGGTCGAAAGCCGCGGCATGAAGCAGGTCACCGACACCGGCGCCATCGAGAGGGCGGTCGACGAGGTGATATCAGCCAATCCGGACAAGGTCGAGCAGGCGCGCGCCAAGCCGAGCATGGCCGGCTGGTTCGTCGGCCAGGTGATGAAGGCGACCGGCGGCAAGGCCAACCCGCAGGCGGTCAACGACCTCGTCAAGGCCAAGCTCGGGATCGAATAGGATGATGTTCGTTCGCACCGCTGGCGAGCGCGATCTTGTCGCGGTCCACGCGTTGCTGGTCGAAACATGGCACGCCACCTACGATAGCATCTATGGTGCTGACAAAGTCACCGAGATCACTGATGAATGGCATTCGATGGCCTCGCTCAAGGCGCGGCTGACACGGCCGAACTCCGAATTCCTGGTCGCGGACGACGGCAAGCGCATCGGCGGCATGGCTTTCGCTGCAACCACCAAGGATGCGAAGATCGTTATGCTGAACCAGCTCTACGTGCATCCAGCCTGCCAGCGGGAAGGGATCGGCCAGGCGTTGCTGGAAGAGGTCGAGGCCAGCTTTCCGGAGGCGCGGACGCTGCGTGTCGAAGTGGAAGAGGCAAACGCTCCGGCCGTCGCCTTCTACCGCTCGAAAGGGTTTTTGCCCGCCGGCAACACCGCGGATTGCGGTGGTGGCTCAGGGCTGCCAGCGCTGATTTTCGAGAAGACGATCGGATAGATTTGTCTGCCTAGACACGTCGCAGTCAGTTGCGTTTCACGGGCAGCGCCGGTCGCTTGCGGGTAACCACGCCGTCAATGTTCTCCCTTGAGGACGACAAGATAGCCCCGTTCCACGCGAGCGCGGAAAGCGATTTGCTCCGACGCCCCAGGGTCCTTGGATTTGTCGATGACATAGCCGCCAGGGTGGGAACGAAGCCATTCCTCGGGATTGTCGGTGCTTTCGAACGGCTTTTGCAATCGGCCAAGGAAGCCGATCTCGTCCTGGTAGTCGAAGGTGACGGCCCAGTCCGCATTCTTTCGCTCGTCGATGAAGTTGGCCAGCGGCATGAGATCGTCGCGCTTGAAAACGGTCGCTGATGCTACGGCATGGCCGATGCCGAAAATGGCAAGCAGGGCGAAGGCCGAGTTTCTGAGCCGCACTAGTGGGACCTCCGCCATGAAATACCCGAACAGGATTGCCACAAATGGCAACATCGGCACCACATAGTGAGGCTGCTTACCGGATATCGCGCTGAAAACCAGTAAAACCGCGACGAACGAGAACGACAGCAGGCGCAACGCGCGCAGATCCGGCGATCTCGTGTCGATCAGGCCACGTATTTGGGCGTTCAGCTTCAGCCGCCACACTTCGGGTATGAAGATCCACGGTATGAGCATGATCGGCATCAGCACGACGTAGAAATAGAACGGCCGGTGATGGGAGTTGTGGAGGTTGCCGGTGACACGCCCTGCCGACTGGTTCCAGACAAGATCGTAGACGAAGTCGCCTTTCGTCAGGATGGTCGCCGGCACCAGCCACATCGCCACCGGGATCATTGCGGCGAGAATTGCCAGACCTGCCCCAGCGAAGAATTTCGGCGTCGTCAGCCCGGCCTGCCGATCGCGCCAGAATGGATAGAGCAGGATGGGGGCGCCGACATGGATGAGCACCACCGGACCTTTCGTCAAAACACCCAGTCCGATGAACAATCCCGCTACCACGGCGTGCCAATGGTTGCCGCTCCTGGCAAAGGCAAGCAACGACAAAAGCGCGGCAAGCACGAAGACCGTCAGCAGCATGTCGAACAGGATCAGGGTCGAATAAATGACGAAGATGATGCTTCCCGCGACCAGCCAGGGGACGCGGCTTACGATGTCGTCGCGTCCGGGAAAGAGGGTTTTTGCAAGATGCGTCGTCAGCCAGATGACGAGCGACGACGCAACGAAGATGACGAGCATCGCCGCAATCCGGCTTGCGCCGAAAATGTCCCAGGCCAGATCGATAAGCCAGAACAGCAGCGGCGGCTTTTGCAGGTAGGGCACGAAATTCATCGTCGGAACGAAGATCTGTCCGCTCAGATACATCTCCCAGGTGACGCTGAGATATCGCGTTTCATCGACCGGCAGCAGCGGCCGGAAGGCGACCGCGATGCAGATCAATGCAAGCAGGAACAGATAGGGGAGCAGCCGCTCGACATGTGCCGGTATCAAGATTGAGGATCCGCGCCAGAAATCGTTCTTTTCCAGCCGAGCATGATGCAGCGCTTCTGGAGCGCGCAGGACCGCACCATGATTTTGGCGGAATTGTAACGGAGCCGGCTGATGCTGCGGATTTTGGAAGTGAGGCTCACAAATCCGCGGTTTAAGTGGAGGGAACTTCCACATTATCGATCAGCCTGGTCTTGCCCAACCAGGCGGCCGCGAGCAGGCGTGCGGCACGGTCTCGTCGCCACGGGGCGAGCGTCATGCTCTCGCGCGCCGCGACATAGTCGACTTTGTCAAAGCCAGCCTTGGCGAGCGCGAGGCTGGCCTCGGCGGTTGCGCTGCCCTCATCCGCGCCTGCCGCAAGTGCCGCCGCCGCCCGGCGCAAGATGACGTTGAGCTGGCGCGCCACTTTGAGCTCGGCTTCGCCGAGATAGGCGTTGCGTGACGACATGGCGAGGCCATGCGCGTCGCGTACGGTTGGCGCGCCGATGATTTCCACCGGCAGATCGAGGTCGCGGCAGAGCTGCCTGACGACGCAAAGCTGCTGGTAGTCCTTTTCGCCAAAGACCGCACAGTCCGGCAACGCTTGCAGGAAGAGCTTTGCCACGACCGTGGCGACGCCGTCGAAGAAGGTCGGCCTGAAATCCGATTCCAGCCCGGCGGCCGGCCCACCGACCGAGATCGTCGTGGCGAAGCCGGTCGGATATATCTCTGCAACGTCAGGGGTGAAGACGAGTTGCGCGCCGGCCTCGGCCAGCCGGTCGAGATCGCGGGCGAGCTGGCGCGGATATTTGTCGAGGTCTTCGCTCGGCGCGAACTGCGTTGGGTTGACGAAGATCGAGACAACGCAGCGATCGGCCTTTTCGAGCGCGATCTCCACCAGCGAGATATGGCCGTCATGCAGCGCCCCCATGGTCGGCACCATGGCGACGCTGAGGCCATCGCGACGCCAGTCGCGGATTTGCGCGCGAAGGGCGGCGACGCTGTCGACAACGCGAGGCGGGCTCATGCTTTGTTCTTGTCGGCTGTGGCGGGAAAGACGTGGTCCGGGCCTGGAAAAGTCCGGCTTCGCACCTCCGCTGCATAGCTGGCTGCAGCACGCGATATGACGCTGCGCAGATCGGCATATTGCTTGACGAATTTCGGCACGCGATCGACGGTCAGGCCGACCATGTCGTCAATGACCAGGATTTGGCCGTCGCAGTCGCCGCTGGCGCCGATGCCGATGGTTGGAATGGGAATGTGCCGGGTGAGGTCGGCGGCGACGGTTTCGACGGTGCCTTCGATGACCACAGAAAACGCGCCGGCCTTCTCGACCGCGTCCGCGTCGCGATAAAGGGCGGCCACATTCTCCTCGGTCCGGCCCTTGATCCTGTAACCGCCGTCGCTTTCCACCGATTGCGGCTGTAAGCCGATATGTCCCATGACCGGAATGCCGGCAGCGACAATCGCCGCAATCTGCCGGGCAACTGTGACGCCGCCCTCCAGCTTGACAGCCTGGCAACCGGTCTCCTTAACGATCCGCCGCGCTGAGGCAACGGCTTGGCGCGCCGAGCCCTCATAACTGCCGGCCGGCATGTCGACCACCACGCAGGCCTTGGCCGAACCCCGCATCACCGCTTGTCCATGGGCGATCATCATGTCCAGCGAGGCACCCAGCGTGGTCTTGTGGCCATGCAGGACCATGGCGACGCTGTCGCCGACCAGAAGCAGGTCGGCGTGGTCGTCGAGCAGGCGGGCGACGGGATAGGTATAGGCGGTGAGGCAGACGACCGGCACGCCGCCCTTGCGCAGGCGAATGGCGCTGGCACTGATCCGCAGCTCGGGGTCGGATGCGTCCGGAGCCATGTTTACCTCCCTCAACCGTCAATCAGGCTGGGCCTGCATAGGACGCGCAGAGCTTTAGAAAGCCGAGGCAGCCTTGGCAAGGCGTGCTTCGGCAGACGCGAAAGGCCCGCCAGCTTTGCATCGGTTTTCTGACGGCCATTGCGTTGCTCTTGCGCCAAAACCCTTGCCTTCGCGATAGCCTGACGCCATAAGCAGGAAACGGGCGCCGCCGCTGCCGCGAGGACTTGCCACGAGGATTTGGATGAAAACTTTCCTTCTGCAGTTTTTCACATGGTGGAACAGCCAGACGCTGGGAACGCGCTTCCACACCTGGCGGCATGGCAGGAAAGTCGGGCAGGACGAGGCTGGCAACGTCTACTACGAGGGTGGTGTCGATTCGGAAGGCCGCACCCGCCGCTGGGTCATCTATCGCGACTATTCGGAAGCCTCGATGATTCCGCCCGGCTGGCATGGCTGGATGCACCACCGCGTCGATGTCGCGCCGCCGAGCGAAGACTATAAGCCACGCGACTGGCAGAAGCCGCATCAGCCGAACCTTACCGGAAGTGGCGCCGCCTATCGCCCCAAGGGCTCCGTGCTCACCAATCAGCACCGCCCGCAGGTGACAGGCGATTACGACGCCTGGACGCCGGGTTCGTAACCGCTCTTCAAGGGCGGATCGGTCCTTTATCGCCACAATTGGCGTTTAGCTGCTTGCTGATCTGACAGCAGCGACTAGCCTTGGGCGCGACAGAATCACCCCGGGCGCAAACCACCGGACCCTTGCATGAGCATTTTCAGCCGAATCTGGATGGGCGGACTGATGGTGGCCGTGGCCGCTTTTGCCGCTTGCAGCATGGCCGCCGCACAGACGCCGGAGGCGCCAGCGGCACCGGAGACGCCAGCGATACCGGCGACGCCGGAACGCATCACCAATCCCGTCGCCGAATTTGCCGGCATCGACAAGATCACCGGCCGCATCATCACCTTCGATGTTTATATCGACGAGACGGTGCAGTTTGGTGCTTTGCAGGTGACGCCGCGCATCTGCTATTCGCGACCGCAAACCGAAGAGCCGAAGACCGATTCCTTCGTCGAGGTCGACGAGATCACGCTGGATCGCAAGATCCGCCGCATCTTCACCGGCTGGATGTTTGCCGAAAGTCCCGGCCTCAATGCCGTCGAGCACGCCGTCTACGACGTCTGGCTGAAGGGCTGCAAGCAGAAATCGGATGTGCCGGCACCCGACGCGGCCAAGACCAATTAGAGCGCCAGGCGCGGGATCCCCGTTCGGGATCACATACTGAGCCTTCCGGAACCGCCTTATTCTCTGTGCGTTGGTCATGGCTGGCGGTGTGGAGATGTTCCCATGATGGCCAACAAGGACGAGCTCCTCGAACTCGAAAAAGGGTTCTGGACCGGCGACGCAGCCTATTTCAAAGCCAATGCCGACACCGAATGCCTGGTGGCCTTCCCACAGATGGCGCAGGCGATGAGCAACGCCGATCTGGCCGAAACCGCGACGGACCCGAACCGCTGGCGCGATCTCGACATCGACCTCAAGGGCATCATCGAGCCGGGTAGCGACATTGTCATGCTGACCTATGAGGCCCACGCCACTCGCGAGAATGGCGAGCCTTACGCGGCACTGGTCAGCACCGGCTATGTCCATCGCGTCAATGGCTGGAAGATGATGTTCCACGCGCAGATGCCGATGGAGGCTGCTGCCAAAGATTGAAGATCTCCCGTTACGGATAAAAGACCGCTTCACCCTTCAGCGCCTCGGCCAGCATCTTCTCATACCTGCCCCTTGGCACGTCGACCGCGCCGAAGCGTTTGAGGTGCTCGGTGGTGAACTGCGTGTCGAGCAGCGCAAAGTGCCGTTCCTTCAGGCGCTCGACCAGATGCACCAGGCAGACCTTCGACGCGTCCGTTTCCCTGGCGAACATGCTTTCGCCGAAGAACACCCGGCCGAGCGACACGCCATAGAGACCGCCGACCAGCCGACCCTCGCGCCAGGCTTCGACCGAATGGCAATGGCCCATCCGATGAAGTTCGATATAGGCTTCGCGGATCGGCGCATTGATCCACGTCGACCGGCGTTCTTCGCGCCTCTCGGCGCAGCCATCGATGGTCGCCTCGAAGTCGAAATCGAAACGGATGTCGAACTGCCTTTTCCGTATCGCCTTCCTCAGGCTTTTGGGCGTGTGAAAACCATCGAGCGGGATGATGCCGCGCGTCTCCGGCCGTACCCAGAACACTTCGGGATCGGTTGCGCTTTCAGCCATCGGGAAGACGCCCGAGGCGTAGGCCTTGAGCAACAGGTCGGTCGGGATGCGATAGCCTGGCGCGTAGGGACGGGTCATCGCATCATTATATTCTATAAGTTCACGACCTAATCCTCTTTGGCCAGATATTTTTCCAGCCAGTGGATGTCATACTCGCCATTGGCGATATCGGCATTGCCGACGAGATCACGAAACAGCGGCAGCGTCGTCTTGATGCCGTCGACGACGAATTCGTCGAGCGCCCGCCGCAGCCGCATCATGCATTCGACACGGTTGCGGCCGTGCACGATCAGTTTGCCGATCAGGCTGTCGTAGTAGGGCGGGATCTTGTAGCCGGAATAGACGCCGGAATCGACACGGATGCCGAGGCCGCCCGGCGTGTGGAAATGGGTGATCGTGCCGGGTGACGGGGTGAAAGTGCGCGGATCCTCGGCATTGATGCGGCATTCGATGGCGTGGCCCTGGAAGCGGATATCTTCCTGGCGCACCGAAAGCCCGCCGCCCGAGGCGACGCGGATCTGCTCATGCACGAGGTCGATGCCGGTGATCGCCTCCGTCACCGGATGCTCGACCTGCAGGCGGGTGTTCATCTCGATGAAGTAGAATTCGCCGTTCTCGTAGAGGAATTCGATGGTGCCGGCGCCGGAGTAGCCGAGATCGGCGATAGCCTTGGCACAGACGCCCCCGATATGCGCGCGCTCCTCAGCATTGAGCGCCGGCGAGGGCGCCTCTTCCCAGACCTTCTGGTGGCGGCGCTGCAACGAGCAGTCGCGTTCGCCGAAATGCACGCCGCGGCCAGCACCGTCGCCGAACACCTGCACCTCGATATGGCGCGGCTTTTCGAGATATTTCTCGATGTAGACGGCGTCGTCGCCGAAGGCGGCACCGGCTTCCGAGCGCGCCGTCTGCAGCGCGACCACAAGATCGGCTTCGCTGCGCGCCACCTTCATGCCGCGTCCGCCGCCGCCGGCCGACGCTTTGATGATCACGGGATAGCCGATCTCGGCGGCGATGCGTTTGGCTTCCTTTTCCTCGGTGACCGCGCCGTCGGAGCCGGGCACCACCGGAATGCCAAGGCGCTTTGCGGTGCGCTTGGCCTCGATCTTGTCGCCCATGATGCGGATGTGGTCGCCGGAAGGGCCGATGAAGGTGATGTTGTGCGCGGCGAGGATATCGGCGAATTTGGCATTCTCCGACAGGAAGCCGTAGCCCGGATGCACCGCGTCGGCGCCGGTGATCTCGCAGGCCGCGACGATCTGGTGGATGTTGAGATAGCTGTCGCGCGACGGCGGCGGACCGATGCAGACGCTCTCGTCGGCGAGCCGCACATGCATGGCATCGGCGTCGGCGGTCGAATGCACCACCACCGTCTGGATGCCGAGCTCCTTACAGGCGCGCAGCACCCTCAGAGCGATTTCGCCGCGATTGGCGATGAGGATTTTCTGGAACATTTTCGGCTGTTCCCGGCTCTACTCGATCACGACGAGCGGCATGCCATATTCGACCGGCTGCGCATCCTCGAACAGAATCGCCGTCACCGTGCCGGCACGGGGCGAGGGGATCTGGTTCATCGTCTTCATCGCCTCGATGATCAGCAGCGTCTGGCCTTCCTTGACCTGCTGGCCGACCTCGATGAACGCCTTGGCGTCGGGCGACGGCGCCAGATAGGCGGTGCCGACCATGGGCGAGGCCACCGCGTTCTTGGATATCTCGGCCGCTGCCGGGGCGGTTGCTGCCGCCTGCTGCGCTGCCGGCGGTGCATAGGCGGGCTGCGGTGCGGCGACCGCATGGACGGCCGGCGCCTGTCGCGATACGCGCACCTTCAAGTCGCCCAGCTCGACCTCGATCTCGGTGAGGTTGGTGTCGTTCAGTATGCCCGCCAGATCGCGGATAAGCTGCTGGTCAACACCGTTCTTCTTTATCGACATTTTCGAGCCTTCTGTTTGTTGGCCGGTCATAGGCGTGCGGCCAGCGCCTGCAGCGCCAGCGTGTAGCCGAGCGGCCCGAACCCGCAGATCATGCCGACGGCGACCGGCGAAACCATGGAGACGTGGCGAAATGATTCCCGCGCATGGATGTTGGAAAGATGAACTTCGGCGACGGGCAATGGCGCGATGGAACGGATGGCGTCGTGAATGGCGATCGAGGTGTGGCTGTAGGCGCCCGGATTGATGACGATGCCGACAGCCTTGTCGGCGGCTTCCTGTATCCAGTCGACGAGGTCGCCCTCATGGTTCGACTGACGGAAATCGATCTCGAGCCCGAGTGCCGCACCCGCCTGCTTGCAGTCGTCGGCGATCGCCGCAAGCGTCTTGCCGCCATAGATGCCTGGCTCGCGCTTGCCGAGCGCGTTGAGGTTGGGACCGTTCAGGACGAAAACCGTTTTCAAAATGCCGACCTTTTCCCACGCCGGCATCAGCCGGCGCACTGGGCCTCTATAATGGGCTTAGACGCCTGCGAAAAGAGCGCAAGTGGGTTCTTTCGCTGTCCACAACAGGCGGAAAAAATGGCCTGCGCCGAAAACCAGCGGTCGATCAGAGTGCGGCCTTGGCCGCCTCGATCTTCTCCGCCAGCACTTCCTGCCCGAGCGCCCCAAACACCACCTCGTTGCCAACCACATAGGAGGGCGTTCCGGTGATGGCCAGCTTGTTGGCAAGATCATAGGTCTTGGAGAGGGCCTCGGCGATCGACGGGTCCTTCATCTTCTCGCGCAGCGCCGCTTCGTTGGCGCCGAGCGAAAGCGCTACCTTGATGGCCGCCGCCTCGGTGGCGCGTCCCTGGCCACCGAGCAGCGCGTTGTGGAACTCGCCGTATTTTTCCGGCATCATCAGGTGGAAGGCCATCGAGACGACGCTCGCCTTCTGCGAATCCGGGCCGAGGATCGGGAACTCCTTGAGCACGAAGCGCAGGTCCGGATCGGCTGTCGTCAGCGCCTGCATGTCCTCTATGGCGCGTTTGCAGTAGCCGCAATTGTAATCGTAGAACTCGACGATGGTGACCTTGCCGTTCGGATTGCCGACGACGCCGTCGAAGGTCGAATTGAAGATCTGGTCCTTAGCATTTTTGATGACGCTGAGGCTGGCGACCTGCTGCGCCTCCTTCTGCTTGGCCTCGAGCGCTTGCTGAGCCTCCAGCAGCACTTCCGGGTTCTTCAAGAGGTAATCGCGGATGATGCCCTCGACTTCGACCCTGTCGATCTTGGTGTCGGCAGACGCCGCCTGGGCGATCTGCGCGGCATCGGCCTTTGCCGGCTGCGGGCTTCCGGTCACGAACCCGAAACCGAGCATGGCGAGAGCGACCGCCACTCCCGTGGTGCCCAGCAGAATTGCCTTTTTCATAGTCCTCGATCCTCTTGTTTCCGGCCCGATTGGTCCGACTATACGGCCGGAAGGTTCACTTTTTCTTGCCTGATGGCGCGTAGTTTATGATGTCCTGCGCGCGGATCCAGCCCGGCTCTCCGCGCTTCATTTTCATCTGGGCGCGCATCGCGAAGATCTTGGCATCCTTGTAGGCGCCGGAATAGAAATGGCCTTCGGCGGTCGCAAGGTCGGCGGCCGGGATTTTGCCGAGCTCGCCATAGGCCTGCGCCAGATAGCGGTATCCGACCGCGTTTTCCCGGTCGCGGCCGAGGCCTTTGTTGATCTGCACCACTGCTTTCTCCAGGGAATCGGGCGTGCCGACGGCGATCAGCGCCTGGCCGTAGGAGACCGGCAGCAGCCCGGATCTGGTTGGATCGAGGCTGACCGCCTTGGCATAGGCTTCCGCGGCGTCCCTCGGCTTGTTCGCCTTCATCAGGACGTCGCCGCGTAACTCCTGGAAATAGGGGTTTTTCGGCTGTGCCTTGATCAGTGCGTTGGTCTTGGCAAGCGCTTTGGCCAGATTGCCATAGAGATAGGCCGTCTGCGCGTCGCCATATTGCGAGGCGAGGCTGCCCGGGTTTTTGCGCATCAGCCGCGATGCGGCAGCCTGGCCATCCATGTAGGCGGCGATCTTGATGCGCATCATGTCGTGCCGCTGCTGCAGTGCCGGCGGATCGACCTTGTCGACATAGGGGCTCTGCTTAACCAGCACTTCGAGATTGGCGATGCGTTCCCGCGGTAGCGGATGGCTGATCCGGTAGGGATCGACCTGCGCCCCCGACAGCGAGAGCGCACTCTGGAAGCGGTCGAAGGTTTTCAGCATGCCCATGCCGGACTGGCCGGTGGCATTGAGATAGGTTATCGCCGAGCGGTCGGCGGTCATCTCCTCGGTGCGCTGATAGGCGAGGATACTGCGCTGCGCCATCTCGCCGCCGCCAGCCGCAACCCCCATGCCGGCGCCGGCGAGCCCCCGGCTTTTGGTGGTGGCGCCGGCGACGACGGCACCGGCGCCAAGCAGCGTTGCGATGATGGCCATCGTCTTGGCGCGTTCGAGCTGGTTGCGCAATTTCTGCTGGTGCCCGCCGGCAATGTGGCCGGCCTCATGGGCGATGACGCCGATAATCTCGTTGGGCGTCTCCGCCGACATCAGGGCACCGGTGTTGATGAACAGACGAGACCCGGCAACGAAAGCGTTGAAACTCTGGTCGTTGACCAGCACGATGTCCACGCCGTCCTCCGGCAGGCCGGCGGCCCTGAAGATCGGCCGCGCATAGTCACGCACCAGCGCCTCGATCTCGGCATCGCGCACCACCGGCACGTTTTGCGCGAAGGCGCTGACCGTGCTGGTCACGGCGACCGTCGCGGCAAGCGAAAGCGTCGCGAAGACGCGCGCTGCCCTGGCTATCGTCGATTTGGGTCGGCTCAACATGGCAGGTCCACTGGTAGACGAGCGGGCGAAGGATGAAAAGTCGGCACTGAAACTTTACTGAACTTGTGATCCTCACATCAATCGGGCATTTGTGCGGCGCGGGACGCCAAAGCTCGGCGCCGGCAGCCGGCAAGTGCCGTCCCAAGGGCTAACCCAGGGGCCGACAAGGAATGAGGTCAAATGGTTGTATCGCTTTCGCGTCGCGGCGAAGTCGAGCCGTTCCACGCCATGGACATTCTGGCGGAAGCGAATCGGCTGAAGGCAAAGGGTGTACCGGTTGTTTCCATGGCCGTTGGCCAGCCGTCCGATCCGGCGCCGGCCGGGGTCAGGGACGCGGCGACGAACGCATTGAAGATGGGGCGCATCGGCTACACCGACGCACTGGGTCTTGCGGGCCTGCGCCAGGCAATCGCGCAGCATTATGCGGACCACTACGGGCTTGACGTCTCGCCCGGCCGGATCGCCGTCACCACCGGATCGTCGGCCGCCTTCAACCTGGCGTTTCTGGCGATGTTCGATCCAGGCGATCGTGTCGCCATCGCCGCACCCGGCTATCCGGCCTATCGCAATATCATGGCCGCGCTCGGCATCGAAATCGTCGAGATCGAGCTCGATGGTGATGCCTATCTCCACGCCGAACACCTGAAGGCCGCGCATTGCGAAAAGAAGCTGAAGGGCGTGTTGTTCGCCAGCCCGGCCAATCCGACCGGTGCAATCATCCCAGCTGACGAGCTTGAGGCGCTGGTAACGACGGCGGAAGAGCTCGGCATCGCCGTGATCTCCGACGAGATCTATCACCGGCTGGCTTATGCTGCGCCGGACACCACGGCGCTTGCCTACGGCCCTGACGTGACGGTGATCAATTCCTTCTCGAAATATTACTGCATGACCGGTTGGCGCATCGGCTGGATGGTGCTGCCGGAACCACTGGTTCGGCCGGTCGAGCGCATCGCCCAGAGCCTCTACATCTCGCCGCCGGAACTGTCCCAGATCGCCGCGATCGAGGCATTCAAGGCGACGCCGGAATTGGAAGCGATGAAGGCGCGCTACGCCGGGAATCGCGAGCTTTTGATGAAACGCCTGCCGGAACTCGGTTTTGCGCTGGCGGCACCGATGGATGGCGCCTTCTACGCCTTCTGCGATGTCACTAGGCACACCAACGACAGCATGGCCTTCGCGCGCAGGATGCTGGGCGAGGCGCATGTGGCGGCGACGCCCGGCCGCGACTTCGATCCGCTGCAAGGCCATCGAACCATGCGCTTTTCCTATGCCGGCAGCCACGACGAGATGGTCGAGGCGATGGCGCGCATCGAACGCTGGCTGAAGTAGCGCGAATGCCCGAACTCGAACAGGCTTTGACCGAAGTTGCTGCCGAAATGGCGGAGCGCACGGATCGCGGCGATGTCGCGTCCTACATTCCGCAACTCGGTAAGGTCGATCCGAAGAAGTTCGGCATTGCCGCCGTGACCAATGACGGTCGCGTGCTGATGGCGGGTGACGCCGATGAGCCGTTTTCAATCCAGAGCATTTCGAAGGTGTTCACGCTGACATTGGCGCTCGGCAATGTCGGTGACGCGCTGTGGCAGCGTGTCGGTCGCGAGCCTTCGGGCAATCCGTTCAACTCGATCGTCCAGCTCGAGCACGAGAACGGCATTCCGCGCAATCCGTTCATCAATGCCGGCGCCATCGTCATTTCCGACGTTTTGCTTGCCGGGCATCAGCCGCGCGAGGCGATCGGCGAGATCCTGCGCTTCATCCAGTTCCTCGCCGACGACGAGACTATTATCATCGATCGCGAGGTTGCGGCTTCGGAGCGCGCCACCGGTTTCCGTAACTTGGCGCTTGCCAACTACATGAAATCCTTCGGCAATCTCAACCACGCGCCGGACCTGGCGCTGGGCGTCTATTTCCACCATTGCGCCATCGCCATGAGCTGCCGGCAGCTGGCTTTGGCCGGCCGCTTCCTCGCCAATGGCGGCAAGAACCCGGCGACCGGCCATTCCGTGGTGTCGGCCGAGCGCGCGCGCCGCATCGGCGCAATGATGCTGACCTGCGGCCACTATGACGGCTCCGGCGATTTCGCCTTTCGCGTCGGTATCCCGGGCAAGAGCGGCGTAGGCGGTGGCATATTGGGGGTCGTGCCTGGCGTGGCTTCGCTCGCCGTCTGGTCGCCCGGCCTCAACGCCAACGGCAATTCCAGGCTCGGGTCGATCGCACTGGAACGGCTGGCGAAGATGATGAACTGGTCGATCTTCGCGCCATAGCGTTTGGGATCTCAGGCAAAAAAATCCCGCGTCGTCTTTGGACAGCGCGGGATTTTTTTGATCAGGAGATCAGGATAAGCAGCTGAAAAGCTTAAAAGAAGCCTTTCTTCTGCCACCAGCCGGCACGCTTCGGCTTCTCCTCGGTC
>NZ_SUEO01000125.1:4071-19037 GCF_004962925.1 Mesorhizobium sp. | reverse complement strand
AGCCAGGACGGCCGGCTTCTCGCCCGCGCGACGATCGAGGTTCCCGGCCTTGGGCCTCTCGGACCCGATCGCCTTCGCGCGATCGCGACCTCGGCGGACGCGCAGCATATCTGGATAACGATTAGCGGCGAGGTTCCGGGATTTCCGGGCCACGAAGGGGCGCTCGTCGAAGTTGGGGCCTTCGACGAGCACGGCGCGGCGGCAGCGACGCAGGGGACGCAGAGCGCTGCCGCCGACGCCAATCTTGCGGCGCGCGGAAAAAAGTCGTTCCAGACCGACTTCACGCCGCAGATGGGCCTCGGCCCATTGTTCAATGCAACGTCCTGCGTCGCCTGCCATCCCGGCCCCGGCGGTGCGAGCATCGATGAAAGCCACTTTGCGCGCAGGATAGCCCATATGGATCCGGGCTCTGGGCGCACGGTTCCGATCGATCATCCCAACAGTCCGGTCGCCAGACGTCATGCGTTGCGCGATGGCATGAGGATCGTGTCGGCGGCGGTGCCAGGCCAGGCCAATGTAATCTCGCTGCGTATGCCGCTCGCTCTCTACGGTATCGCTGCGATCGACGAGATACCCGACAGCGTCATCGAAGCGCAGGCCGTCAGCAAGGGCGACGGCATCAAAGGCCGCGCGCATCATGTCGTCGATGGCCAGGGCGCGTCGCGGGTCGGCCGGTACGGTTGGAAGGCTGACATAGCCACCCTCAAAGACATGGTGGCGAACGCTTTCGCAAACGAGCTCGGCATCACCAGCGCGACTGTCAGCCGCGAGGCGGGCGCGCAGCCGATCGAAGACGATTCCGCACAGATCGACGCCGTCGCTTCCTATCTGCGAACGCTCCGCCTGCCCGACGAGGCAAAGCCATGAGCCTCGCGCTGACGCTCTCCCATGCGCCGGAAAAAGCGCGCTCAGTCTTGCCCGGCGTCATCGTTGCTGCGGCACTCGCCCTTGCTGCCGGCTGGATCGCCGGCGGACTGGGCGAGCCGCTGTCGCGCAACCCGGTCCTGGTCGCCATGCTCTTCGGACTCATGATCGGCAGCAGCTTCGCCTGTCCGGACGCCTTGCGGCCGGGGCTCGACTTCACCAAGCGCTATCTGCTGCGGCTCGCCGTGGTGCTGGTCGGCTTCCGTATCACGACGCGGCTGTTCCTGGATCTGGGGTTCATGCCGCTCGCGGTGGCGGCCATCGAGCTGATCCTGGTGCTGACGCTGCTCTATGCGATCGCGCGCAAGCTGTTCAGGCTCGACGCAGAGATCGCGCTGCTTGTCGCGGTCGGCAGCGCCGTCTGCGGCGCCGCGGCGATCCTCTCCATGGCCGCGCTGGTGCGTGCACGCGACCAGAGTGCCGGCATCGCCATCGCCCTGATCACGCTGAGCGGCACCGTGGCGTTGCTCGCCTATCCGGTCATGTTCCTGGGCGGTTGGCTGCCGCATCTCGACGACCGCCTCTACGGCGTGTTCGTCGGGGCGAGCATTTTCGAGCTGGCGCAGGTCTACGGCGCTTCCTTCGCCATTTCCGACGGCGCGCTGAACACCGCCACGCTCGTCAAGCTCAGCAAGGTGCTGATGCTCGTCCCGCTTCTGGTGGCCGCCAGCCTGGTCTTTCGCAGCCGCAACAAGGCGCAAGAGGCGGCGCCGATCCCGTTCCCGTGGTTCATCGTCGCGTTCATCGGCGTGGTGATGCTCAATTCGGAGATCACCCTCAATCCGCAACTGCGCCGCGCCATCCTCGATGTCGACCAGTTCCTGTTCCTCATGGTGATGATCGCACTCGGCATCACCACCCGGGTCAGCCGGCTCGGAGAGGCCGGCGGCGCCTGGCGCCTTGTCGGCGTGGGCCTCGTCGGGGTGCTTCTGTCGGCGGCCCTGGCCTATGGTGCGCTGATCCCGTTCTCGGCGACCTTCCGGGCCGCATCACCTTCATCGAGCCAAAGCGCGATGCTTGGCAGCCATGGCGGACGGCTTTTCGCCTCGATCGGTTGCGCCAAATGCCATGTGCCGGCGCTGGAAGGTGTCAACGGCGAAGTCCGGCTTTATTCCGACCTTTTGCTGCACGATATGGGGCCGGCGCTCGACGACAAGATCGTCCAGGGGGACGCCGTCGGCGCCGAATGGCGGACCACGCCGCTCGCCGGCATTCGCCTGCGCCAACGCTACCTGCACGACGGCCGCGCGACCACGCTGCGTGATGCCGTTTTCGCCCATGGCGGCACGGCGCAGATCGTGCGCGACCGCTTCTTCGACCTGGACGAGACCGACCGCCAGGCGATCCTCGATTTCGTGGCGAAGCTATGATGCGGCCTTGTCACGCCATCGCCGTTTTTGACCGGCCGAACCGCGATGTATGAAGCCGTCATCGCAGAGCTGAACCATCTCGACGGGCCCGACCTGCTGGCGCCGCTCGTCACCGATCTGTTTTGTGGAAACATAGCGCTCGTGTCCTCATTCGGCGCGGAATCCGCAGTGCTGCTGCATATGGCGGCCTCGATCGACCGTTCGCTTCCCGTCATCACGCTCGACACTGGAAAGCTCTTTGCGGAGACGATCGCCTATCGCGCGCAGCTGACGGCTCTGCTCGGTCTCACCGATCTGCGCGTCGTCACGCCTCAGGCTGACGTCTTGCGGGTGCTCGACGGCGCTGGATCGCTGCACCGCCGCGATCCGGATCAATGCTGCCACATCCGCAAGGTTTTGCCGCTGGAAAATGCGCTGACTGGTTTCAAAGCCTGGATTTCCGGCCGCAAGCGGTATCATGGCGGGCTTCGCGCGGATGTTCCGACGCTTGAGGAGACTGACGGACGCCTGAAGATCGACCCGCTTGCCCGCTTCACCCGACAGCAGATCGAGGCCTATCTCGACCGACATCATCTTCCCCGGCATCCGCTCCTCAAGAAAGGCTACCTCTCAATCGGCTGCGCGCCCTGCACGGTCGAGTGCGGCAGCGCGGACAATCCGCGCGCGGGCCGCTGGAGCGGACTGTCGAAGATGGAGTGCGGGATTCACCGGTCGCCCGTCGGCGCTGCCTCACGCGATTCGGTCTCATCCGCGTCCTGATTTCGCGATCGCGCAGGCATCCAGTCAACGGCTAGAATAAGCCATTGCCGCTTCATCTGCGAAGCCACTACGAATTGTCGCATGATTGCGCTACCCTAAGGTCAATCTGGGCGGCGGGACGGTCACGGCGGCACGACCGGCGCTCGATGATTGGTCGAGCGGAGCCCCCATGACCTCTCTAGACGCCATCGAAGCCGATGCGAGGCGCCCGCTCTTGGGCACAGGCCGGATCGCCAAGCTGGCGGCGCCGCGCAGCGCCAGGATATTGAGGCGGAACCGCGTTCTCGAAGCGATCGACCTGAAATCGCGATCAACCATATGCTGGGTCGCGGCGCCGGCCGGCTACGGCAAGACGACCGCGGTCATCGACTATCTCGAAAGCGTCGAGGCGCCGCATGTGTGGTTCCGCGTCGACGAGGGCGATCAGGATATTGCGCGCTTTTTTCAGTATCTGACGCAGTCACTTGCCTCACCTGCGGTTGGCGACATGCCGGTGTTCGGCGTCGAATATGCCGAGCAGCCGAAGGAGTTCGCCAGGCGCTTCTTCAGAGCCTATTTCGCGCGACTGAAACCCGGCACCATTCTGGTCCTCGACGATCTGCACGATGCCGACACGCCGGAGTTCCGTGGGGTGCTTTCCGTGATGTTCCGTGAGCTTCCGGACACGGTTCGGTGCATTTGCGCCTCGCGAACGCTGCCACGCGAAGAACTGAGCGACCTAGTCCTCAGAGGCCAGATGGCCGTCATCGACAGATCGGCGCTCGAATTCTCGACCGCGGAAGCGCGCGATCTCGTCCAACTGCGTTCGAAGAACGCCTCAGTCGATGTCGAAGCTGCGCGCGGCTGGGCGATCGGACTGGTTCTGCTCGCGGATCACGGCTCGACGGTCGGACCTGATGACACGAGCGGCGGGCAGAACGCACTGTTGGATGTTCTTGGCCGCCACTTCTTTCTTTCCCTCCCCGCCGCAGACCAGGATATGCTGCTGAAGCTCAATCTGCTGCCTGAAATCAGCGCCGAACTGGCCGACGAGATGATAGGATCTGGTGAGGCGGGAAAGCTGCTCGACAGGCTCTACAAGCGACAGTTGCTCGTCACGCGTACGGAAAGCAGCCGCGACGTCTTCTACCTGCACGATCTGTTGCGGGATTTCCTCGACCGATGTTTCGCTGAGCGCGTGCCACGGGAAGAGCAGAGATTGCTGAAACGAAAGGCGGCGACGATCCTCGTCGAGGCAGGCCGTCTGGATGAAGCCATCCCGCTTGCCTTGCAGGCCGAGGACTGGGGGCTTGCCGGCAAACTCATACTGAGCCGCGCGGAGGATGTGCTGGCGCAAGGCGGCCGGGCGACTTTCATCGACTGGTGCGGCCGATTGCCGGAAGCGCTGATGAACGGCTGGCATTTTTATTGGCTAGGCGTTGCCCACGTGCCGGACGACGTCGCAGCGGAGCGCTGGCTGGCGAAGGCATGGCAGGCCTTTGGCAAGGCCGACGATCAGCGCGGCCTGTGTCTCACCGTGTCGCGCGCCGTCTTGGTCAAGACCGCCAGTTGGCGCACCTACGAAGGCCTTTCCATGTGGACCCGCCGGGCATTCGAGCTGATCGAGCGCGGCCTGCCGGAACTGCCTTCCGAAGAAGCGATGCTGGTGCGCATCGGCATGATGCGGGCGCTAAACTTCGGCGACGACTACTACCGCAACAGCCCGGCTGGACAAGCACTGGAAGCCGAACTCCTTGAGCGTCTGACCAAGAACTCCGGGCAGGATCCGAGCGGATTGCGGTTGCTTGCGAGCGAAACGCTGATCGATCTCTCGGCGTCGACCATGCGGGCCGATCTGTTTGCCAAGGCGGTCGACAGCGTTATCGACGATTTAAGCGAGAAGGACGTGCTGCCCTGGATCCTTGGCATGTGGCTGGTCGCCTTCGGTGCGGAGAGTGGTCGTTACTTCCCCTACAAAAGAAGAGATTTTCCTTATCCGTCGTCCGAAGCGGCGTTGCGGGCGGCGATCGCCATTGGCGAGCGCGAGTCGCTTAGGAGCGTTGAGTTCGGCGGGCTCTACCATCTCCAGATGCAGATGAAGGTCCGCAACGATTTTGCCGAGTTCCACCAGGTGGTCGGGCGGTTGGCCGAGATCGCCGACAGCCGCTTCACCACGCAAGTGGCCGTCGTCGCCGATTGCCATGCCGCGCTGCATGCCAGGCAAGGCGATTTCACGGCTGCCTACCAGGATTGCGAGCGCTTCATGGCGGCGATCGAGGCCGCCAACGAGCCCATGGTCGAGCGCTGGCCGCACTACATCACGAAGTTCCAGGTGCTGCTCGCCGACAGGAAGCCGCGCGAAGCCGCCACACTCCTTGGCGAGTTGCTGCCTCGGCTGGACGGCGGTGCCCACAGACGGAGCGAGATATGCATCCTGGCGGCCGACGCGCTGGAGAGCTTGTGGGACGGGGATTCGCACTATGGCGATCGGCTGAAGATCTTCTTGATGGCGCTCCGCGACATCAGCTGGCCGATGGTGCTCCTCAACGTTCCGGACTTGCTCGCCGAACTGCTTGGCGATGCGCTTGAGCGCGGCATCGAGCCCAAGTTTTGCCGGTCGCTGATCAGGGAACGCCGGCTGGACGCGCCGCGGCGGCGGCCCGCGGCCTGGCCGTGGCCGCTCAAGGTCCATGTTCTCGGAGGCTTCCGGCTCGAACTTGACGGAAACCCTCTTCCTCTCGGCGCCAAGCCGCCGACGAAGGCTCTCGACATCTTGCGGGTGCTGGCGATCTCGAAAGACAACACCTGCTCGCTGGAGACCCTTCAGGACTGGCTGTGGCCCGACCTCGACGGCGATCAGGCGCGGGCGGCTTGCGAGCAGGCGTTGCATCGGCTGCGCAAGCTGCTGGGGCGGACCGATCTCGTCGCGCAGCGCGAAGGCAAGCTTCGCCTCGCATCGGACAAGGTCTGGGTCGACCTCGCGGACTGGGATGCACGGCTCAAATCCGTCATGATAACCAATGGCGAGACGGCCGGACTGCGCCGAGACGCCGAGGCGCTCTTCCTCGCATTTCCCGGCCCGCTGTTTCTGCACGAGCGCGCCAGCGCCTGGTCGCTCGCTGTCGCTGAAAAAGTGCGTCGCGATCTGATCGATCTCGGATTGCGGATCGGCCAGCGGCTCGAGACGACCGGCAACGCCCATGAAGCGCGCTCGATTTATCTGAGGACGTTGGACCTCTATCCCGATGCCGGGCCCGTCTGCAGGGCGCTGATCAAGGAGCGGCTGTCGCGCCGTGATTTCGAAGCCGCGGTCGACGACTATGCACGCTACGAACGGGCGCTGCGTGCTGCCGGAGAAGCGGCGCCCGCCGCCGAAATACGCGCCATGGTCGAACCCTACCTCGCACGGCTCACGCGCTGAAGACGATGTGTTGTGCTGTCTCGCGAAACCCCAAGGCTGTCGTCGGTCTGGGGCCATCACTCAAGCTCCCTTCAGGATGTTTGCAGCCAGGAGAAGGGCCGCCAGGATCAGAACGAGACCTGCGATCGCGTCCATTCGCTTGCGGTAGATCGGGCGGTCGAAGCGGTGCGACAGGCCCACCCCGGCCAGACTCCAGCCATAGAACTTGATCGCGGAAGCCGTGAGGAACCCGGCGGCGAAGCCTACCTGTTCCTCGCTGCCGTAGCTGAACGAGAGCACGCCGACGAGAAACATCGCCTCGAACCAGGCCAGTGGATTGAGCCAGGTGACGGCAAGCATCGAGCCGATCGCACGCAATCGGGATCTGCGGCCTGACGCAACAGTCTCGATGTGGGATGTCCGGCTGACCGCGAGCAAGGTGCGTGCTCCCCACCAGGCGAGAAATCCGGCGCATGCCGCCTGCAGCATGCCGGAAATCACGGGATTGTGGGTCAGCAGCGTCCCAAATCCACCGATTCCCATAGTGACCAGGGCGATCTCCGAAACGTAGCCCGTGGAAGCGACCGCAAAGGGATGGCTGCGCGTCAATCCCGCCTGGATAAGCATGAGGTTCTGGGGCCCGAGGGAAAAGATGAGCCCGAGGCCGAACACGAAGCCGGATACCGCTGCCGGCGACAACAGGGCGTCGGCTGTCATGCGACGTCACCCGGTTTTTTCGATCGCGCGTTGTTGTGCATCTGCTGCCTCCCACGCGACGTAGTGTGAAAGGCAGGCACATATGGATCGCTTACGGCAAAGCCGGCAGTCCCAGGTTCACGATTCGGCCACAGCCGATTTGCCGAAATCGCACGAAAAAATGGCCGGGCTCGAATGCGGCCCGGCCAAAAGAAGGTTACAACCTTCAGAGGGGAACACCGTTCAGCGGAATGGGAGGAAACCGTCGAACGGTTTTACCTGTTTGAGCTTATTTGAGCGCGTTGGCGACGAACAAAATTCCAAAAGCCGCCGGATGACGAAAATTTCTGTTCTATTTGCCCTAGTGCATGTCGCCTAAAATGCGCAGCGTTTTTTGATAGCGACACGCATGGGAACAACGACCTAAAGCGCGGCGCATGAATCTCTTCAAACGGGACGCGCGCTTTAACGCCTTCAGACAGGTGACACCCTCGTTTCGAGGAGATCGGCATAGTGCCGGCGCGCCACGTCAGGATGCGAGCGCAGACGGCTTTTCAGCACGTTGGTTCCGACGTCGCGAAACAGCGGATTGTCCGGATCGCTCGCCGGTCCGCGCGCTTCGGCAGCCAGTTCTTCAGGCAGGGTGAGCAACGGGATCGTCGCATCGAGCCGGGCGCTGAAGAAGAAAGGAACGGAAATTCGCTCGACACCGACCGGTGGTGTGACGACGCGATGGACCGTCGCCCTGAGATAGCCGTTCGATGCCAGTTCGAGGAGCTCGCCGATGTTGACCACCAGCGTTCCGGGGATCGGATCCACATTCACCCAGCTTTCGTCGTATTCGACCTGCAGCCCCTTGCTCTCGTCCTGAAGCAGGAGCGTCAGGAAGCCGCCGTCCTTGTGCGCGCCGACGCCCTGATCGCCACCGGTCGCGTCGCGTCCGGGATAGCGCACGATTTTCATACGATGGTTGGGCTCACCGCCATAGATCGGATCGAAAGCGTCCTCGGCCTGATCGAGCGACAGCGCGAAGGCCTTCAGCAGGCGGATCGCCACCGCCGTCGCCCTGGTCTGCCATGCCAGCAGCGCCGGCTCGAGTTCCGGCAGGGTCGAAGGCCATTGGTTCGGCCCTTGCAGCCGCGTCCAAGCAGGAATGCCCGGCCCCTGTGGTACGGGTCGGCGCTCGACGCCGATGTCGAGCTGTTCGCGCCAATCGGCCTTGCCCTTGGTCAGTTCGCCACCGGTGCGCGTGTAGCCGCGGAATTGCGGTGACTTGACCATTTCGATGGCCAGCTTGTCAGCTTCGGGCAAGGCAAAGAACCGGCGTGAGGCGTCGAGCACCTCGTCGGTCTCCACGGCCGAAATCCCATGGCCGCTGAGATAGAAGAAGCCGACATCGCGGGCCGCTGTACGCAGGTCGAACAGAAAGGTCCGACGCTCCGACGCGCCCTGTCCGAGACGGCTGAGATCGAGCACGGGTACAATCCTGGCCATGGTCAACCTCCTTCTGCCTCAGGCTTGGATCAGGCCTATACGGTGACACGCACGTCGTCGCGATCAAAGCAACGCTCGACCCAATCTCGACACCAATGAAAGAAAGTCAGCGCTGCGTTTGGTGGCCGGCAGGCAAATAACGTCCGAACGATGCTCCATGGCAGGATGGCATCATGGCAACCTATGCTCGAATTGCAGTGCGGCCGAGGCTCAGAAAGTCTCGGCCCATGGCCTGAGTTCGAGCTCCGATGTCCAGGCGCTGCGATGCTGCCGATGGATTGCAAGATAGGTTTCGGCGATCGCGTCCGAAGACAGCCGGCGATCCTGCCGGTCGGGTTCGCCGGCCTGCCCGGGCCTATTCTGTCCGGGCTCGTTCGGCGCGATCACTCCGTCGATGATGAAATGCGCGACATGGATGTTTTTCGGCGCAAGTTCGCGGGCCATGGATTGGGCCAGTCCGCGCAGGCCGAACTTTGGCATCGCAAAGCCGGCCGAGCCCGAAAACCCTTTGATGCTGGCGGTGGCGCCGGTAAACAGGATCGAGCCGGAACCACGGGAAAGCAACCGGCGCGCGGCCTGCTGGCCAACCAGGAACCCGCCATAGGCGCCGACCAGCAATGCCTGCCTGACCGCTTCGGGATCGAGGTCGGCGATCGGTCCGCGGGCGCGGCCGCTGGCGTTGAAAACCACAAGCGACAGCGGACCGGCCTTGTCGGCGACGTCGAACAGGTTTTCGACCGACCCGACATCGGCAACGTCCGTCTCGACCGCCAGCGCGCCCGTCTCGTCAACCAGCGCGCTCAGCTTGCCGACGTCGCGGGCAGCCAGGACCACGCGAAAGCCCTCCTTGGCGAGAAGACGTGCAAGCGAGGCGCTCAGCCCCGGCCCTGCTCCCGCGATGATTGCCACGTCCGATGTCATGGAGCTTCTCCTTTACGGGTTCTGGTGCGGTACGGATTCTAGTGCAGCGGATTGGCAATTCAGGTCCTACCACTCGTGTTTCTGAGGCAGACCGTCGGTCAGATCGTAAAAGTCGGATTTCGAGCCGACATAAATATGTTCGACGAGACGAAGGCCGGTCGGCCGGTCGAGGGTCCCGACCGTGACGTATGTTTCCACGCCCGGCGCTGCCTTCCAGAACAAATTGCCACCGCAACGTGAGCAGAAGCCGCGTTGGACGCTTTCCGACGACTGGTACCATGTCAGGGTCTCAGAGGCCGAAAGCCTGGGGTCCGCCGAGTTGCAGGCAGCCATGGCGGCGAAGTTGCCGCTCGTGCGCGCGCATTGTGAGCAGTGGCAGGCGATCGGCTGAGCAACCTCGCCAGCGATCTCGTAGTGCACGCCACCACAGAGACAACGTCCCGTCGCCATCCGGTCCTCCGTGATCCGCCCGCATCGAGTGGTGCGGTTGGATTGTTATGGCATTGATCGTTTCGGCGCCAGCACGGCCGCTGGCGCGCCAAACTACCCGTACATTTGCCGGCGGCCGCCGCCGAACGGAACCGAGGCATCCAGTCTATGAAGGTGACCTACCGAAATTTCGGAAATACGCCGCCGGCCGGCGCGTTGGCCCAACTCTGCAAGGTCTGGCCGCCGTCGATCAGCCAATCCGCGCCGGTGACGTGCCTGGCCTCGTCGGAAGCCAGGAAGGCCACGGCGGCCGCGACGTCGTCGGGCTGGCCGATGCGGCGCAGCGGGATCCGGTCGGCGAAATGCTGGACGCTGCTTTCGAAATCGCTGCCACCATCTGCGGGCACACCGAGCGTCGTCTCGATCACGCCGGGGCAGATGGCGTTGACCCGAATGCCGTAGGGCGCGGCGTCGATGGCCGCGACCCGCGTCAACCCGACGACGCCATGCTTGGAGGCGACATAGCCGGCACCGCCCGCGAGCACGTCCCAGCCGGCCATGGACGAACCCATATTGACGATCGAACCGCCATCGCCGGCCTTGATCATCACCCGCATCGACTCCTGAAGGACGAGAAACATGCCACGCAGATTGATGCGGATGATGGTGTCCCAGTCCTCGACGGGCAGTTCGTGAACCGGAGCGACGACGCCGGAAATCCCGGCATTGTTGAACACAACATCGAGCCCGCCGAACGTCTCGACCGTGGTTGCAACGGCGCGCCGCACATCCGCCTCGTCAGTGACGTCGGCTTCGATGGCGATTGCGCGCTTGCCGAGAGCCTGAGCCAGTTGCTGCGCTGCATTGCCGTTGCGGTCGACAATCGCGACCTTTGCACCCTCGTCGAGGAAACGCCTTACCGCCGCACTGCCGATCGCGCCGGCGCCACCGGTGACAAGGACGCTTTTTTCGTCGAATCGCTTCATCTTCCAGTCTCCGGCTAGGTGTGTTGAGATTCAGGTCAGGACGAGCCGAAAATGGTGGTTTTCGAGAACCGGAGCGGAGCGGACATTTGGGTCCGTGAGCACCGGAAGCGCAGAAAATCGCCGTTTGCAGGCCGGCATCACCTGAATATCAATACACCTTGGGGTAGGAACGCCACGAATGGCTTGCCTCGAAGCCGATCGTTTCGCGCGCATGGCTCGTATCGAGCACGGCGCCGTAGCCGGCGATCGGCCGCAACAATACGGCATCCGGGTAGACACGGCGCACGAGCGGCTCGGTCTCCTCTTCCATGAAAGTGTCGGCCGCGCTCAGCAGGACGCGGAGGTGACCGTCGCCTTGCCATTCAAGCGCCTGCAGGAAGCCCTGCCCCGCGTCGCGCGCGTCGAGATAGCTCCACAGGTCACGGGCGCTGTCGGCAGTGGCGCGGCGCGGGCCGACGCCGGAGAAAAAGCTGGCCGGGGTCTGGATCCACGGCATGCGGATGCTGACAGCCGAAAAAGCGCCGCGGCGCACCGCAGCGTCGACGATTTCCTCGCCGAGCCATTTCGACAGGCCGTACGGATCCTGCGCGCCGACCGGGTGGTTCATATCGACCGGCAGATAGGGCGGACGCACCGGCTTCTCGAAGAAAGGATAGCCAAAAACGCTGAAGGACGAGGCATAGATGAAGCGCCTGGCGCCAGCCATGGCCGCCGCCTCGACGACATTGTAGGCCGTCGCGACATTGGTCTTGAACACCTCGCCGCCGGCCCGTCCGTTGGGACGCGGGATGGCCGCGACATGAACCACGGTGTCGCAATCGCGCACCAGCTGCAGCGTCGATCCCAGGTCCATCAGGTCCGCGGTCGCATACCGCCATGCCACGTCACCCGGCGCTACTGTATCAATGCCCAGCACATCATGACCGGCCGCAACCAGCGCCGCGGCCACATGGCGGCCAAGCAGACCGCTGGATCCGGTGACGATCGTTTTCATGTCTCAGCCCTCGACGCCGCGATTTCAGCCAATTGAATATCATTGATGGTCATACAAATCGAACACCCGATTGCCGAACCTTGTCAATGCCATTCCGCATCGAAGAACGGCCCAGGTCTTTGCCGGCGCGGCCTGCGCACACCCGGCGACGAGGCTTTGCCCCGAACGGGATTGACTTGGCATCCGCGACGGTTTTTTGTATGAGTATCAACGATCGACCAAAGGAGCTCGCCATGCCAGTGGACAGTTTTTCCTCACATCGGCACGATGACGCGATGCGCCTCGATCCGCAACGCGCAGCAATTATCGTCATCGACATGGTCAACGAATTCTGCAAGCCCGGCGGGGCCATGGTGCTGCCGGGATACGAGACGCTGGTTGCGCCGCAATTGGCCATCATCGAAGCGGCGCGTGCCGGTGGTGTGCCGGTGATCTGGGTGCACGATACCCACCGGGCAGGCATGCGCCGCGAGCGCGAATGGGTGAAGCGCACGCCACATTGCCTCGAGGGCAGCTGGGGACCGGAGATCATCGAGGATCTCGGCGCGCGCGACGATGAAATCCATGTGATCAAGCGGCGCTACTCGGCGTTTTTTCAGACCGATCTCGACCTGACGCTTAGGGATATGCAGGTCGATCAATTGGTCATCTTCGGCGTGGTCACCAACATCTGCGTGCGCTCGACCGTCCATGACGCCTTTTTCCAGGGCTATGAAGTGGTGGTGCCAAGCGATTGCTGTGCGGCGACGGGACCGCGCGAGCAGGAGAGCTCGCTCTACGACATAGCGACGCATTTCGGCGTGGTCAGCGATTCGGCGAGCGTCGTTGCGGCCCTTCGCGACGGAACGTCGCTTCAACCGGCTGAAGTCGCGGCTTGAGCTTTTTCGAGCCTGCGGTATCCGAGATAGCGACAAGAGGAGTCCCGGCGTGACGACTGACACCGAATCGCAATCCGAAAGCGGGTCCGCACCCAAAGGGCCGGGCGACAGTGCCAAGCCGCTGAGCCGCGAACAGGTTCTGCAGCGATACGCCAAGACCGGCTACGAACTGGACCGCCATCCGGCGCACGTGATCCGCCGGGCACACCAGCGCGCGACGCTGCGCTTCCAGCAAGTCATGGCCGGCGAGGATCTTTCACCAACGCAATTCGCCGCCCTCGCTACCATTCTCAAGCAGGGCGAGGTCTCGCAGAACCATTTGGGACGGCTGACCGCGATGGACCCGTCGACCATCAGCATCGTCGTTCGCAAACTTCTCAAGAACGGGCTGATCACCCGCAGCGCTTCCGATACCGATCAGCGCCTGTCGATGATCGCGCTGACCGACAAGGGAACCAGATACACGCTCGACAGGCTCGAACGCAGCGTCGAAGTTGGGCGGCGATTTCTGTCGCCGCTTTCGCCCGCGGAACAGGCGACGCTGCTTCGCCTGCTCAACCGCATCAACGACGACGATCCATCGAATGGCGATAGCGGGAAATAACTCGCGTCCCAAAATTCCTGGAAATGACAGACGAGGTGCCGATGTCGCTCGACCCAAAACCCAACACGCTTGTCGTGCGCAACATCGGCCTTGTGCTCTCTGGCGATCTCGGTCGGCCGACCCTCGACGCCGACACGATTGTCGCGGTCGACGGCAAGATCAGCGCCATCGGCAAGGCCGGCGCCCTTGATACCAGTGCCGCCGTCACCGTGATCGATGCAATGGGCAGCGCGGTCGCTCCGGGCCTCATCGACAACCACGTCCATCCGGTGGCCGGCGACTGGACGCCGCGGCAGAACCAGATCGGCTGGATGGATTCGACCGTGCATGGCGGGGTCACCACCATCATCTCGGCGGGAGAGGTCCACACGCCGGGCCGTCCGCGCGATCTGGTCGGATTGAAAGCGCTTGCCATCGCGGCCCAGCGGACCTTCTCCAACTTCCGCCCGAGTGGAATGAAGATACTGGCCGGTGCGCCGATCCTGGAGCCCGGCCTGGTCGAGGAGGATTTCCGCTACCTCGCCGAAGCCGGCGTGACGCTTGTCGGCGAGGTCGGCCTCGGTGGCGTCAAGGACGGGCCGACCGGCCGGCAGATGGTGGCCTGGGCGCGCGAATATGGCATGACCTCGATGACCCACACTGGCGGCCCGTCCCTGCCCGGCTCCGGCCGCATCGGCGCGGATGTCGTGCTGGAGGTCGACGCCGACATTGTCGCCCATGTCAATGGCGGCCCGACGGCACTGCCCGAAGCGGAAATCCGGCAAATCTGCGAGAAGGGCTCGCGCGCACTCGAAATCGTCCACAACGGCAATCTGCGCACCGGACTGTTCGTGCTCGATCTCGCCAGGCAGCGCGGCGAACTTTCGCGCATCATCGTCGGCACCGACAGCCCGGCCGGATCCGGCGTGCAGCCGCTCGGCATCCTGCGGATCCTCACCATGCTGGCTTCGCTGGGCGGTGTCGCGCCGGAAGTGGCGTTCTGCTTTGCCAGCGGCAACACGGCGCGCGTACGCGGATTGCATGATCGCGGCATGATCGAAGTCGGTCGCGCCGCCGACCTGATCTTCATCGACCAGGCGATCGGCGGCGCTGGAGACGGGCTGCTCGACAGCGTGGCGCAGGGCAACCTTCCGGGAATCGGAATGGTCGTCATCGACGGCGTGGTGCAGACCCGCCGAAGCCGCAACACCCCGCCGGCAATGCGGGTGCCGGAGGTCGTCACCGTTTGACGGGCGTGCTGAGATTCAGCTGACACCGTCCTTGCCGACGATCTTGTCCTTGGTCAGCCCGCCAACGCGTGGGTGCGGCCTGCCGGAATCGGTCACCGCGATGGCGACGACGATCTCATCGGCGCGCGGCGCGTCAGGGACGCGAACCTCCATGCCGTCGAAATGGCTGCGCACCCGCGCCGCATCCTTGTGGCCGAGCGGAATGTCGAGCGGCACGCCGAGACCGCCACGTTTCTTCGACGAGGGAATGAGCGCGGCGCCCTTGCCGAGCACATCGCGAAACGGGGCGCCGAGCTTGGGATG
>NZ_SUEO01000125.1:2366-4061 GCF_004962925.1 Mesorhizobium sp. | reverse complement strand
CGGCGGCTGCCTTGCCGAAGCTTTCGATACGGTCGCCGGGAATGCCGAGTGCCGCGACCGCGCGCTTCGGCAAGATATCGCCCAACGCTTCGCCGATGTCGCTCAGCATCGACAGATCTTCGACGTAGGTGCCGGCGTAGGGATTGCGGATTACGGCAATGGCCGCCGCACGGCGGGTCGGCGGATCGACGGGACGCCCGCCCTCGATCAGGGTTTCCTCGACGATGGTGATGATCCGGCGGATTTCTGCGCTCATCTCAACCCGTCCTCACCCTTGATGTCAGCGGCGGCAAGGCCGCCCACCCGCGCGTGAATGCGCGCGCCGGTGGTCATCGCCAGGATGACCGCCATCTCGTCTGCGCGCGGCGCATCGGTGACGCCGATCTCGATCGCGTCGAAATGGCTGCGCACATAAGAGGCATTGATGTGCGTGATCGGAATGTCGATCCGGGTTCCGGGGCCGCCGACCTTCTTGGTCGAAGGCACGATCGCCCTGGCGTTTCCGAGCAGCTCGCGCATCGCGTAGCCCCCGGGATTATGCCAGAGCGCGCCGTGTTCAAGCTCACCGGCGGCGCCGACGATGGCGCCCTTGCCATAGCCTTGGATTGCCGAGGCGCCGTCGCCGATGGCATCGATCAGGCGTCGCGCCATATCGAGACCGAGTGGCTTCAGATCGTCCATGAAGCCGGTGATTTCTTCGACATACCGCCCGGCAAAAGGATTGGCGATAATAGCGACGATCGCACCGCGCTTGAGCGGGCGTGCCGCAGGCGGGCCGCTCTCATGGAAGATCTCCTCCACCTGAACCAGAAATTTCCTGACGACCACAGCCGGCATAGTCCGCTCCTTATCTCGTCGTTCGCGCAAACTCGTTAGAGTATCAACAATTATCCCCGGCCGATATTTGTCAAGCTTCGGCACGGAAGAAGCGAGAAAAGAGGGTGAGGAAACTGCATCGGATGACGATTGACAGCCTGCGGGGCCGCTCATAAACTCATATGACCATCAACGAAAATAGCCGCCGTTTCGGCGATAGGCGCGGATGGTCAAGGCGTTGGCTTCAAAGCTGAAAAAAGCTGAAGGGGAATGACATGAAAAGGGCGCTCAAGAGTTTATGTCTGGCCGGCACGATGCTTGCCGTGTCGTTCGGATCTGCCGCGGCACAGGACAAGGTGTCCGTGGCCGCCATCTCGGGATATTTTGCACAGGGCTTCGGTGTTTCCATCGTCAACGGCCTCAACAAGGCCAAGGACGACTTCGGCATCGACCTCAAGCTGGTCGACACCGGCAATCGCGCGCTCGACTACGAGGAGCAGTTCGAGAACCTTGCCAAGGCCAAGCAATATGACCTCATCTTCGTGATGGGCTGGGAACTGGTGGACTCGCTGCAGAAAGTCAGCAAAGCCTATCCTGACCAGCGCTTCGTTTTCATCGACGGCGTGCTCGATAATCCCAACATGATCTATGCCAATTTCGCGGAGGAGCAGGGATCCTTCGTCGCCGGCGCGCTCGCCGGCATGATCGAGGCCAAGGGCAGCGAATTCGACAAGATCGGCGACGGCAAGGCGATCGGCTTCGTCGGCGGCCGTGATATCCCCGTGATCCGCAACTTCCTCGGCGGCTACGAGCAAGGCGCGAAATATGCCGCGCCCGACGTGAAGGTGAACTCCGTCTTCGCCGGAACCTTCGACGATC
>NZ_SUEO01000125.1:0-2356 GCF_004962925.1 Mesorhizobium sp. | reverse complement strand
ATCCGGCCAAGGGCAGCGAGCTCGCCCAGGCGCTTTACGGCCAGGGCGCCGACATCGTCTACAACGTCGCCGGCCCGACGGGTGAAGGCGTGATGCAGGCAAGTGCTGCGGTCGACAAATACTCGATCGGCGTCGACATCGACATGTGCGGCACGGCCCCCGGAAATGTGCTCGCAAGCATGCTGAAGCGCGGCGACATCGCCGTCTACACGCTGATCAAGGACGAGGTCGAGGGCCGCAAGGTCACCGCTGGCACCCGCACCTTCGACCTCGCTTCGGGCGGCGTCGAGGTCAAGGTCTGCGATGATATCGCCCCGACGATCCCGGCCGATGTGACGGCCAAGCTGGACGAGATCAAGAAGGCCATTCTCGATGGCAAGATCGAGATTGCCAGGGCGAAGTAGGACAACAACAGCGCATCCTCCCAAGAAAGCGCTTGGCTGATCCGCTGCGACTTGCGGCGGATCAGCCTCAATCTGCGAGAGCCATGGTGTCGAACGCGTCGGGGTCTTCGACCCCCCACAATGCCGGCAACAATGCTGCCGCCGCCAATGTTGCCGGCCCTAATCTTGCTGCGATGGCCGTCGCGTTGACGGGCATCACCAAGCGTTTCGGCGCCTTTGTTGCCAATGACGGGATCGACCTTGCCGTGCGCAGGGGCGAAATCCACGCCATCATCGGCGAGAACGGCGCCGGCAAGACGACATTGATGAACATCCTGTTCGGTCTCCTGCAACCCGACGAAGGCTCAATCCGGTTGAACGACGAGGAGACAGTGGTCGCCGATCCCGCCGTCGCCATCAAGGCCGGTCTCGGGATGGTGCATCAGCATTTCAAGCTCGTTCCCTCGCTCTCGGTCGCCGACAATGTTTTTCTCGGCATGGAGATCCGCCGCCATGGGCTGATCGACCACGCCACGCAGATCGCACGCACCCGCGAACTGTCGGAGCGTTTCGGGCTGCGGGTCGATCCGACCGAGCGCGTCGGACTGCTCTCGGTCGGCATAGAGCAACGCATCGAAATCTTGAAGGTGCTGGTGCGCGGCGCGCGCACCATCATCCTCGACGAGCCGACCGCGGTGCTGACGCCACAGGAGAGCCGTGAGCTGTTCCAGACGCTGCGCAGCTTCGTGGCGGAGGGCATGACGGTGATCTTCATTTCGCATCATCTGGAAGAGGTGATGGAGGTCTCAGACACCGTGACGGTGCTGCGCAACGGCAGGAGGGTCGCGACCCGCCCGACGGCCGAGCTCAGCAAGGACGAATTGGTGCGCATGATGGTCGGCCGCGAGGTCAGCTTCGATCGCCGTCCGCGCGAACCGCAGCGGGGCGAGGTAGTCCTGGAGGTCAAGGAATTGTGGGCACGCGACGACCGCCGGTTGCCGGCGCTGCGCAACGTCAACCTCACGGTCCGCTCCGGCGAGGTGGTGGGAATCGCCGGCGTTGCCGGCAATGGCCAGACGGAACTGGCAGAGGTGCTTTCGGGCCTGCGGCCTGCAAGCCATGGCGTAGCCCGGCTGAAGGGCCGTAACCTCGCCGCCCTTTCCCCGGCGGAAATCCGCGAGGCCGGCTTGGCGCATGTTCCAGGCGATCGGATGGTGCGCGGGGTCGACCGCAATGCATCGATTGCGGCAAACATGCTGATGGGCCGCCAGCGCCGTGCGCCATGGAGCAGCAGTGGTGTGCTCAACTGGAACGCCATCGGCCAAAACGCCTCCAAGCTGATCAGGGATTTCGATATTCGCGCGCAAGGATCAGGCGATGCTGTCAAACGGCTTTCGGGCGGCAACATCCAGAAGGTCGTGCTGGCACGCGAATTCACCAATGGCGCCGACTTCCTGCTGATCGATCAGCCGACGCGCGGCGTCGACATCGGCGCGCAGGAAGCCATTCATGACGAGATCATGCGCCAGCGCGCGGCCGGCCGCGCAATCCTGCTGATTTCCGTGCAGCTCGACGAACTTGCCGCCCTTGCCGATCGCATCCTGGTGATGTTCAACGGGCGGATTATGGGCGAGGTCGCCGGCGATGATGCCGATGAAGACCGCATCGGCATGATGATGGCAGGCGTGGCCGTGCCGGAATTCGCCGCGGAGCCTGCATGATGCCGGAGTCTCCAAGATGAACGACCGTTTGCGTGCCGTTTCCGGTCAGATCATCGCCGTCGCCGTAGCGTTGCTCATGGGCGCGATCATCATCCTCATGGTCGGTGAAAGCCCGGTACGCGTCTTCATGACGCTGTTGCGCGGCGCCTTCGGCGATCAGGCAAAGATTGCCGGAACCTTGCTGCAGACGACGCCGATCCTGATCTGCGGCGTCGCTGCTTGCATCGGCCTGCGCGGCGGCATGTTCAATGT
>NZ_SUEO01000124.1:13362-19447 GCF_004962925.1 Mesorhizobium sp. | reverse complement strand
ATAATGGCATGGTTCCGCGAGGGCGAACGCGGCTTTGCCATGAGCATCAGGCAGACGGCGATCCCTCTCGGCGGTGGGCTCGGGGCTCTCTCCCTGCCGTCGCTAGCCTCGGCTCACGGTTTCGCCGCTGTCTTCGGGTCGCTGGCGGTGGCGTCCGCCGTCTCGACTGTTTTCGCCTGGTGCTGGCTGCGTCAGCCGCCGGAGTATGATGATGCGAATACCGAGACCACCACAACCACGCCGGCCGGCCCGACACCGCTGCGCAATGTCGATATCTGGCGCATCGCAACGGCCATCGGCGTTCTCTGCTTTCCGCAAGTGGCGGTGCTCACCTTCGCCGCCGTCTTCCTGCACGACTTCGCCGGGATGGGAACGGCAACGATCAGCGCCAGCCTGGCCGCCGTGCAGATAGGCGCCATGGTCATGCGCGTCTGGAGCGGCCGCTTTACGGATCGCCGCGGCAACCGCCGGTCGTTCCTGCGTCTTTGCAGCGCCCTGAGCGTAGTCGCCTTCGCAGCGCTTGGACTGCTGGTCCTGGCATTCGCCGCCATGTCCGAATGGCAGCCGATCCTCTCGCCGGCGATTCTTGCGGTGCTGGTTGCTGCCGGCATCTGTGTTTCCTCATGGCACGGTGTCGCCTACACCGAACTTGCCACGCTTGCCGGCGAAAACCACGCTGGGACGGCGCTCGGCCTCGCCAACAGCCTGGTCTTCATTGCGTTCTTCCTGGTGCCGATCGCCATTCCGGGGCTTCTCGTCTTCTGGTCGTGGGCGGGCGTCTGGCTGGCTGCGGCTTTTTGCGCACTGATCGCCTGGCCGATCTTTCTTCGGCCCGAACATGGCCGCAAAAGCGCCTGACTTCAGATCGACAGGGAAGATCGACAGGGAAAACACGATCCAACCTGTTAACGCACCATCAAGGTTAATGCATCATTGTGCCTCTCCAGTGGGGTCAGTTGCGTTTCTGGAGAGTTCCGTGCATCGACGTGTTTTGAAGCGGCTTGTCGCTGTCGCCGGTGAGAAGAAACGTTCCTTTCTGTCTCCCCTGGTCATCGGCCTTGGCGTCTGGGTCGGCTTTCCCACGGTCATTGCCTACCAGGACATGACGAGCCTGATTTCCGGCCTCAAGGCGCCGAACGCCCGCTGGAACGCCTATGTCGAGAAATCCGTCGCCGGCTCGGTCCATGCCGCCGAAATGCCTTTCCTCGATTCCGACACGACCGGCGCGATTTCGGGTTCCGGCGTTCGGTTGCCCGGCATCGGCGCCGTATCGTTTCGCGGGAAGGGCAGCGTGGCCAGCACGACGCCCGACGAGGACCGCGTTGTGCGGGCCAATAAAAGTGGCCGCATCATCATGGTCTCGCCGGTCGCGCCACCGAAGAACTTCAATGCCGGCTCGATTTTTGAGCGCACCTCCTCGCTGCTTCGTCCGAGCATGGACAGCAGCCTGAAGATGGCCTTCGCCAAGCCCGAGATCAAAGGCAAGGAGATCCAGATTGCCGCCGCGTTCCACGCGCGCGTCGACAAGAAGCCGGATCCCGGCGTGCCGGCCATGCTTGCCGCACTGGTCAATAACGATCACCCCGACGTCTTGGCGACGGCCTACGCCTCGGCCGCGCCCGACTATGCGCAGGCGTCGCCCTTCGAGGCCTTGCTGCAGGACGAGAAGCCCAACGATGGCCGCTTCATTCCGCCGGTGGCCAAGGGCGATCATTCGTGGATGCAAACTCCGCTGCCGGCGAGCGTCTTTTCCAAGCCGGAACAGACTTGCCTCGCCAACGGTATCTATTTCGAAGCGCGCGGTGAATCCGTGCGTGGCCAGGCTGCCGTCGCCCAGGTCATCCTCAATCGCGTTCGCAATCCGGCCTATCCGAATTCGATCTGCGGCGTCGTCTACCAGAATGACAAATGGTTCAACCGTTGCCAGTTTTCCTTCGCCTGCGACGGTAGGAAGAAGCGCATCCAGAGCCCCGCCCACTACAAGACTGCGCAGGATGTCGCCATGGCGGTCACTGCCGGCAAGATCTTCATCCCGGAAGTGGGGTCGTCGACCCATTACTACGCCAACTACGTCAATCCGGGTTGGGCGCGGACGATGAAAAAAATGACCAAGATCGGCCTGCACATCTTTTACCGCACCTATGGCGGCGGCTGGAGCTGAGTGCTTCGGCAAGGCCCTAGCCGCGGTCGATCGAAGAGCCATCGCCGGAGGGATTCGGTCGCGGCACGCCAACGGCGGTAGCGGGCACGATGTCGCACCCTGGCAAATCATTGATTTCGAAAGGGAAAATACTTGAGACTGAAGTTCCGCCCGTGGCTTGACGGGCGCGGACCCTCTAACTATGTTGCCGGCGACTTAAGAGCGGACGGACGGCGACGATCTGACCGGGCAAGGGGGTTGCGATGGCCGACAAAAATGGGCCAGACGGAACCGGAGAAACCGGCCGCGGCAAACAGCGTCAAGCCGACATCCGCGACGACGATCTTGAGCGCCGCCGGCGCGACCTTGAGGCATCGCTTGCAACAAGGCGGCCGGACCGGCGCGAGGGGAAAGACGACGCGAAAGCGGGCAGTGCGGCCGGATATGGCCAGGCGCTCAAGCTGTCCAGCGAGTTCATCGCCGGGATAGTGGTTGGTGCTGGTCTCGGCTGGATCATCGACCGTGTGGCGGGGACATCGCCATGGGGTCTGATCGTTTTTTTGCTGCTGGGTTTTGGCGCCGGCGTGCTCAACGTCCTGCGTTCCGCAGGGCTTATGGCGGAATTCGGACAGGGCGACAAAACCCGCGATCCGAAAGAATGAACTTGAGGCGCCGCTTGCCGGCGCAACGAACAGGACACTAAAGCCGCGTGCGGCTTTGATGGGGATTTAAAGTGGCTGCTGACAAGGTCGATCCGATCCACCAGTTCAATATCGTCAAGTTGATTCCAATCAACATCGGCGGCTACGATCTGTCCTTCACCAATTCGGCTCTTTTCATGGTCGCGACCGTCGCCGTTGCGTCGGCGTTCCTCTATCTCACCACGTCGAGCCGCAGCCTCGTTCCCACCCGTCTTCAGTCGGTCGCGGAAATGGCCTACGAATTCGTCGGCAACATGCTGAGGGACGCAGCCGGAACGCAAGGCATGAAGTTCTTCCCCTTCGTGTTCTCGCTGTTCATGTTCGTGCTCGTTGCCAATCTGCTCGGTCTTTTCCCGTATTTCTTCACCGTCACCAGCCACATCATCGTCACTTTCGGCCTTGCTGCGCTGGTGATCGGGACGGTCGTCGTCTACGGCTTCATGAAGCACGGCCTCGGTTTCCTGAAACTGTTCGTGCCGCATGGCGTGCCGATTTATCTGCTGCCGCTGGTGGTGCTGATCGAGGTGATTTCCTTCGTCTCGCGCCCGGTCAGCCTCTCGGTTCGTCTGTTCGCCAACATGCTGGCCGGCCACATCACGCTGAAGGTGTTCTCGGGCTTCGTGGTGAGCTTGAGCGCGCTTGGCACGCTTGGCATCGCCGGATCGGTCCTGCCGCTGGCGATGGCCGTGGCGCTGACGGCGCTGGAGCTGCTGGTCGCGTTCCTGCAGGCCTATGTCTTTGCCGTGCTGACCTGCATGTATCTGAACGACGCCCTGCACCCCGGGCACTGACCCAGGCTGGCCAAGAGTTTCCGGCATTGCTGCCGGATGGAATCGCAACGGAATTTTAGATCCAAAGGAGTTGAACAAATGGAAGCAGAAGCAGCAAAGTACATCGGCGCCGGCATCGCATGCCTCGGCATGGGTGGCGCCGGTATCGGCCTTGGCAACATCTTCGGCAGCTATCTGGCGGGCGCGCTGCGCAACCCGTCGGCCGCGGATGGCCAATTCGGCCGCCTGATCTTCGGCTTCGCCGTGACCGAAGCGCTGGGCATCTTCTCCCTTCTCATCGCGCTTCTGGCTCTGTTCGGCTGAGCCCCTGTTCGGCTAACATTGGGAATTGGACGGGCCGGCCGCAATCAGCGGCGGGCCTGATATCAGGGAATAGTCCATGTTCGTGACATCTGCCTTTGCGCAAGAGTCCGCGCCCGCCGTCGAAGGCGGCCATGCCGGCACGGAAGGCGAAACGCATTCCGGCACCGGTGTGCCTGCCGAGGCGCACGGCATGTTCCCGCCATTCGATCCGGCGACATTCCCGTCGCAGCTTCTGTGGCTGGCGATCACCTTTGGGCTGTTCTATCTGTTCCTCAAGAAGGTGGTGATGCCGCGTGTCGGCGGCATCATCGATGTCCGCAACGACCGCATCACCCAGGACCTCGACCATGCCGCCAGGCTGAAGGGCGAGGCCGATGCCGCCGTTGCCGCCTATGAGCAGGAACTGGCGGAAGCCAAGACCAAGGCCAATGCGATCGGACAGCAGGCCAACGATGCCGCCAAGGCGGAAGCCGAGGCCGCCCGCAAGAAGGTCGAGGCTGCCCTCGACCAAAAACTTGGCGAGGCCGAGGCCCGCATTTCGTCCATCAAGGCCAATGCCATGAAGGAAGTCGGCACGATCGCCGAGGACACCGCTTCGGCCATCGTCGAGGCGCTTGTCGGCGGCAAAGCCAGCAAGGCCGAGATCGCGGCAGCCGTCAAATCCGTGGCCCGGTGAGGAGCGCATCATGGACGCCACGTCACTCGCTACACTTTGGGCCACCGTTGCCCTCGTCATTTTCCTGGCCATTGCCGTCTACATCAAGGTGCCGGGGCTGATCGCCAAGGCGCTCGATGCCCGCGCCGACAAGATCAGCAACGAGCTTGAGGACGCGCGCCGGCTGCGCGAGGAGGCCCAGCAACTGCTCGGCCAATACCAGCGCAAGCGCAAGGAAGCCGAGCAGGAGGCCGCCGACATCGTCGCCGCCGCCAAGCGCGAGGCCGACATGCTGGCCGCCGAGGCGCACCAGAAGACTGAGGACTATGTCGCCCGGCGCACCGCACTTGCCGAATTGAAGATCGGTCAGGCCGAGCGCGAGGCGATCGGTGAGGTGCGCGCCAGCGCTGTCGATATCGCCGTCGAAGCCGCACGCACGCTGCTCGCCGGCAAGATCGATGCCAAGGCCGGCGCCGACCTGTTCAACGCCTCGCTTCAGGATGTTAAGTCCAAGCTGAATTAAGCGACTTCATCGAGAAATTCATCGAAAGCCGCCTGGGAAACCTGGCGGCTTTTTTGTTGCGGTCGGGATAATCCCCCCTTGAGGGGGAGATGTCGCCGAAGGCGACAGAGGCGGTCGCTTCGGCGTCGCGACGCCATGGGATAACACGTCGAATGAAAGAGGAGGTTGGCGCTTCACGCGCGGCTACCCCCCTCTGGCCTGCCGGCCATCTCTCCCTCAAGGGGGAGATTACGGCTTGACCGCTCGAATCGCGTCAATCCAGGCCGGCAAGGCTCTCTTCATCGAGCACTTCGGTGCCGCCAAGCCGGAACGGTGCGAAGGAGGCGCGGTGCAGCCGCGCCACCGGTCCGTGCACCTCGATCGCCGTGCGGTGGCGGACAGTGGCGTAGCCCATGTGGAACTCGAAGCCGTATTGCGCGTGATGGCTGCCGCAGCCGCACATCATGCGGTCGCGCATCACCTTGGCGACGATCGAGGCGGCGGCGATCGACTGCGAGCGCTGGTCGCCTTTGATCAGCGCTCTGCCTTCGCAGGGCAATCCGGGCGGCACGTCGCGGCCATCAGCCAGCGCCAGCTTTGGCTGCACCGACAGCCCGACCAATGCGCGGCGCATCGCCTCAAGGCTGGCCTTGAGGATATTGCTGCCATCGATGCCTTCCGCGCTGACCGAAGCCATCGACACGCTAAGAGCGGAGCCGAGGATTTTCAGGAACAGCGCCTCGCGCTGCAGATGGCTGAGGCGCTTGGAATCGTCGAGGCCGTCGGGAATGTTGGCGGGGTCGAGCACCACCGCTGCCGCCACAACCGGCCCGGCGAGCGGGCCGCGGCCAGCCTCGTCCATTCCCGCCACCGGCCACAGGCCCTCGGCCATAGCCTTCGTCTCGAAGGAGAAATCGGGTCTCTCAACGATTTCGAAGAGAAGCGGAGAATCAGAGCGCGCGCGAACCATGTTGCGGCGAGGTTCGCATTGGC